>JBJFCH010000118.1:52226-61489 GCA_051888835.1 Oliverpabstia sp. | reverse complement strand
ATACTGCTTCCGGTACTGTAAGCATCATCAATCTCAACAAAACGGTATTCATTGGAATTCCAGATAATGATTTCCTCAGAAAAACGGCTTAGATGCATCATAATCGTAGAAAGAGCGGAAAGAAGCTCAATCACATAATCACGATCCGCCACAGAATCCATACTGTTTAAGGTAGGTCCTTCAAATTCCATCAAAGAAGCACTGTACTCTCTGTCCAGAGGATAGGTGGTTCCGGCCAGTGCACCGCTTCCCAGCGGACAATAATTCATTCTGTCGTATATATCAGAAAGACGGCTTCTGTCTCTTTTAAACATTTCAAAATAGGCTCCCATATGATGAGCCAGTGTGATCGGCTGAGCTTTCTGCAGATGAGTAAATCCCGGCATATAGGTGTGCAGATTCGCTTCCATGATCTTATTCAAAGTCTCAAGAAGATGCTTTACCAGTTTATCCAGCTCCTGAATCTCATCCCGAACATAAAGTTTCATATCCAAAGCCACCTGATCATTGCGGCTTCTTCCTGTATGAAGCTTTTTTCCTGCATCGCCCACTCTGTCGATCAGGTTTGCCTCCACAAAACTGTGTATATCTTCATATTCGCTGGTAATCTCCAGCTTTCCGGCATCCACATCATCAACGATGGAATCCAGTCCTTTTAAAATTACATCCCGTTCCTCGTTAGTCAGGATCCCCTGCTTTGCCAGCATCGTCACATGGGCTTTACTTCCCTGTACATCCTGATGGAAAAACTTCTGATCAAAACCAATGGATGCATTAAAATTATAAACAAGTTTGTCCGTTTCTTTAGTGAAACGTCCTCCCCATAACTGAGCCATACTATAATCTCACTTTCTATTTTTCTATGGTACTGTCTGCTTTTATACGGTAAAGTACCAATAAATTTTAACACTGCCTTTTAAATTATGCAAGTGTTTCTGTTCTCGGAACGAACAGAATATACGCAGCCACAATAATCCTGCCGGTACATTCCATATTCTTTTGAAAGCTCTGTCGAACGTTTATAACCGTTCTTTTTCTTAAAATCCGAAGGAAGCCATATTACCGGTTGTTCTCTGCAAAGCTCTTCCCCGATTTCATTGAGCTTCCGGGCATTTTTCAGAGGACTTATCGTAAGTGTAGTAGTCACATAATCATATTTTCCTTTTACCGCCTCTTTCACCGCTTCCCCCAGACGAAGCCTGAAACAGACACTGCAGCGCTCTCCACCTTCCGGTTCTTTTTCCAGACCTTTCACTGCCTGATAAAACCTGTCTTTCTCATACGCACCTTCCAGAAATGTCACCGGATATCGTACCGGCAGACGTTTGATAAAATTTTCCTGTTCTTTCACGCGTTTCCAGTATTCTTCTTCCGGATAAATATTGGGATTGTAATAAAATACAGTTATCCGGAAATGTCCGGAAAGTGTTTCCAGCACGTAACTGCTGCAGGGTGCACAGCAGCTATGCAAAAGTAAGGAGGGTATTTTCCCCTCCTTTGTAAATTCTTCTATTGATCTTTCCATTTCTTTCTGGTAATTTCTTTGATTTGGCATATTCATCCGCTTCCTTTTATAATTTCCGCCCAATGGCTTCCCCTGATTTTACCACAGTTTCGTAACCGTGTCTGCTGTTTTTAAGAAGATCACGGTCAATTTTCACTTTTCCCGGTTCCGTAAGGAGGATGATCGTTGAACCGCCAAATTCAAATCTTCCTTTTTCTTGTCCCCTCTTCACTTTCCCGGCCCCATGATAGTTATTGATTTTTCCAACCATCAATGCTCCTACTTCCATCATCAGCACAGTACCAAATCGTTTGGTATGAAGCAGACAATATTCTCTTGTATTTTCTTTATAAATGGCTTCCTGATCATTTGCCACTGGATTCACGGTATGAAGGACGCCCGGTATCCGATAATTACTTGATTTCACTCCATCTGCAACGTAGCAGTATCTATGATAGTCATCCACTGTAAGTCGAAAAATGAATATGGAACCGTTCTGAAATCGATCTGCAAGTTTTTGATTTCGTAGAAGCTGGATCAGTGTATATCCTGTGTGTTTGATCCTGAATCTTCCTTTTTCACTGATCGAATATACAGAAAGCTTCCCATCGCAGGGGCTGATTAAAAGATCTTCTGACTCCGGGAGCGGCCGTTCCCTTTCTTTCAATTTTCTTGTAAAAAAATCATTGTAAGAGGAAAAATATTGCTTCTCCCACTGTTCAGGACATAAATGATGTCGTTTGACAAATCCTGGAATCAATAATCTGGAAATCGGTGCATTTAAAAACAGACCACCCAGCTTGGATACAGGTGACTGTATTAGAAGTTTAACCAATATTCTTCCTGCAGCACAGCCGTATAATTTTTCAAGAAACTTATCCTGAAATGATGTTTCTTCCCAGTAATTTCCTTGTCTGTCTGCATATTTCATACATACGCCTCCTTAAAATACGTGAAATATTCGAAGCAAAGCCAACGACACTATAATGACAAGAACAGCCAGCGTGGAATTTTTCGGTTTTCTCATCTTAAAATCAACTACAAAAAGCATTCCCGTAGCAAGCATACTGCAATGTAAAAGCAGGAAAAAATGTTTGACCATCACAGTTTTTATCATATACACCAGCGGCATGATTACCGAAATAGATGTAATCGGAAGTCCACTATAGTATTTGCGATTTTCAGAAGTTTCCTGCTGTCTTTTTATTTCCATTACATTAAAATATCCCAGACGAATCACTCCGCATACACCATAGATTGCCAGTATAAAGATTCCGATCGGACCATTCATCCCCAGAGAATAGGCAAGCAGTATGGGAAATGCTCCAAAGCAGACCATATCACATAAAGAATCTATCTGGATGCCGAAGTTTTTTTCATCCTCCGTTCTGTCAGTTTTACGTCTCGCGATTTTACCGTCGAACATGTCGCACAGTCCCGAAAACGCCAGACACAGCAGTGCTGCTTTAAACCATCCATTCTTCGCAAACATCATGCCTGCGATCGAACTTAACAATCCAATATATGTAACAATCACCGTATAATTATAAAAACCTATCACCTTTGTTCCCCCAACCTTTTCATTTATTATTGAGCCGCTTTTCTTGTTCGGCCTAATGTAAGATGCCCGATTACTGTCATAACAGCGCTGAGCAAAAGTTCCGTATAGTAACTGAGTCCCCTGCTTAATATCATTCCCGGTAAAAGAAGTGCAGCTCCAAATACTGTTCGGAAAATAATAGAAAACAATTTTTCTGAAATCCCCATTCCTCCCGGAAGCGGAAGCATATCTACAGCCACGGATATGACTGCCTGAAGCATGATCAAATCATATCCTCCTATTCGCCTGAGTCCAAAAGACTTGTACACAAAATAGGTGACAGCAAACAATGCTATCCTTTGTATAAATGTAATCAAAAACACATACACGATCACCCGAAAATGTGTTTTAAAATAATCTGCCGTTTCATGATACAGATCCATGGACTCATCAAGCTTTTTGATTCTGGATGAAGCATGACGAACCAGATGAAGCTTAACAAGCCATTCATACCCTTTCATCATGAATTTCTTCATCAACATCGGATGGAATACCAGTAAAAGAAGAACCGACACACAAATCACATTAAGAAACAAACCCAAATAAAAAACTGGCATAATTTCCTGCAGGTATTTATGTACAAATCCGTGCTGAAATACCAGAAGAAAAATTCCCAGTAAAACCAAAACCATTTTGTATGTAATTGTAACGACCATCAGTACCAGTGACGATATGGGAATCGGTACCTTCTCCTTTTTCAAATAAACCATCTGCATAGGTTGTCCGCCGCTGGCCGATGGTGTGATACAACTGAAAAAAAATCCCACAGACGAGATCAGAAAACACTTCCATTTGCCCAGCTGAAACTGCAGAGTTCTCAGAAGATAATGAATGATAATCGATTCTCCCCAGATAAAAAACACAACACAGCCGATCGCCGGAATAATATATCTAAAATCTGTATCGCGGATTGCTTCTTTTATCTGCGTCAGATCCTCACCATAAAAAACTCCATATAACGTGAGTACAAAGACGAGGATGAGAAAGATACCATTCGCCAATATTTTTTTCTTATTTTTCATCAAAAACTTCTCTTTCTTAACCTGTTTTTTACAATATAGACATTATATCTGATATTTCGCACTATCACAACCAACTACCAAAAATATTACACATTTGTAATCGTTTCTTAAGATTTACGAATTACGTTTGGTAACTTCATTCACGTTTTTTCATATGATACTATATCAGAATAGTTTTACTGAATTTCTTTTGGGGAGGATACTTATGCAGTCTTTATTGGAACTTGAGGATATCGGAATATCCTATCATACGTTGGATGGAGAAATTCCTGCCCTTTCACATATCAGTTTTTCCGTAAAGGAGGGAGAGTTTGTTGCACTTGTTGGTCCCAGCGGATGTGGAAAAAGTACCTTGCTGAATCTGATTGCCGGACTTCTCCGGCCGGAACAGGGATCTATCACAATTAATGGAAAACCCCTGCAGGATTCCAAACTTTCCATTGGATATATGCTGCAAAAAGATCATTTGTTTGAATGGAGAACTGTATATGAAAATGTGATATTGGGATTGGAAATACAAAAGAAAATGACACCGGATCGACTAGAACGGGTAGATCAGCTCCTTTTCGATTATGGTCTTTCTGACTTTAAACAGGTCCGCCCTTCCCAACTGTCCGGTGGAATGCGCCAGAGAGCAGCTCTGATACGTACTCTTGCCCTGGAACCTTCTCTTCTTCTTTTGGATGAACCATTTTCTGCGCTGGATTATCAGACCCGTCTGAATGTAAGTGATGATATCGGAAAAATTATACGAAAAGAGAAAAAGACAGCGCTTTTGGTAACTCATGATATTTCAGAAGCAATCAGTATGGCTGACCGGGTAATCGTCCTGTCTAAAAGTCCTGCCACAATTCGCTGTGAACTGCCAATAGAACTGGGGATTGAAAATCGAACCCCTATGAATTCCCGAAGTGCTCCCGGATTTAAGAATTATTTTAATCAGATCTGGAAGGAGCTGAATGGTAATGGCTGAATCATTTTTTCAACAACAATATTTGCGGAATCAGAAGAAAAAGAAAAATTTTATCCGCATCATGCGGATTCTGATATTTTTAGTTTTCCTGATTCTATGGGAAATCAGTGCACGTTTCGGGTGGATTGATTCTTTTATTTTCTGTAGTCCATCACGAATCGGATCGACCTTCATTCACATGCTTTTATACCAGGATTTACTCAACCATATAGGTATAACACTTTTTGAAACGCTTGCCAGTTTTTTTCTGGTGGTACTGCTCGGTGTGGGAATCTCCATCCTTTTATGGTTCTGCCCCAGACTTTCCTCCATTCTGGAACCTTATCTGGTGGTATTGAACAGTCTGCCAAAATCTGCCCTGGCCCCGCTTCTGATTGTCTGGCTGGGTGCGAATATGAAAACCATCATAGTTGCCGGTATGTCTGTCGCCATATTCGGTTCCATTATCAGTCTCTATACCGGATTTCAGGAAATTGATCAGGATGAACTAAAACTCATCTATACACTGGGTGGAGGAAAAAAAGATACACTTTTCAAAGTAGTACTGCCGGCTTCTGTACCTTTTCTTTTAAGCGTGATGAAAGTCAATATCGGACTGTGTCTTGTGGGAGTGGTAATCGGAGAATTTATCGGTGCAAAACAGGGATTAGGATATCTGATCATCTACTCCAGCCAGGTATTTCCCTGTGCATACAATTGACGTTGCATAAATATCCACGCTCTAAAAAGCTCCAAATTTCAACATTCCGTATATAGTCAATCATCTATTTTTTCGTCAAATAAAAAGCAACTTCTAACACATAAAAAACTGACAGTTTTTTACGCTGTCAGTTCTCGTTATTTAAACAATTCTTGTTCATTTTCAATTAAATCTTCTGCAAGATATTTTGCATCCATATTCTCAATTCCACATTCTCCATTAGCAATCTGTCCAGCTAATTTACTGGAATAATATATATCGAATGCTTCTCTGATTTCTATACCTTTCATCTTTGCAATATTTAAAATAATATCATTCTCCAAGTTTTGCTTATAAATCACTGCAAGCTGCTTTTTATCTACCATTGCTATTTCACCTCATATGATTTCTTAAACTCCAGCACCTCATCCAAAGTTTTTTGATTTACAATACAAATCTGATCATTCATCTTATAATATCTCAGTTCATTCAGAACCTTTTCTTTATCCCATAATCCTCTGAAATACATATCTACTGTTTTAAATACATCATCATTTGCTACACTTCCGATGATAATATCATACTCTTGATTTAGTTCCTCACCTCTCCTGCAGGCACAGACAAAATCGAGCCACTTTTCGTTCTCTTTTTCAAATGATAATACACGATATTTCTTCAAATCATCTTTTAGTTCATAGACATTCACAAATGCTTTTTTCTCTTGTCGAAGAGCTTTTCGCAATGCCCACTTCTTTGCCTGCTGTTCAAAGGATGTTAAATAAAATCCTTTTCCAAAATCAAGATATCTTTTTGAATGTTTTACATCCGGCTTTTCAATCTTTTCTACAGTTCCATGATAAACTATCATACATAAACTCCTTTTTCCCTTACAAAATCAGTAATATCTTCTACCAGATACTCTTTTCCTAGTGTATGAAGCATATCGTATCCTGCAATAATATAATTATCTAAGATACCTGTAGAATTTAATATATTGTAAACTGCAGCCGGAGTTTTATTCCATTTTTCAGCAAGACTGTATAAAATAAAAATTGAAAAACTTAATTCATTTTCTTTACACATGGTTCACCACTCCTTCTACTCGTTTTTATGTACTTTTACATTTATATTATAGTATAACTCAAATTTCCTCTCAATAGATAATTTGTTATTCTTTCAACACTTCCCAATGACCTTTTCCTGCTTTTCCGACAAAATGAACCCTTCCTGCTTTTCTCAGTCTCGTGATTCTTTGCTGCACTCCTGATGTCGTAATACCACACTCTTTAGCTATTTCTTTTGCTGTAGTTGTGGGCTTTTTCTTCATACATTCTACAATCATTTGCAAATCATCTCTTTGTTGCTGTCTGTAATTAAACAGATTTCCATATTCGATTCGAATTTTATCCTGTCTATCAGTAATATCGTAATTGTCTATTCCTAAAATCTTCGAACAGGAAAATTCTATCTCCATATAAGTTGGATATATCGTAATTTTATCAATCTCATTCAGCATCATATTTACTGTCGATTTTTCTACAATATTTTTCTCTATGATAACTTTTTCAATATGTGCTATTCTTTCTTTCAATTCACTCTCTTTTGCCTTTTTTAATTCTAATTCTTTTATTTTATCCTGTATTGTCTGCAATTCCTTTTCTAATTGCTTTTGTTTGTTTTTATATAAAGAATCATCAATTATACCATCCAGCAATTTATTAACTAACATATTCATTTGCAATTCGACCTTTTCTTTAAGAGATATTTGTACGTCAATTTTTGGTTGTATATCATTTTCTTTCAATGTTTTTTTAAGTAACGTCAACATATCGTTCATGATTTTTTCTTTATCTATGTCATAATTATCTTTCAATGAATTTTCAAGAAATTCATTAAAAGCATCTTCATTTAAATGAATATTGTCACAACCTTCGACATTATCTAATTGTACTTTTCTTAATTGTGGTCGATTTAATTTACCTGTATTCCTTCCTGTATCCAGATAACTTTTACATTTCCATTCATAAATGGAAGCCTTATCTTTATATCTTTTTCTCATTCTCCTATAATAAGGTTTCCCACATAAACCACAGACTATTTTTCCGCTGAGTGGATATTTACCTTGATTTTTTCCACGTGTCTTTTCATCAGGTTTATTCTTGTCTGCCGTTCTTTTATCAATTTGTGCATTTGCTTTTTCCCATAATTCATCAGATACAATACGTGGAACTTTATTTTCATAAACATATTGTTCTTCCGCTGGAACATTAATCGTTCTCTTTGTATCAAAATCAAAATGCTTTCTGTTCATTACAACTGTTCCCTTATTTAAAGGATTTCGAATCATTCTTAATATAGAAGTGGCTTCAAATGGTTTTCCACTTCTATTAAGAACACCTTCATCTTTTAAAATTGTTGCAATAGTTCTAGTCCCATATCCTTCTGCACATAGTATGTACATTCTTTCTTTCACTTTTGCTTCTGCCTCTATCAATTCAATTGATTTATCAGGAAGTTTCCGCAACCCATATACATTAGAGGTTAAAATGACGTTCCCATTATGTTTCTGTCTGCCTCTGTGTGCATTATTGATCTTTTTACTTAACTCTCTACTGTAATCCTCTGCCAGAATTGCTTTTATTCCAGTAATCAGAGCATCGTCTGCTGAATAAAACTTATGCTCAATATACATATAAAGTTTTTTATGATTCGTTGTCAATCTGTCTACAAACAGATACCAATCCTTTGTATTTCGCATCAATCGATCTTGTGATTTGATAACTATAATATCAAATTTTTCCTGTGGCATATCTTCAAACAGACGATTATATTCTTTTCTGCCTTTTGTTGTAGTACCTGAACGACTTTCTACATAAACATCAATCAAAAGCCAGCCATTCTTTATAACACATTCTTTTGCTTCAGCAACCTGTTTTACCAATGCATCTTTCTGACTCTCTTCTTCCGTACTACAACGAGCATACACAACCGCTCGTAACATAGCTATTCTCTTCCTTCCTTGATGAGTATAGTTAGTTGCATTTTTTCATTTAATGTAATCAGGTTTTCTTTTAGAAGAATGTCTGCGATTTCTAACATTACCCTTTTTTCTTTATTCATGCGTGTGTTCTCCTCGGCAATACTTATTTGCTTCAAATGATCACCCAAGTCTAAACATTGCTTTTCTAAAAACTATGCAGACACAAATTCATTTATCCCAATATCTGTTCCGTATAAATTGACGGATTGTACTTATCTTTTCTTCTTTTTGGACGTTGTCCCATCATGTCTTTTCAACGTCACATGTAAAGCCAGGTATTTAAGCTAGACTGGATGCTGATGTCCATCGTAATTTTATGTGTCATTGCAATGATCTTTTATCAGATTTTGAATCAGATTGAAAAACTAATTACCAAATAGTGACATGAAAACAGGCTGACGTACAATCATGTGTTTAAGATCACATACTTAACGTCAGCCTGATT
>JBJFCH010000118.1:26513-52126 GCA_051888835.1 Oliverpabstia sp. | reverse complement strand
GAGTGTATGCCGTTATAACTGCCTTTCCCATAGATTTTGCTTCAATATTTCCGTTTGATTATTCCTTTCATATTGAATTTGGAAAAATTGAGCAATATAGAACGTAATTTTTTACTCTATAAACATAGCATCCCCAAAACTGAAAAAACGATATCTTTCTTTCACTGCTTCTTCATAAGCATGCATAATTTTTTCTTTGCCTGCCAAAGCGGATACCAGCATCAGCAATGTGGATTCCGGAAGATGGAAATTGGTGATCAGTCCGTCTATCATCTTAAAACGATACCCCGGATAGATGAAAATCTCCGTCCATCCGCTTCCGGCACAAAGGACGCCGTCCTCTCCGGTGGCAGACTCCAAAGTTCGGCAGCTTGTGGTTCCCACAGAGATAATTCTTCCGCCATTTTTCTTTGTATCATTGATTATTTTCGCCTGATCTTCTTCCACCATATAAAATTCTGAGTGCATATGATGACTTTCCACATCATCGACTTTTACCGGACGAAACGTACCAAGACCCACATGAAGCGTCACATGTGCAATTTTCACTCCCATGTCTTCCACTTCTTTCAACAATTCCTTTGTAAAGTGGAGTCCTGCTGTAGGCGCCGCAGCGGAACCTTCGTTTTTTGCATACACTGTCTGATATCTGTTTTTATCCTGCAATTTGTGTGTAATATACGGAGGCAGCGGCATTTCTCCCAGACGATCAAGAATTTCCTCGAAAATTCCTTCATAATGGAATTGAATCAGACGATTTCCTTCATCCACCACATCAATGATCTCACCTGTTAAAATACCGTCCCCAAAGGTAATCTGTGCACCCGGACGTGCTTTCTTTCCGGGTTTTACCAGACATTCCCAAATATCATTTTCTCTGCGTTTCAACAACAGAATTTCGATCAGAGCACCTGTCTCCACTTTATGACCATATAGACGGGCCGGAATTACTTTTGTATCATTTATGACCAGACAATCACCAGGTTTCAGATATTTTGTAATATGCTTAAAGTCCGTATGTTCCAGTTCGCCCGTCTGACGGTCCAGATGTAAAAGTCTTGAGGAAGATCGATCCTCAAGAGGATCCTGGGCAATCAGCTCCTGCGGCAAATCATAATAAAAATCTGATGTTTTCATAGTCTCATATGCTCCTTATCGTAAAATAGTTATTCAAAAATCAGAGGAAGTACGTTCTTCGGCTGATCCTTTATCACAAGATCCGCCTTGTGATCTTCGTAGTGGTCTTCATCATGTATGACAACCAGATATTTTCCGTTAAAATAGCGGATATAGTTTGAATATACTTCTGATTTCAATGTTGTTCCGAGAACCAGCAGTACATCTGCTTTCTCCACTTCTTCTGTTGTACGGGTAATCATAGCCGCATCCATCATTTCCCCAAACAGAAGAATCTGTGGCCGTATAACGGATTTACACTTTTCACAGACCGGCACACCCTTTGCATCCCGTACATATTCCATGGAATAATCTTTTCCACAGCGCAGACATTTATTATGATAGATACTTCCATGAATTTCAAGAACATTTTTAACTCCGGCTCTTCTTGCAATGGAATAAATATTGGCTGTAATCAGACACTGCAGTTTTCCTTCCCTTTCCATTCTGGCCAAAACTTCGGCTGAAGCAGTGGACTGTGGCATATAATGAAGCATCTCGTTTTTATAAAAACGGAAAAATCGTTCCGGTCTTGTATTATAGTAGCTGCCTGTAAAAATATCTTCAGGCGAAACTCCATACTTTTCCTCGATTTCGTACGCTCTCTCCTGCTTTTTCACTCCGATATATCCTCCCTCTTCCATCATACCGGAGCCACAGATTGCCACTGTATAACTGCTCTCATTAATAATTTTTTTCAGTAACTCAATTTTCCTGTTCATCATATGCTTTCCCTCCTTCATATTAATTTCGCTATAATCTCATCATAGTCTGCAAATCTTCTTTTGTACATTCCCTCTTTCCATACCGTGCTTTTTCATAATAGTAATGAAAACTTTCTTTTTTCTCTTCCTCCATATCCAGCTCCCTTTCCAGCTCTTCCGGAGTCTGATAAGGCTTTGGAGGATTCTTTAGTTCTTTCAGCACACGCTTTTTATATAATTTCCGGATTCTCCCGGATGGTGAACGATCCCAAAATAAATTTTCTTTTACCTGTCTGTTCAATGTTCGCTTCTTTTCCGCTGAAGGTGGTGCAATCAGTCTTTCAATCCGGTCACCATTTTCCTCTGTATGGGAATTAAACTGCTGATACATCTCATAAATCTTTTTTATAATCATACGAATAAAAAGAATTAAAATACCGAGAGCCAGCAGCCATCCGATGATGTCCAGGATTTTATATAGTAATTCCATAAATGCAGAAGTTTCATACGGTTCCTGCATCATCATTTCCTGCATATTTTCTGTTGCTTCCTGTACCATTTCTTCCTGTCCTCCTTTGGGTAAAAGACTGACAAGAAAAATTATCAGTTTCCTTAAAGCCCGTCCTGCCTGTCGGATCAGCTGATCCACGCCCAGATACGGTGCGGCAAGCATGGCACATACAATAAATCCCGACTGAAGCCACATCATCCAACTGTTAATCCTTCCCAAACGCTTTACAGGAAGACGTTCTAAAGTACTGTGCGTCTTTACAAATGCATCCATTTCCGTCATATTTGTATGAAGATTACATACAAGGAAATATGCCCCTGCTCCAAATGAAGCATAAAGGGTCAGAAATTCTCTGTTAAAATGATTTCCCAGAAGATACATTAGAAAATACACAATCAACCATGGATAGGCCGGAAGATCCAGCCAACAGTCACGTTTTCCGGCTCTTGCGGCAAAATACGAAAACGCTGCAATCACTGTACATACTACCATCCAAAATCGCGAAAATCCACTGCCTACTGCAGCTGCTGCCAGAAAACCTGATACAACCGCAATCAACAGATACTGCCAAAAATGCTTCACTTTCTCTACAGAAACAGATAGAATACCAACCAGCGGTATCAAAAGGAGGCTTTTTAAAAAGCTCAACAGATCATTTTCTATAATTTGCTGCATGACACAACAGTATAAAGCAGATAGGAGAAGAAACCCATTACAGATTTCCAGGCTTTTTATCACATATTTTCTCATTTCTTTACCTCCCATCGTATCACGGTCAAATCAGAGTCCATGGGAAGTGTCATATTCATTTCTTTGTAAAGAGTGGCAATCCATATACCGCCCGCTCCCTGATTTAATAATTCTTTAAATCCTTCATAACAGCTGATTCTCTGATTTTTGGAAATCATCACATAAGTCCGGTGGGTATGATCCAAAGATTCTCTCTCCCGTGTCAGCACAAATTCCATTTTATCCGGCTTCTGCACCAGATCTATTCTGGATAAACCTTCATTGGCCAGACGGACCTGTTGTCTGCCACTTCCCACCTCCAGACGGAAGCATTCTCCGGATTTCTGATCTCTGCCGTTTGTCCGGACTCCCACAGGAATCCCGCTTTGGATACACCTGGATATCAACGAAGCCGCAATCCGGATCCCTTCTTCGTGAATATCATCGTACTTCCAGATTGTTTCATCCTCAACATCCAATAAAAGAACTACTTCCTGTGCAGCTGTGGAACCATAAAGATTAACCATCCACTGATCCGATTTTGCGGAAGCTTTCCAGTTGATCCTGCTCATCGGATCGGAAAGCTGATATTCACGGATCCCCTGAAATTCAAAAGGATCTTCAAACAGACTCTTTTTTGCCAAAACGGAACCCATCACTTTCTGAAAAGGAATTTCCAGCTGTCTTTCATCCACCAGTGATGGATATACATAAAAATGATCCGGGTGACTCAGTGTTTCATAATGCTTTTGGGTCATCAATGGACTTCTGGTAACCAGTTCCACTTTATCCAGCTCATAATAGCCTCTTTTACTACAGTGAAACGGAATCGTTCTGGTAATTCTCTGATAGCTCCCCACGGAAAATATATCTCTCTTGTAACATTGATCCGAAACACTTGTATTTTCTCCGTCCGCAAACCAAAGATTTCTATGAATATGAAAGCCCACCTGTAAAAGAGGAAGAAAAAGCCATTTGTTATTTGTAATCGTTTCTGTCAATTGTGCGTCCTGACCTTCCATGGCCGGTTCCTTCTGAAACTCTACCCGTGCATCCAGTTCTCTTTTCCAATGCTGTCTATAAGCGGCATTTAGTAGATAACTCATCAAAAACGCACCGATCAAAATAACTACGATCGTCATTTATTTTCTCTCCCATTCCTCCGTAGGCACTTTGGTCTGATCCAGAATCTGCCTGATTTTTTTCTCTCCCGTCAAAGCACTTCCATATCCTCTGGAAAGTATCAGACGATGTGCCATCACTGGCACGGCTACAGCTTTTATATCTTCCGGTACCACATATTCTCTGCCATGGATCCAGGCATATGCCTGAGCAGCATGAAGCAGCGCCAGAGAACCTCGTGGGCTGACACCGGAAAGGATTTCTTTATCTTCTCTTGTAGCCTGTATAAGTGATACCAGATAAGAAAGGAGATGCGGATGTACATATACCTTTTTTGCAGCATCTCTTGCGGCAATAACATCCGAACCGCTGCAGACAGCTGAAAGAGTCTCATAAGGCTGCTCTTCCAGAAAACGCTGTAAAATAGCCAGTTCTTCATTTTCTCCTGGCAATCCCATCGAAAGTTTCACAAAGAAACGATCCAGCTGTGCCTCCGGCAGCGGAAATGTACCGGTAGTCTCAAGAGGATTCTGGGTAGCAATAACAAAAAACGGCTCCTCCAGCTTCCGGGTCACTCCATCCACCGTAACCTGTCTTTCTTCCATACATTCCAAAAGACTGGCCTGTGTTCTTGGAGTGGCACGGTTAATTTCATCTGCCAGAATCATATGAGCAAATACAGGACCTTTCCGAAACTGAAATTCTCCTTCTTTCTGGTTAAAATAATTCAAACCTGTCACATCTGACGGCAGCAGATCCGGTGTAAACTGAATTCTGCCAAAGGAAACATCCATGGACTTTGCCAGGGATTTTGCCAACATCGTTTTTCCGGTTCCCGGAACATCTTCCAGAAGAACATGCCCCCCTGCAATCAAAGAGGTCAGTACAAGATCGATTACTTTCCCTTTGCCTACCAGTACTTTTTCAATATTATCTTTTACAGCCTGTACCCAGACTCTTTCACCCTCCCTGTTACTTTCCATAGTAGCTTCATTCCCCTTTCAGCAGTATTCTTTTCTTTCGTCTGTCTCATTTTGTTTATCGCTTTGTAGTCCACTGAGAACAATCCCATACACTGGTAGCAACAGCCTCATAAAATTCAGGTTCATGACAAACCATAAGAATGCTTCCTTTGTATTCTCTCAGCGCACGTTTCAGTTCATCCTTTGCATCCACATCCAGATGATTGGTCGGCTCGTCCAGTACAAGAAGATTGGTCTCCTTATTAATCAGCTTACATAGCCGGACTTTCGCCTGCTCCCCACCGCTCAATACTCTCACCTGACTTTCAATATGTTTCGTAGTCAGACCACATTTTGCAAGTGCAGACCGGACTTCATACTGCGTGTATGAAGGAAATTCCTCCCATATTTCTTCGATACAGGTTTTCGTATTATCCGTTGAAGATTCCTGCTCAAAGTAACCGATATACAGATAATCTCCTAATTGTGCAAATCCTTCCAGTGGTCGAATCAGTCCCAGGATACTTTTCAGAAGTGTGGTTTTTCCGATTCCGTTGGCACCGGTAAGTACGACCTTCTCTCCTCTTTCCATTTCAAGATTTAACGGAACAGACAAAGGTTCTTCATAGCCAATAACAAGATTTTTTGTACAGAAAAGCTGTTTTCCTGCCGTCCTTGCCTCCCGAAACAAAAACTGCGGCTTTGGTTTTTCCTGTACCAGTTCAATTTTTTCCATCTTATCCAGTTTTTTCTGTCGGGACATGGCCATATTTCTTGTGGATACTCTTGCCTTATTTCTTGCCACAAAATCTTTCAGCTCGCTGATCTCCTGCTGCTGTCTCTTGTATGCCGCCTCCAGCTGTGCTTTTTTCACAGCATACACTTCCTGGAAATGCTCATAATCCCCCACATATCGTTCCAGTTTTTGATTCTCCATATGATAAATAATATTTACCACACTGTTCAAAAATGGAATATCATGAGATATCAGAATAAACGCATTTTCATATTCATTCAGATATCTTTTCAGCCATTCAATATGCTGCTCATCCAGATAATTGGTGGGCTCGTCCAAAAGCAGAATATCCGGCTTTTCCAAAAGCAGTTTTCCAAGAAGAATCTTGGTTCTTTGACCACCGGAAAGCTCCGTCACATCACTGTCCAGACCCAGTTCAGTCAATCCCAGTGCACGCGCGACTTCCTCCACCTTGGCATCTATAATATAAAAGTCATGCATCGTCAGCAGATCCTGTATAGTACCAAGCTCTTCCAGCATCGCTTCCATCTCTTCCGGAGATGCTTCTCCCATCTGCTCACAAATCTCATTCATCTTGTTTTCCAATTCAAACAGCCAGGAAAATGCCGATGACAGTACATCCCTTATCGTCATCCCCTTCTCCAGAGATGCATGCTGATCCAGATAACCGACACGGACATTCTTTGCCCACTCAATTTTCCCTTCATCCGGCATCATCTTGTCTGTAACAATTTTAAAAAACGTGGATTTTCCTTCTCCGTTTGCTCCGATCAGGCCGATGTGTTCACCTTTTAACAGACGAAAGGAAACATCCTGAAAAATCGCCCGATCACCAAATCCGTGAGAAAGGTGTTCTACGTTTAATATACTCATCTCAACTCTCCTTCATAACTTCTTTTAACATAAAAAGGTGCCCCGAGTGTCACGCACCGGAACACCTAAGAACAGCAAAATAAATTGTACCCAACAAGCATACAGACCGCTGCTATGATCACTGTCCATACATTAGTGGGAACGATCAGCTGAATCAGCATTCCCACGCCTATCCAAAATAAGATAAATCCGAGGATCCTCGTGGTTTACCCTCTCCTATTCTTCTTCTTGATTCAATATATGCTCTACATCATCAGAAGAACACTCATCTTTTTTGCCTTTTCCAGTAAATTTATCTGCAAGATCCGGTACCATATCCAGAATCTTAGTGATAGCATCCTGGTTTCTCACGTTAACAAGCTTGGTACCGTTTTTATTGATTACCAGAACTGCGGAAGGAGAAATCTTTCCTCCCATACCACCGCCGCCATTATTCTTTGCATTCTCCGCAAATGCTCCGGCTGCTACACCAAAAGATACATCCACCAGCGGTAAAATAATATTATCTCCTGCTGTGATCGCATCACCCACAACTGTCTTGGTGGTGATAAAACTGTCCATTCCCTTAAACAATGCCTCTACTGTGTTCTGAAAATTATTATTGTCTGCCATATGAATTATGCCTCCTTCTGTTGAAACCTCTGATAGGTTGCTTTTACTTCTCTGTTTCGGTAAATCTGTAATGCCTGCAGCAACAGATAACCACCAAATATTCTCCCTCTCAGTTTTACTTCTCCCTCAAAAACCGTCCGGTCAAAAACGGGAGTTATCTGAAATCTGTTTTTATACAGCGGACACAACAGACTGGCTGCTGCCAGTGCCTTTCCCGTCAGAGCAGGATCGTCAAATCCGAAAAGAATTCTTCCTGTTATTTTTCTCGGCATAATATGGCGAATCAGAAGTCTGCCTTTTCCCGTCAGGAAATGAACCGCCTGTTTGGTATCATCCATCTGCAAAAATGTATACCACTGTTTTATTTTATCACAGATTCCCCGGAATGTTAACCGTATTTTTTGAATCCGTGCTACTACTTTTCCGGGGAAGTTTAAGATTCCTGTGAGCAGATTCTTTGCCTTATTCCAGATACTGCTCAGTCTGTCAGAAACAGGATCCGAGGTTTTCTTTGCGTCATCTTTCTTTATATCATGTCCATTCGCATCCGTCTTCTCTGCAGTATCATTTTTAATTGTATTACTCTTCGTAATCTGCTTATCTGAATCTGATTTTTTCACACTTCTATCATTTTTTGATTGAGAAAATGACTTTTTATTTTTTGCTGCTTTGCTCTTTATACTTTTTCGCTTTTTTCGTTCTTTCAGCTTATTCATCAGCGCAAACAGCGGAATCCCAAAGAGATATACTTCAAATGCGGTCTTCCCTTCAGAATATATGACCCGTACATAAATCAGACGAAACAGCCAGGAAACAGCTGCCTTCCCGTAAAGATCATCTTCCCGTTTGTGTCCTTGTGCACGGTAACAAACCGGTACAAATAAAATCGACAAAACGATGAATAACAGGATCCCCACCAGCACCAACAGAAGAATTCCCAGTATTTTTAAAATTGTAATCAGGATATGTAGCATCTTTTACTCACCCACTTCACTTTCAGTCTCTTCTGTCAGCCTGTCTTCCAGATATTGACGGACATCCGTATTTCCCTGCTTTTGATAAGTCTCTTCTACAATCTTCTCAACCACTTCCAGCGCCTCTGTATATCCGGATGCCAGTCCCACGATCATAGGACACAGCTTTCTTAATGTTTTTTGAGCCAGCTGATTTGACTGAATGATTTCCAGCAGATTTTTTTCATTAGATGCCAGCGTGATCAGATAAATATCATACTGCAGCTTACCCTGATTTACTTTTTTTATAACTGTGGGAGCTTTCTTTTTAGCATTATCCCCTATATAAAGCTTCTTATACCATTTCAGCATCGATAAACTCAACCTTCTACTTTTCCTCTTCTTTCAGACGTTTTTCGATGGCATCGACTACAGACTGCAAAACTTTGATCCGGGCATAGTACTTACTATTTCCTTCCACTATGATCCAGGGAGCATATGTAGTGGAAGTATGTACCAGCATATCATCCACCGCCTGTTCATACTGATCCCATTTTTCACGATTTCTCCAGTCCTCATCTGTGATCTTCCACTGTTTCTCCGGATTCTCCATTCTCTCTTTAAATCTTCTTGCCTGTTCGTCTTTGTCAATCTGAAGCCAGAACTTCAGTACCACCGCTCCGGAATGCACCCAATTAGCTTCCATATCGTTGATTTCTTTATAAGCCCTGTTCCAATCCTCTTTCGTACAGAACCCTTCGATTCTCTCTACCATAACTCTTCCGTACCATGTACGGTCAAAGATAGCAATATGCCCCTTTTTCGGAACATTATTCCAGAATCTCCATAGATAATGATGAGCCCTCTCAATATCATTGGGAGATGCGGTAGGATTTACCTGGTAGCCTCTCGGATCCATCTTTTCCGTCAGGCGCTTGATAGCACCGCCTTTTCCTCCTGCATCCCAGCCCTCAAATCCAAGAATCACAGGGATTCGTTTTCGATACAGTTCTCCATGCAGTTCCTGAATCCTGTTCTGCAGTTTTTCCAGTTTTTCTTTATATTCTTCTTTCGTATAACTCAGACTAAGATCCACACTGTTCAGACTGGATGTTCGAAGAACAGCATCTTCACCGTTGGACTTCCCAGCAGCTTTTTCCGTTGTATCCTGCTTTTTCGAAGCATCTTCTTTTGCTTTCGCATCTTTTTTCTGTTTAACTTCCTGTATCTTCTGTTCCATCGCCGCAATCACCGCAGAGTAAATCTTTGCTGTCGCAAATTCTCTGTCAGTGGCTTCAATGATATGCCACGGAGCATAATCGGTATCTGTTTTCTGCAGCATCTCATCATTCATCTTTTTGTACTCATCGTACTCTTTGTTTCTCTTCAAATCGGCTTCCGTCACACGCCATGCACTGGATTTGGATTCCATAAGCTTTTTAAACCTTTTTTTCTGTTCCTTTTTATCAATGGCAAGAAACAGTTTGATTATGACATAGCCTCCGTCCGTAAGCTGCCGTTCAAAAGAATTGATTTCTTCGTATGCATACCCCAATTCTTTTGATGTAGTAACACCATCGAAACGATCAACCAACACTCTACGGTACCAGCTTCTGTCAAAAATTGCGATTCTGCCTTTCTCCGGCGTCTTCGTCCAGAATCTCCACAAAAACGGGCGCAGCTGCTCATCCTTGGATTCCCCATCTATTGCATAGACACTGAATCCTCTGGGATCCAACGCAGAAATCAATTTACTGATCTGCACACCCTTTCCTGCAGCTCCGAAGCCTTCAAAAACAATCATCACCGGTATACCCAATTCCTTACATTCCCTCTGGAGCCTTGATAACCGGGGCATCATGTTTTCCATCCTTGCTTTGTACTCTTCCTTCTCCATCTTTTTCGTTAAATCAATCTGATCCAACATATACAACCCTCCTTTCATATTATGAATGTGCCGCGCACATACCTTTTAATAGCAAACAAGGAAGGGTATGTGTACATCCCTCCCTTGTCCAACTAAACAGTTACGCTAAAAATACTTGCGATTTCCCCACAGGTTGGATTTCCTTAAATCCAAATATTCATTATATGCCATTTCCAATATCTGACGCTCATTGGAAAATTTAAGCAGATGGTAAGCTTCGTGGAATTTGTAATATCCGGAATCAACAAAATATTCCTCACGTTGGGGTTTGCTGTAATAACTGTTCGCCATCATCAGATACCAGTGTACTTCTTTTTCAACCGTATCCTCCGGTACTGAAAAACTGTACTGACTCTTTCCGATATATTTGATGACAGATGCCTGTACCCCGGCCTCCTCTCTTACTTCCCTTATTGCTGTATCCTTATACTCTTCTCCAGCTTCCACAGTTCCCTTGGGAAGGACCCAGCCTTCATACTTATTCTTATAACTTTTATATAAAGTAAGAATCTTCCCCCGATATATTACCACTCCGCCACAGCTTGTTGCCTCAATCATTTGCGCTTCCTCCTGTAATGCGTTGTGTTTTTTATTAATTTTAGTATACCTCTTTTCGGAAAACTGTGCAACCTCTAATATAACCTTTATCACCCTGCATAATATGCATCAAAAATTTTTGCAGCAATCGGGACTGCAATTTCACTTCCTGCACCGGATTCTTCCGCAATCACACTGACAACGATATCAGGATTCTCAACGTTTGAAAATCCTACAAACCAGGAATGCGGTGTTGTGGAAGATACATCCCCATGCTCTGCAGTTCCGGTTTTTCCGGCTGCTGTATATCCTCTGCCTGACAAAGATGTGGCAGTTCCATACTCCACGACTCCGGTCATAAGCTCTGTAAGCACAGAAGCCTCCTGCTGGGTCATTACCTTTTTATAGACCTTCGGCTCATTTGTTTTTACTATATCCCCTGTATAAGTTTCAATCCGGTCTACCAGATATGGTGTCATCATATTGCCATCATTTGCTATCGCGCCGGTAAGCATCGCCATATACATAGGTGAAACCAGAGTTTCTCCCTGCCCGATAGCCGTCTGCATGGTCAGTGCATCTGCACTGCTCTTTTCCAGCGTGAACTTGCTCTTCTTATATGGCAGTTCTAAAGGAAGTTCCTGATTAAACATAAGGCTGTCCACCGTCTGTCTGTATTCTTCCCGATTTAAGTCCACTCCAATCTGAGCAAATGCAGAATTACATGATTTTGCAAAAGCTGTTTTAAAGTCTTCCTGTCCATGTGCACTGTTATGATAGCAGTGAATGGTGTATCCTCCGTTCTCCACTTCTCCTGTACAATTAAAATCGAAACCACTGAAGGTATTGTTCTGTCTCCAGTAAGCCAGTGCAGTAACAATCTTAAAGGTAGATCCAGGTGGATACTGTCCCTGTGTGGCCCGGTTTACAAGCCTCGAACTTGCCGAATCAGAATTGATTGCTTCCCAATCCTGCGTAATGGTATTGGGATTGAAATCCGGCTTACTCACCATAGCAAGAATTTTTCCTGTGTCCGGTTCCATGACAACAACCGCACCTTTATAGTCACCCAATGCATCATAAGCAGCCTTTTGCAGCTTTGTGTCCAGCGTGGTTATTACATTATCACCGATATTTTTTTCATCCAAAAACTCATTCTCTACCTGTTCCAGCATGTTGGAATGTGAAGTCAGAAGCTGCGAATTCATACTCTGCTCCAGACCACTGATACCGGATGCAGAATAGCCAACCACATGAGCAAAAATATTTTCATAAGGATATAATCGAAACTCATTTCCTTCTGAATCCGTCTGCGTACTTGCCAGAGTTTCCCCGTCCGCAGAAATGATTTCACCTTTTACAACCCTTTCCTGATAGGTCCCCTGACGCTTGGAATTATATGGGCTGTTGGCATACTCATCCCGAAGTTCCACGTTGAAATACACAAGATATCCGATCAGAGCAAGAAAGATTCCCACAAAACTATACGCAATGATCACATATTCTTTACCAGTTGAGGCTTTTTTCCGTTTGTTCTTCGATTTTTTCTTCGAGTGTTTTTTCCCTTTGCGGATATCCTCCTGTTCCGGATCCCGTTCCGTTCCCGCGGTGTTTGTTTTTCTTTTTGTTAAGTCTTTCTCTTTCTTTTCTTTGCCTTTCAAGCTCTTCACCTTCATCTTCCCTGAGAATATATAATCCCTGAATAATTGCAAACATCAATATCGTACAGATAACGGAACTTCCTCCATAACTGACTAAAGGCAGTGTAATACCCGTCAGCGGTATAAACTTACTTGTCCCGCCTACTGTCAGGAATACCTGAATCGCATATTCCGCTCCTAATCCCATGGCGATCAGTTTATAAAATGGTTTGCTCATTTTCATTGATACATTTACGATCATCAGATAACAGCTCATGCACACCAGCAACAAACAGATTGCAAAGATGGCACCAAGTTCCTCACAGATTGCGGCAAAAATAAAATCTTTATCCACTACAGGAATAATATTGGGCATACCCTGTCCCAGTCCCATGCCGAACCATCCACCGGCGCTGATTCCAAATAATCCCTGTGCAAGCTGATATCCACCCCCTGCCTGATCATATACCGCAATCGGATCTTTCCATGCGATTACCCTCTGCCGTACATGTCCAAACAAATAATATGCCAGAACTGCAGCTGCGGCACCTGCGCATAATCCTGCCAGCGCATACAGTGGTTTCTTTGTCGCTACATATAGCATAACAATATAAGCCACAAAAAATACGACGGCGCTTCCCAGATCTTTGGAAGCTACAAGAATCAGCACATGAAGAGCTGCAACGACTGTAGTGATCACGACATTCCGGAAACTCTGATCTTCTCTGAGCATTCCGGCAACAAAAAATACAAACGTTATCTTAACAAGCTCTGAAAACTGGAAGGTAATACCACCGATTTCAATAGAAAGCTTGGCTCCGCCCGAGATCGTTGCCAGCACCAGTACTACTCCCAGCAGTCCGATTCCCACAATACCATATAACCAGGTCAGATCTTTCAAAAGCTTAACTTTACGGACGATCACCGGTACGATAAAGGAAAGAGCCATTCCGACAACAACAATTTCAAACTGCTTTACTGCTTTATCGAAACTGAGGCGGCTAAGAACCAGAAAGCCAATACTCAGCAGCATACACATATTATTGACAATCAGAAGATTGGCTTTTCTGTAAATCAGTCGGTACAGAATCTGTACCATAATGATAAAAATAAATACAGCTCCGTACATAAAAAGAAATTTCATCTCTTCTGTCTGAATAAACAGTACCGCATAGGCAATAAAATTCATAAAAAGCATCAGAATAATCTGCCTTCGTAAAACCTGATACTTATCTTCCTGATCGTGCTTTCGAAAGATCGTAAAACACTGGAAGGTAAAGAGAACCATGAGAAAAATGATTAAATACTTGGATATTTCTGTGATTATTGTTTCCACTTATTTCCTCCCATCGGGAAATTATATTTCCGTTCTATTCCACACCTCTGTTGAAGTGGCCTTTTGTAACTTCCATCCGCTGTATCTCATGGGATGGATTCTCTCCATGCAAATAGACTGCACAAAAATCCCGGGCAATTTTTCCCACTTCCACGCTATTTTCTATAGTGAAAGAAAGACGATATTTTGTGAGCCCCAATTTCTTTACCGTCTCTGCTTCCTGAAGAAGCGACATAGGAAGTGTATTATAGATTGTATTATAACAGAATTCACAGCTGCATACTGCATGAAATTTTTTCTGATATCGGTCCTGAAGCGTTAAAACTGCACATTGATGATTACATTTATCCAGATTCTTCTGAATGCACTGAACAGAAATCATCATAGGCGTGTATCCATACACAATCATCTCGCTGCATGTATTGTCCCGATATCGGAGTTCTTTCTGATTCAGTTCCAGTGGTACCGTATCCCAGGCGGCACCTTGCTCTTCCCAAAATCTCCTGCTTTCCTCATTCATTGTGTAAAGATTTGCATCCAGAACAGCCATCTGATTGAGGCCCATGGACTGCAGCACTCCGTAACTTTCCAGATTTCTCACAAGAAATCCCGACAAGCCTTTCCGGCACAGATCCTGAAAAAATTCTTTTCTTCCATTCAGTTCACAGTCGCGGACCATATGAGGAAGCATCAGAAAAATGGATTTCCCTCTTTTCTGTCCTTGTGAAATCAGTTCACATACACTTTGCGTAAAAGTATCTTTTGGGAAAATACAGCAATCCGCATAAATCCTTGCAATATCATTGATTTTCATCACAGCATCCAGCTGTTCACGTGTACGGACAGAAACTGACACTTCCGGCTGACTGGCACCGGATTTCTCACTTTTCTCACACCTCAAAAATGCTGGTGAAGATAGCTTTCTTTCATACGGTGAAAGAATCTCACGCTTTAAAACTTCAAGACCTTTTCTTCGAAGCTCATTTAATTGCTGCATGGGAAGAAAAATTTGATCTCCCATGAAAATATCCAGTTCTTCGAATGCAAATTCTGTTTCTCCGGTCTTCATCATCTGCCTGCGAACCCGTTCCTCATCCAAAGGTCGGTTTGATGCTTCCTGCACCATGTCACCTTCCACAGTAATCCTATGTCCACAGTAATCAATTTCCAGTATAGCAGGACAATCTGTAAAAAGACTTAAGGTTCCCTTAATTTTCTCCTGTTTTTTGTTTTCCAGATATTTTTTTCGAATTTCTGAAAATAAAGCTTCATTCCGAATTGATTTTATATCCGCACCGGCAACTGTCTTTTTTTCATTCCGAAGCGCCATCATATCCCTGCCATTTCTGACCTTATAATAGCTTTCGTGAAATCCATCTCTATTGTAAATATCAAGAAGAGTCTGATAATCTTCCCGACTGACAATCGGGCGTTTATTACCTGCCAGATACTGATCCAGATATTTTCGATAAATCTCTACCACACCTGCCGTGTATTCCGGTTTTTTCATTCTCCCTTCTATCTTCAGGGAGTAGACACCTGCCTCGATGATCTCCGGCAAAATACCTACCGTACACATGTCTTTGGGACTGAGGGGATACGCTGTTTTTTCATTATTCATCCGTTTTCCGTCTCTCCATACCTGATAAGGCAGACGGCATGGCTGTGCACATCGTCCCCTGTTACCGCTTCTTCCTCCGATCATGCTGCTCATCAGACACTGTCCGGAATAGCAGTAACATAACGCCCCATGAATAAAACTTTCTATCTCCATCTGTGTATCGTCATAAATCGCCTGAATCTCTTTCAGCGACAATTCCCTTGCAGTAACGATCCTGGAAGCTCCGGCTTCCTTTAACAATCTGGCTCCTTCCACACCGGTAATCGTCATCTGCGTACTTGCATGAATATGCAGTTTTGGAAACTCTCTTCTAATAAAGCGAAGAACACCCAGATCCTGAACGATCACCGCATCCAGACCTGCCTCATAATAAGGTGCCAGATACTTATATAACTCCTGTTCCAGTTCTCTGTTTTTCAGAAGTGTATTTACAGTCAGATACAGTTTCTTCCCATGAAGATGTGCATAATGAATCGCCTGAATCATATGATCCCGGTCAAGATTATCCGCATAGGCTCTGGCGCCAAATTTTTCGCCTCCCAGATAAACCGCATCTGCTCCCGCACGCAAAGCCGCTTCCAGCGCCTCATAGGATCCTGCCGGAGCCAGTAATTCTACTTTCATATAAACTCTCCAATCTTCGACTGAGATAAAATGGACGTGACTAATGTGGTCACGTCCATCTAAAATTTACACAGTACCATTATTTCAAAAGATTATCCATATCACTTTCCAGTTTTCTGATCTGTTCCTTCAGCTTTTCATTCTCTGCCGTAAGATTCTCCACCTGAATCTGTGCCTCAATCAGATCGTGCTTCAGATCATACACCTCTTTATCTTTAAGCTGAGAATCCTCCTCAAACACCTCTGCCTGACGTTTTGCTTTAAAATAATCATCTGCAATGTTCAGACTGAGCAACGTGTGCTTTGTCTCCATAGGCTGACGATTGTATCCCGGCAGTTCACTGAGCTGTGCTATTTTATGATTCATATATGAAGCCACTTTCTGCAGATAATCTTCACTTTCATATCCACTCAAAGTGACAATTTTTCCTCCGATTAAAACTTTTGTTGTATTTTTTGCTGGCATAACTGGCATTTCCTCCATACGTACTAATTTCTATTATAATCAAATTCCTCTAAAAAACAACCTTTTTCTTTCCAATCCACAGACAAAGCGCATCATTTCCCCTGCAAATCTTCGTCTTTCTGGCTGAAAGTCAGGCCCAGATGATGATACGCACGCTCAGTTGCCATTCTACCTCTCGGGGTACGATTTAAAAATCCGTTCTGGATCAAATACGGCTCATATACATCTTCGATCGTTCCCGAATCCTCTCCAATCGCTGCTGCAAGCGTATCCAGACCTACCGGACCTCCCTGAAACTTATGAATAATCGTATTCAAAATATATCGGTCCGTCTGATCAAGACCATACTTGTCAACCTCAAGCAGATCCAGCGCAAAAGAAGCTACTTCTTTCGTTATCTTTCCATCATATTTGACCTGTGCAAAATCACGCACTCTCTTTAGCAACCGGTTAGCAAGACGAGGGGTTCCCCTGGATCGCTTAGCCATCTCAGCAGCACCTTCCTCATCAATTTCCACTCCAAGAATCCTTGCAGAATGAATAATAATCGTTTTCAACTCATTTTCCGTATAAAACTCCAGATGATGAATAACCCCAAAACGATCCCGCAGAGGTGCCGTCAAAAGACCTGCTCTTGTAGTTGCTCCCACCAATGTAAAATGCGGCAGATCCAGACGGATGGAACGGGCAGTTGCCCCTTTTCCGATCATAATATCAATCGCAAAATCCTCCATTGCCGGATATAGAACTTCCTCAACCTGCCGGTTCAGACGATGGATCTCGTCCACAAAAAGTACGTCCCCTTCCTGAAGATTATTCAGGATTGCTGCCATCTCACCGGGCTTCTCAATCGCAGGTCCGGAAGTCACTTTCATATGTACTCCCATTTCATTGGCAATGATACCTGCCAATGTAGTTTTTCCAAGTCCCGGAGGACCATAGAACAGTACATGATCCAGAGAATCCTTTCTCTGTTTTGCCGCTTCAATATATATTTTCAGATTTTGTTTTGCCTTTTCCTGTCCGATATAATCTTTCAGATATTGTGGTCTGAGGCTCCCTTCCATCCGAATATCTTCTTCCATCATATCGGTTGTAATAATTCTCTTATCCATTTTTCTCCCCGGGCGCTCCCTAAATCATCTTTTTCAATGCCGCTTTCAGTATCTCTTCTACAGTCATCATTTCTGCACCTTCCACTTTTTTCACCGCCCGCAGAGCATCTGTGCTGGGATAACCCAACGCCGTCAAAGCCTGAACTGCTTCATGTATCCCATCATCTGTACCTGAAACTGCCGGGGAAGCTGCCGCCTGATTTGCCAGTTTTTGTTCAAACGCATCTTCCAGATTCAACTTATCTTTCAGTTCCAATATTAATTTCTGTGCGGTTTTTTTACCGATCCCCGGGGCTTTTGCAATAGACGCTGCATCATCTGCCAGTACCGCGAATCGTAACTCATCTGCCGTAAGTGCGGACAGGATTCCAAGACCTGCTTTCGGTCCGATTCCATTGACTCCCAGAAGCATCTTAAACATTCTCAAATCATCCCTGGTTAAAAAACCATACAGCTGCATCGCATCTTCCTTAACAGACAGATAAGTATAAATCTTAACTTCTTCCCCGATCGGAAGAGCTCCGGCAAATGCAGAACCAGGGACAAATATCCGATATCCGATTCCGTGGTTATCCACGATGATACATTGTTCATCTGCTTCTTCCAATATTCCTTTGATATAACCGATCATGATTTCCTCCCGGATTTTCTTTTATTATCAAATTCAGAACCGACCGCACGCCGGATTCTTTTCACCAGTTCCGCTGCCAGTATTCCGATCAAAATACCTGTTACTAATCCTGTTACTGCAAGAATCGAAAAATAATAGCCTACTCTTACATTTTCCACAACAACCATAGCCACCAGAATCTGTCCCAGATTGTGCGTCACACCACCGATCATACTGACACCTGTACAGCTTAATTTGAGAAATCTTCTGGCCGCTTCCATGCACAAAAGACTGAGCATACCTCCTGCCAGACTGAAAGCAATACTGAAGGCATTGCCAAATAAAAAGCCGATCACCAGGATCCGGACAAAAGACACTGCGATTGCTTCTTTCCAGGAGTACAGATAAAGCACCATGACTACAGCCAGATTGGGAAGCCCGATTTTCATACCCGGAACTCCCACAAATACGGGGAAAAGAGATTCCACATACCCCAGTATAATAGCTGCCGCACAAAGCAGCCCCAAATATGCCGTCTTTTTTTTCAAAATATTCCCCGCCTTTCAGGAACTGATCACATCCACTTTTTCATCCAAATCTTCCGGAATATCTGATACAATTTCTAAAACAATCCGATTGGGCAGACATATAATCGACCCACCGTCCTTTGAAATCTCAGCTGTATGCACACAGATCTGATCCGGACAATCTGCCCAGATCATACGCACTTTACCATCTTCAATCTGACAGATATTTGTGTCGTTAATCCTAATCTCCTGATCTTCTGTAATATCATACATCCCATAGGTCTCTCCATTCACAGTAATACGGAGAGCCTGTGCCGGATCAGCATTCAGCCTACCGATCAAAGCAAATATCAGAGCTGCTGCAAGTATGACAGCCGCAGCGATCCAATCTCTTTTTTTCATCATTTTTCTAAATATATTATGCTCTTTGTATCTTTTTTTATTGTTTCAACACTCGGCTATCATAACATAACAGATGAAATAATTCAACCTGTCAAAACTTTCTTTCGAAAAACGGCAGGAAACCGGATTCTAAAATCCCGTATTCCCGCCGTTTATCTTAGCGACTGTAATAATTCATTTTAATGAATACAATGACGCGGACAATTCTGTTTACACAGACCGCAGTTTGTACACTTGTCATAATCGATATGAGCCACGTTATTCGTGACTGTAATTGCCTGTACAGGACAGTTCTTTTCACATTTCTTACATCCGATACAGCCGTTGTCGCATGCTGTCATAGTAGCTTTTCCTTTATCGAAAGAACTACACTGTACTCTTACTGTCTGATCATATGGTACAAGCTCAATCAGATGATGCGGACATACGGAAACACATTTTCCGCAGGCTTTACATTTTTCTTTGTCGACCACTGCGATTCCGTTTTCAATATGGATTGCATTGAAGGTACATGATTTTACACATGTTCCATAACCAAGACATCCATGATGACATTTTTTGGAACCGCCGCCCGGAATAAATGCCATGATAGAACAATCTTCGACACCATCATAAACATAATTCTGACGGGAATGCTCGCAGTCACCACCGCATTTTACGAATGCAGCCATACGACGTCCCTCTTCTACTTCCTGTCCCATAATCGCTGCAACCTGTTTTGCAACCTCCGGACCTCCTACAGGACATCCGCTTACCGGCGCCTGACCAGATGCAATAGCTGCCGCAAGCCCGTCACAACCCGGATATCCACAACCACCACAGTTATTGCCCGGAAGTTTTTCTCTTACAGCTATTTCTTTTTCATTAACCTGTACTGCAAATTTCTTTCCAGCTACGCCAAGAAGGAGTCCGATTATTAATCCGGTACCGCCTACTAAAACGGCTGCAATGATAATACCTGTAATCATAACTCTCCTCCTTTAAATTAATCCGGAAAAACCAAAGAATGCGATAGACATCAGTCCTGCTGTCAGAAGAACAATCGGCATTCCCCGGAAAGGCTTTGGAATATCATTATACTCGATTTTTTCTCTAAGCCCTGCCATCAGCACGATCGCGATCGTGAAACCTACTGCTGTGGCAAATCCATTGATAGTTCCCTCTAAAACATTATAATCATTCTGTACATTCAGAAGTGCTACACCAAGAACTGCACAGTTCGTAGTGATCAGGGGCAGATAAACTCCCAGACTCTTATATAAAGCAGGTATTGTCTTTTTCAGGAACATCTCTACCAGCTGTACTAAAGCAGCGATCACAAGAATAAAT
This sequence comes from Oliverpabstia sp., assembly GCA_051888835.1. Classification (GTDB taxonomy): domain Bacteria; phylum Bacillota; class Clostridia; order Lachnospirales; family Lachnospiraceae; genus Oliverpabstia. The sequence goes on along the minus strand of JBJFCH010000118.1, from coordinate 31,593 downwards.
ACGATAGTCTGCAGATATTCCATTCCTGTTTTTACAAGAATAAATTTATAGATCAGACTGGTGCAGAAAGAAGACAGCGTAAGAACGAAGATAACCGCTCCGCCCATACCTGCTGCCGTATCCATTTTCTTGGATACACCAAGGAAAGGACACAATCCCAAAAACTGACTGAGTACTACGTTATTTACAAGCGCAGAACCAATCGCGATGATTAATAACTCTTTCATGCGTTCTTTCCTCCTTCCTCATTGCCGGAGACCATACGGCTGCCGCACATCATATTGGTACATCCTGCACATGCAGCTTCTCCACAACCTGTACCTGTGGAAGCTTTTTCCGGTTTGCCGGCTTTTACTTTATTCTGAATCGCTACCAGCATTGCCAGAACAAAGAATGCACCAGGTGCCAGAATAAAGATAGTTGCTCCGCCGTCAAACAGCTGGAAACCGAAGATTTTACCGGAACCAAGCAGTTCTCGAACAATACCGATACAGGTAAGACCTATGGTAAAACCAAGTCCCATACCGATTCCATCGAAAAGAGAACTGATCACACCATTCTTGGATGCATATGCTTCCGCACGGCCAAGAATGATACAGTTAACAACGATCAACGGAATATAAATTCCCAGTGCAGAGTAAAGACTCGGGATAAATCCCTGAAGTAAAAACTGCACGATTGTTACAAAAGAAGCAACAATTACGATATAAGCCGGCATACGAACACCATCCGGTATCACTTTTCTAAGAAGTGAAATCATCATGTTGGACATTGCCAGAATCACCATGGTCGTCAATCCCATACCCAGACCATTGATTGCGGATGTGGTTGTTGCCAGCGTCGGACACATACCAAGCATCAGTACAAAGGTAGGGTTTTCTTTGATGATACCATTATACAAACGTTCTGCAGGTGAATTTGCTTTCATCTGTTATTCCCCTCCTTCCATTACACGGAATGCACAAAGACCGGCATTTACGCCATTGGTCATGGCATTGGTTGTCACCGTAGCTCCGCTCAGAGCATCGATTTCATTATCCGCAGATGCTCCGTTCTTTGTATAGACAAGTTTGTCTGTGTTTTTTCCGACAAACTGACTCTTGAACTCATCCGTATTGGCCCGCATACCCAGACCGGCTGTCTCAGAAATTGACAGGATGGAAATACCGTTCATTGTTCCGTCTGACTGTATGCCCATAGTGAACTTAATATCTCCGCCGTATCCTTCAGAAGAAATCACAGTAATTATATATCCCAGAGAAGCACCGCTTCCGTCCACAGCTTCCACCACTTCATCTATACTCTGTGCCTGATACCCTTCACTGTCAAGACTGTCACGCAGCTGACCGGCAAGCTCGTCCGTCATCTCAACGGTGCTATAATCTTTTGCCTCTTCAAATACTTCTTTATAAGCTTCTGCTTTTGTCAGGGCCTCCTGTTTGGCAATCGGTTCTTTGGTGATACCATGAACCGCACCGAGAGCTGCTCCTGCCACGAGGGTAATCAGAGTCAACGCCATAGCGTCTTTTATGATTTTATTACTCATTCTTTCTTCCCTCCTTTACCAAATGCAACGGGAACAGTAACTCGTTCGATTACCGGAATCAGCAGGTTACTGAAGATGATCGCATAGGATACACCTTCTGCGGATGCTCCAAAGAGACGGAACAAACCGGTCAGAATACCCAGGATCACCCCATAAACAAGCTGTCCTGATTTGGTGATCGGTGTCGTTACATAATCGGTAGCCATAAACCATGCACCCAGCATCAGACCGCCGCCGAAGAGCTGTCCGAGAATATAATTTGCATCCAGACCGTGACCGCCGAATAATATGATAAATACGAGAAAACTGCCTATGTAGGTTAATGGGATCCTGAAATCAATCACTTTCATGGCCAACAGGAATGCTGCACCGATCAAAAGTGCAAGTGCAGAGGTCTCACCAATAGTACCTGTTGTATTACCAATGAACATACTCAGTACATCCACCTGTTCACCGGCTTTCAGTGCTGCCAGAGGTGTTGCTCCTGATGCTGTATCCACAATCTTCCCAAGACCTGCCGTCGGCGCAAAATTCGTCATCTGTCCGGTAAAGGAAAGCAAAAGGAAGCATCGTGCTGCCAGTGCCGGGTTCATGATATTCTGTCCCAGACCGCCAAACAGCTGTTTTACTACAAGGATTGCAAACACACCACCGATCACAGGAATCCACCAGGGAGCTGTAGAGGGCAGGTTCAAAGCCAGCAAAAGGCCGGTAACAACCGCACTGAAATCACCGATCGTGAGTTTCTTGTGCATCAAAGTCTCATAAATTCCTTCTGTCGCAACACAGGTAGCGACAGATATACAAATCAGAAGCAGTGCCCTCCATCCGAAATTATAAATTCCAAAAAGTGTAGCCGGCAGCAGAGCAATCACTACCATTTTCATAAGATTATCGGTTTTGATTTTGGAACGTATATGCGGTGAGGACGATACGTGTAATAATTCACTCATGTCTCTTCCCCCTTATTTCTTTTTCCTGTTAGCCAGTACAATTTTTCTCATGGACTTAATATCCTGGGCAAGAGGCCGTTTAGCCGGACAGACGTAACTGCAGCATCCGCATTCACAGCACTCCATACCATTGTATTTCTGGAATTTTTCCTGATCTTTATGAGCAGCAAATGTTGCAAGCTTAGTCGGAAGCAGATGTTCCGGACACTCACTTACACATCTTCCACAGTTGATACATGCCGTAGTTTCCGAGTGGCAAACCTCATCTTTTGTCAGACACAAAAGTGCAGATGTGGTTTTCGTAACAGGAACATGCATATCAAACATGGCGAAGCCCATCATAGGACCACCGGAGATTACTTTTTCCACATGATCTTTAAATCCGCCTGCCGCTTCCACAAGTTCCTGAAAATCCGTTCCTACCGGAACATAGAAGTTAGCCGGATCAGCGATCGCATCACCGGTAACGGTTACGATCCTGTGCATCAGCGGCTGTCCCAGTACAACTGCTTTATAGATAGCAACAACCGTATCAATATTATCTACAACACAGCCCGCATCAGCCGGAAGCATGGAAGAATTGATACTTCTTCCGGTAACCGCATAGATCAGCATACGCTCAGCTCCCTGCGGATACTTGGTCTTCATGGCTTTTACTTCGATCCGTGGCTCATTTTCCACCATTTTACTGATTTTTTCGATACAGTCAGGTTTATTGTCCTCAATACAGATACAGCCTTTTGCATTGTCAAACAACTGCAGCATCACTTTCAGACCACCGATTACTTTTTCCGGCTCTTCCAGCATTCTTCTGTAATCCGATGTCAGATAAGGCTCACATTCCGCACCATTTACAAGGATGTGATCGATTTTTTCAGGTTCCTTCGGTGTAAGCTTTACGTGTGTAGGAAATCCTGCACCTCCCATACCAACCACACCGGCTTCCTGAATCTTTTTCCGGATCTCTTCTTTCGAAAGCTGCTCCGGATGCTCTGTAGGTTCAAATGCTACAGATTCATACAAGCCATCATTTTCAACCAAAATCGCATCACAGGTTCCTCCTGTGGCAGTAAGACGGGGTTCTATCCCTTTTACTGTTCCGGAAACTGATGCGTACACCGGAGCGGAAACAAACCCTCCGGCTTCCGCGATCTTCTGTCCGATCAGTACCCGGTCTCCTTTGGATACGATTGGTTTCGCCGGCGCACCGATATGCTGTGATACCAGGAACGCAAGCTCCTTTTGGGGTTTCAGAGGCTGAATCGGCTTATTCTTGGATAATTCTTTCCCATCATAAGGATGGATTCCGCCTTTGAATGTAAGTAATCCCATACTATGACCTCCTCCTTTATTTTTTCTTTTTTTCTTTTAATTTTCTTAAGCGTTCCGCTTTACTGATCAAATTCGGGTAAGCTTTCATCTGACGTCTGGAAATATGATGTATACTGTTCTTAACTTCCAGATATCGACGTTCAAATTCGTCATAACGTTCCATAAAAGCTTCGCGTTTTTCCTGAAGTTCAGCATCTTCCAGCCGTTCCAGTGCTTCGTGGAACTTTTCTCTTCGGCTGTCAAGATATTCTTTCAGTTTATTGTCCGCAAACTCCGGTCGATAAAACTCTGCCTTCTCACGAAATTCTTCAACATTTTCATACAGTTTGCTGTTCTGGAAAGACTCCTGGAATTCATCCACCACACGGTCAAGCTTCTGCAGCTTGCTGCGCAGGTCGAATGCTGCTGCTGCGGAAAATGAAAAATCCACCACATAATATGCAAGCCATACATATAACAGTATCGTCCCTGTACTTCTGGGAATCCAGTCCACAAATCTGGAAACCAAAGGCTGAAGTACATAAAACAGAATTAATGTGAAAAATCCCCATGCAACTGAACTTCCCAGACAGATCTTTCCCTGAAAATTGTACTTTTTATCGCTGTAATCCCACCAGTTTGTATGGAAGATTGCTTCCATAAGTACACCTGTGAAATACTCCAGTATGGTAGCTACCGCAACTCCTGCAAAATACAATTCCAATACCCGTCCTGTAAGCGGTTTTAAAATCACGTACACTGCAACAGCACCCACACCGTATATGGTAACAAAAGGACCATTGACAAAGCCACGGTTCACCCACCGCTTATTCTTCACCGATACGTAACAACTTTCCCATATCCATCCGAGAAAACTGTATACAATAAACCAGCTCAGAATATGATACATATCTACGCCTAATATTTCGTATGACAATACAACTCTCCTCTCCCTTATTTAATACCTATAATATATAATAACTCATACAGACAGAAAAAGCACTATATTTTTTCGATTTTTTGTACTATAATCAGTACAATTGATGCATATTTATATAAATTATCATTTAAAAATGCTAATTTTTTAACAAGGAGATAAATCAAATGATCATAACCAATACACCAGCCAATGTCCCCACTGACCATCTAAAACGGAGAAACATCCAGCCCGACCAATGTGTCTTTTTTGACATAGAAACTACCGGTCTGTCATGGAAAAGGTCACATCTATATCTTCTCGGGGCTGTATATATGGAAGAAAATCAATGGA
>JBJFCH010000118.1:0-26413 GCA_051888835.1 Oliverpabstia sp. | reverse complement strand
AGGGAAACTTAACCTATAAGACGGATGTTTGTATGACCGATTCGGAAACGATTGTCCTGCAAATTTCACTTGCCGAATCGTTACCTATTTCTCTGCATATTAAAAATCAATGGTACGATCTACAGGTGAATACATCCGAATGCCTTTTGCGTATTCCTGTCTATCAGGGGACAATGCGTTACTTTTTTCCAAATTACAAAGAGTATTATTATCTTCCACTTGAGGATGAAGCCATCCATAAAAGTGTCGGTACCTATGTAGACAAAGAACACCGTGAAAAAGCAAAAGCCTGCAACTGTTACAAAAAAGTGTCCGGAAAATTTCTACCGGAGTTTGAACCTTTATTTCAGCCTGAATTCCATATGGAATACAAAGATCCGGTCGGATGGTTTTCTCTCGATAAAATCTTCTCTACAGACGGTGCCGGATCTGAAAATCCTGCTCTTTTACAGGCTTACGCCAACCATCTGTTAAAACATGCATCTCATTGCAACTGAAAATAATGATTAAGATAAATTCAGCCCGGAAAAAACTTCCGGGCTGCTTTTATGCAATATAAAATTCTGATATACTAAGGGACTATTCCCTTTACTTTCGACTTACTCTTCTACAGGAGCTTCTTCAGCAGGAGCCTCTGCAGGAGCTTCAAGAGCTTTCATGCTCAGGCTGATTTTCTTATCTTCGCCGTTGAAATCAACAACTTTTGCAGTGATCACCTGACCTACGCTCAGAACATCTGCCGGTTTTTCTACATGCTCTTTTGAAATCTGAGATACATGAAGCAGTGCATCAACGCCTGGCTCCAGCTCAACAAATGCACCAAAATCTGTCATGCGGGCAATTGTTCCTTCTACTACATTGCCAACTGCGTATTTTTCATCTGCATTCAGCCATGGATTCTGATCTTCAAACTTCAGACTGAGTGCAATTTTGTCTCCATTGATATCTTTAATAAGAACAGTGATCGGATCACCAACTTTGAAAATCTTTTTCGGATTTTCTACTCTTCCCCAGGACATCTCTGAGATATGAAGCAGTCCATCAGCACCGCCAAGATCAATGAATGCGCCGAAATCTGTAACGTTCTTAACAGTTCCTTCTACAACATCTCCTACATGGATTCTCTCAAACAAAGCTTTCTGCTGCTCTGCTTTTGCTGCAACCAGAAGCTGTTTTCTGTCACCGATGATTCTTCTTCTTCTGGGATTGAACTCTGTGATCACAAACTCAATTTCCTGATCTGCATATTTGGACAGATCTTTTTCGAAATTATCAGAAACCAGGCTTGCCGGAATAAATACTCTTGCTTCATCAATCACAACACTCAGACCACCATTTAATACCTGAGTAACTTTAGCTTTCAGAACTTCTTTATTTTCGAATGCTTCTTCCAGTCTCTTATTGCCTTTTTCTGCTGCCAGTCTCTTATAAGTCAGAAGTACCTGTCCCTCTCCATCGTTAACTTTCAGGACTTTAACTTCCATCGTATCTCCCGGCTTAACAACAGTCGTCAGATCCAGGGACGCGTCATTGCTGTATTCAGACTTTGTAAGAATACCGTCAGCTTTGTAACCAATATTTAAAATAATCTCGTCTTCTTTGACGTCGATTACAGTACCTTCGACAACCTCCCCATTTCTAATTGTTTTTAATGATTCTTCCAGCATTTGTTCAAAACTTAATTCTGACATATTTTTGAACCTCCTCAATTATATTATTTGGGGTGGAAGCCCCCGCTGTAATACCTACGCAACCAATACATTGAAAAGGCTTAGTATCCAAATCAACAAGTGTCTGTATATAGTAAGTATTTTTACATTCTTTTCTACATATCTCGTATAGTTTCTGCGTATTGGAACTATGTCTGCCGCCAATGACAATCATGGTATCTGCTTCGCAGGCAATCTGCCGTGCCTCAAGCTGTCTTTCCTCTGTTGCACTGCAAATCGTATTTAAAACAATTCTATCATACCTCTTTTTCTCAAGAATTTCAACTAAATCTTTAAATTTGTTGTAATTAAATGTCGTCTGTGACACAATACATAGTTTTTTCCCATCAAAAATTGCCAAATTTTCTGCCTCTTCTTCAGTAGAAATGACAGTTACCGGTCCCTGGCACCAGCCTTTAATTCCTTCCACCTCAGGATGATTATTATTTCCAATAATCACAATATGACAGCCGTTTTTACTTTCTTTCTCTACGATTCTGTGAATTTTGCGGACGAACGGACAGGTAGCATCCACACACTCCAGTCCCTTTTTTTCAATCAACTGATAAATGTCTCTGGGGACACCATGGGATCGGATCACGACCGTACCTTTTTCCAGCGCTTCCAGATCTGCACGATTTTCAAGAACATATACACCTTTTGCTTCCAGATCACTGACAACTTCTTCATTGTGTATGATCGGTCCGTAAGTATATACATTCTTTTTTCCCAGTTCTACCTGCTCATATACCTTCTCTACAGCTCGCTTTACACCAAAGCAAAATCCAGCGGTTTTTGCAGTTTTTATTACTCTTTCTCCCATAAATACACCTATTTTCTGTTTTCAAACTCACGGATAACTGCATTGGTCACTTCTTCGATCGTCATCTTTGACGCATCTACCAGCACAGCATCTTCAGCCTGACGAAGCGGTGAAATCTCTCTGGTCATATCCCGGTGATCTCTGGCAATAATATCATCCTCAATCGCTTCCATATTTTCAGGCATTCCTTTTTCCTGTAATTCCAGAAATCTACGTCTCGCACGTTCTTCCACACTGGCTGTCAGATATATTTTGGCAGTGGCATCCGGCAGTACCTGAGTACCGATATCTCTTCCATCCATTACTACATTTTCACGGGAAGCCAGTTCTCTTTGAAGAGCTACCAGCTTTTCTCTCACTTTACTATTGACAGAGGTTTTAGAGGCCATATTGCCTACCTCTTCTTTACGAATCACTTTGGATACATTTTCACCGTTTAACCAGACCTGCTGCTCCCCGTTTACATAGGTGATAGACACCTGGATTTCTTCACAGGCTTCCTCAATTTTCTCTGTCTCATCCGGCAAAATTCCTTTTCGCAGAAAATAAAGTGCCATTGCCCGATACATAGCTCCTGTATCCACATAGATAAATGACAGTTCTTTTGCCACTCTTTTTGCTATCGTACTTTTACCGGCTCCTGCCGGTCCATCAATCGCAATTGTATAACTCATTCTACTTTCTCCCTGTTATTGATATATTTTCTTTCCTACTTCCTGCCCGGCTGCACAAGCCGCCGCATGAGCTGTTGACCATGCGATCTGCAGATTAAATCCACCGGTTAGCGCATCCAGATCCATCACTTCCCCTGCAAAATACAGACCATGCACTTTTTTTGATTCCATCGTCTTCGGATCGATCTCTTTGATCTGCACACCACCCTTGGTAATAATAGCTTCCTGAAATCCACGAAGTCCCGTGATTGTCAACGGAAATGCCTTTACTTTATCAATAAATACTGCACGCTCTTCCCGGGTGATCTCATTCACTTTCTTTTGTGGAGAAACACCTCCCACTTCCAGCATCACCGGAAGCAACTTTGAGGGAAACATACCATCCACCACATTTTTAAACTGTTTATTTTTTGCACCTTCAAACTCTCTTAAAAGACGGGCATCCAGCTGTTCTTTTGTAAGAGCCGGTTTCAGGTCTATACGGGCTGTAAGATATTTCTTTTTTAAAAGTTTTCCCACCTTTCCACTGGCTGATAACACCAATGGTCCTGTAATACCAAAATGGGTAAACATCATCTCGCCAAACTCTTCAAACACACATTTTTTTCCATCATAGATTGATAATGTAACATTTTTAAGGGAAAGCCCCTGCATCCTGGGAATATATTCTTCCGCTGTCACCATAGGAACAAGAGAAGGCATCAGATCAGTCACCGTATGTCCCGCTTCTTTTGCCATCCGGTATCCATCACCGGAAGCTCCGGTACTTGGATAGGAAATTCCTCCTGTCGCTATCAGAATTTTTTCTCCCTGGATCAATGATCCATTTTCCAGTTCCAGTCCTTTCACAGACTTTGTATTCTCATTCTCATCAAAAACAAGGCATTTCACTTTTGACTTCAGATGTATTTTCACACCCAGTTCTTTCATCCTGCGCTCCATGGCAAGGATAATATCTGAAGAATGATCTGATTGGGGAAACATCCGTCCTCCCCGTTCCATCTTTGTTTTCACTCCCAGATTCTCGAAAAAATCAATCACATCATAATTATTAAACCCATAAACCGCACTGTATAAAAATCGGGGATTTGTCAAAAATGCTTCAAATAATTCTTCCGTGGCACAGGCATTTGTAAAATTACATCTGCCTTTTCCGGTAATAAAAAGCTTTTTGCCCAGCTTTTCATTCTGTTCAAATACATGTACTTCCATTCCCTGCAAAGCCGCACAGATGGAAGCCATCATGCCGGCAGCACCGCCTCCAACAATCAAAAATCTGTTCATTTTTTCTCCTTATTTTCCATATTTTTAACCGAAAAAGAGGATTCCACAGGATTCATCTCATCGTTACTGTAAACCTGATACTCATCCCATATTTTTTCCATGGATTCCAGGGTATCCACCACTTCTTTCTGCCTTTTCATACAAAGTGCCACTACCAACGCATTTACCACACTGAGCGGAGCCACCAGAGAATCCACGATAGATGCCATATCGCTTTTAGCGATCAGATTACAGGACGAATACAGATTGATCGGCGAATGCACACTGTCCGTGATCGTGATCACCTTGGCATTTCTATTATTTGCAAATTCCATAGCTTTCAATGTACGCATGGAATATCTCGGAAAACTGATTCCGATGATTGCATCCTCCTCACCGATTCGAAACATCTGTTCAAAGATTTCACTGGAGCTGCTTGTCTGGATCAGGCGCACATCATCCAGCACCAGATTCAGATAGAATCCAAGAAAACTTGCCAGTGGTGCACAGCTTCGAATGCCGATAATATAAATCGTTTTAGCATTCAACAAAGTGTCTACAGCCAGTTCAAATGCCGTATGATCAATACTTTCCATGGTCATCTTGATTTTTTCAATATCCGACTGGAAAATCGTATCCAGAATCTCTGTTTGCGGAACGTGTCCATACGTAACTTTCATTCTCTGAATGGAATTCAATTTGTTCCGCACCCATTCCTCAAGTGCGCGGTGAAATTCCGGGAAACCTTTATATCCCAACTGGGTAGCAAAACGTACGGTAGTAGATTCACTCACACCTACTTCCTTTCCCAGTTTCGCTGCCGTCAAAAAAACCGCCTTATCATAATTATTGACAATATAAGAAGCCAGTTGTTTCTGGCCCTTACTGAATGAACTATAATTCTTTTGTATTCTTACTAAAAGATTGTCTGACTGTTCCATGTTGTACCTTCTTTATGAACTATATAACTATATTAATTTATGGAGATATCATAAAAACTTTAGTCCCTTGTCTCATTATATGAGTTACCTGACAAATGGGATGAGACTACGAATTTCTCCGTGCTTCGCACTCTCGAAATTCTAAAAGCATTCGGAATCCGCCCTATTCGGGCTACTTCCTCATGCTTTTGCGGTCCCTAAATTCAGTCACAGGTATGCAAGCATGCCGTGACTGAATTTTTGTCCCTTGTCTCATCATATCATAAATTCAATCAAAAAACAATTTGGAAATGTTTCTCATACCACAACATCTCATGCCACATTTCTTCCCAGCATCCGTCCCACATACACTCCTGCGATGCATGCAACAACGCTCAGCACTATATAAATTATGCCATAAGCTGTTTTTCCTTTTTCCAGCAGGTTCATGGCTTCCAAAGAAAAGGTGGAAAATGTAGTAAATCCACCGCATACTCCTGTTTTCCAAAAGAGCACCTGGTTATCTGACATTTTTCCGTTACCTGCTGCTATTCCTACGATCAATCCGATCAAGATTGCTCCGATAGCATTCGTAATCAGTGTCAGTACCGGGAAGGTTCCTTTCCACGGAACCAGACTGATACCATATCTGCATGCAGCACCTAACGCCCCACCAAATGCCACATATAATAATCCACTCATTCTATGTTCTCCTATATCTTTATTACGAAACAGACAACTGTACTTTAATTTCCGGATTCTGAGGATCTGTCAGCAATGCAAATGCTTTTTCGCCTTCTTCCAGCGGGAATACGGATGTCACCAGATCTTCTATATTCAGCCGTTGATCTGCAAGCATCTTAGCCGCTTCTTTCATCTCTGACTGAAACATATAGCTTCCATAAAACTTCAGTCCACGTCCTACGATCTCCATAGGATCAATCGTCACCATTTCATGCATCAATGCCACCAGGACAATACAACCACCATTTCTAACGAATCGGAAAGATTGGTTGATAGCACTTCCCACACCGGCTGCTATAATCACACGATCTGCACCGTAACCTTCTGTCGCCTGTTTAATCAACAGCTCTGCTTCTGTATCATCTGCCCGGATCACCAGATCCGCACCACATGCTTTGGCTTTTTCCAGTCGATTCTGCATCCTGTCGATACATATTACTTTCGGAACGCCCATGGCTTTCAGAAACTTTAAAATCAGAAGACCAATCGGTCCGACACCGATGATAACCACACTTTCTTCGTCTTCTGTATATCCTTTTTTAGCGCAGGCAAGCGTTACTCCGCAGGGCTCCAGCATAGCAGCCGCCTGATAGGAAACCGTATCTGCAATGGGTATCACCATACTTTCTTTCACAGTTACGTATTCCTGCATAGCGCCATCGGTTCTGACCCCTCCGATCGCTGTCCCCATACTTCTTCGATTCCCACACAGATTTGTCTCTCCCCTTTTACAGAAAAAGCATTTTCCGCAGGGAATCATGGGATTTACAGTAACCCTGGTTCCCGGTTTTATATTTGCAACATTTTTTCCCACAGCTTCCACATCACCGGAAAACTCATGCCCCAAAACAAGAGGAACTGCAAAACGTTCAGACGGAAACCTATAGGCACCCAGATCAGAGCCGCAGATTGAAACACGTCTGATCTTTATGGTCACTTCATCCTCCTTGGGCGGGATAAGAGTTCTTTCCTGCAACTCTACTTTTTCTTTTCCTGTGTATACCAGAGCATTATATTTTTCTTTTAACAACATTTTTGTACCCTTTAAAATAATCCAAGCATCACATCATAAATAATCACAAAAATCAATGCCGGAAGCATATTTCCCACTTTGATTCTTTTTCCAAATCCCACATTGATTCCCACGCAGAAGATCAATGCAGAACCAATGAAAGAAAGATCATTGATAATTGTTTGACTGACAAAAGATCCGCAGATAGCGGCAACCAATGTAATCAATCCCTGATAGCAGAAAATTGCAGCAGCGGAAAATATTGCTCCAACCCCATAAGTAGAAGCAAAAATCAACACGATCACCAGGTCCAGAACTGCTTTTGCAGCAAGCATGGAATAATCTCCGCTGATTCCATCCTGGATGGATCCCACAATCGCCATGGCTCCCACACAGATAATCAACGATACATTTACAAATCCATCCACAAAATGGTTATCATTCTGTGCTTTCACAGCAACCTTGATTTTTTCTCCCAAAAGATCCATCTTCTGCTCAATATCCAGCCACTCTCCAACCAGAGAACCGATCACAAGTGAAAAAATCAGGAGCATCGTTCCCTGTGTTTCCAGTTTTCCGTCATTGATCACCAACATCTTTGACAAGGTACCGGCAGCTCCGATAAAAATTGTAGCCACCCCGCAGGCCTGCATCAGAATATCCTGCGTTTTTTGTTTCATTCCGTTTTTCAGACACAGACCAAGTAATCCTCCAAGAATCACTGCAGCTGTGTTGATTAGTGTTCCTAAACCTCTCATCTCAAATACCTTTTTCACATAGTATTACTTTTGTTTTCCACAACAATGTTTATATTTTTTTCCACTTCCACAGGGACAAGGATCATTTGGATAAATCTTATTCCCGGCGGGAAATTTGACTATATTATTTGAACCCGTTGTTGCTTTGCCCTCAAAAGAGCCTTTGAGTTCATGTTTCGTATGTCCTTTATAATCCCATTTTCTGACATGTTTATCAAGTTCATTTATATGATTCAAAAGTTCTTTGACCTGCTTTTGAGATGAAATTTTACATCCCCAACTAATCATTTCCGTAATTATGTCTTCCACCGAACCATTCATCCGCAATCCATCCTGAATCCGATAAAACAGCATCAGATCTTCCGGTGCTTTTTTATGCTGTTTTTTCTGAATATATTTCAGAAAAAACTCTGTATTTTCATCTGGTTTCTGACATTCAAATCTACCAAAATCCAAAAACTCCTCTTTATTTTCCGGAAGATAATAAGAATATGGCTGTTGTTCCTTTAAGACATATTGATACAATTCCTGCTCATTCAGATCCTCATCCATAAAAAGTCCCTGTTTCAATACATATGGTTCCTCTGCCTGAATAAAATCTTCAATCAGTTCTTCCGCCTCCGATACTTTCAGGTCTGTTTTTTCATAAGAATTATAAATCTCTGTCAATTTCTCTACTGTAAGAACTCCATACAAATACGCAGATGCATCGCAATATAGCATAAATGTCTGGCGCCTGTCCAATGCTGCCTGAAATTCCGGTGTGCATATTTTTTCATACTTTTCTTTCACATCCAACGGTACCACATAAAACTCTTTCTCCGAAAGATATCCTCCGTATGTACTAAGGAAAAGACTATCTTCAATCATATTCCTCGACATGATAATTCCCTGCTCTCCAATGGCATTTTTGAAAATATTCCATTCCCTTTCGGACAAATGTAACAATTGTTTTTTCATAAAACCGGTTTCCAGCAAGTGGTTTTTCAGCCACTGTGCCAGTTCATTTTTCTTGAATTTGTTATATCCGGTAAAACCATAAGCTTGCGCAATCTGTTTCAAATTTTCTTTTGTATACTGTTGGAAAATATCTTCCAGACTTTGTACTGCAGGAACAGTTTTACGAATGTTTTCTTCCTGTTCACCCAACAGTTCCATTACCTGATCAAACTTTTTCCTGTTTTCCTCATTTGGATCCATCATACTGGAAATTAATAGATCCATCAGTTCTTTTTCACTGACATTGTCTAAAAAATCAGTATCATCTGTATATGGATTTGCAATCACCTCATCCAAATCCCATTTGCTGAATTTCTTATTTACTGTCTCCATATCAAATGGTTCTGCCTGATCCATATAATCATAAAAATTCCATATTCCACCGCAATCTTCTATCATGTTGGGACCTTTTGCTTTTATTACCACGGGATAACGCTTGTCATATTCCACAATTTTTTCTACTTTTACTGTATGTATCCAGTCATCTCCAAAGTCATAGGTGTATAAAAAAGTTTCTCCTTCATCCATCCACTCATCTATGCATTCATCAACTGTATCATCCTCACTGGGAATCGGCGTACCAACAAATTCAATCTCATAACCATTAAAGTCAAAAGCAAACATATGATCATGGGTCCAGCCGAATGCCTCTTCTATGACAGCATCTAAATCACGAAATGAAATATGTGATGGAACGATAATTCTTCTCCAGATTGGAGGATGGCTGTCTTTTATTGTTATCTTCAATTGATATCCTGTCATATTTGATAAACTCCTTCTTCACATGAATAAATTTATTTATTTATCATACAATATATTGTCAAAAACTGCTATACTTTTCATAAATCAAAATTAAAAATGCGAAGCATTACAATTTCACTTCGCATTTTCACACTTACAGGAGGCCTTCATGATATTCCTTTTTTGTATTTTATTCGTACTTTTCTGTATTCTTATAATTGTACTTTTCTGTATTCTGCACACGAAAACTCCGATTGATACTATGACAGATGACAAAATGCAGGAAGAATTTATATCGGAATACAAGCGTAAAAACAAAAAATCAGATTCCTAAACTTTATACGTTTGCTAATATTTTTAATCAACTGATGGTTTCCATGGCCACTTTACAATGTTTTTTGTAAAATGCAATCCCATACCTGACTATTTTTTTCATACCATCTTCCAAAAGGCGAGCGGCATAATCTTTCTTTTCAATCTGCTCCAATGCTATTTTACTCCATTTGTCCAAATTACCATCCAGTGCATATTTGACTTCTATTACGATTCCAATTCGCTCCTGTGTTTCGATCAGGATATCGCTGTATCCCTCCCCGGATTCTGCATTGGATTTAATCAGCCAGTTATCTTCATACTGTAAAAGTCCAAGAAGCATCCCATGATAGAAATTTTCTTTCCTGTCATTTTTCACAGCCGTATCTCGTACACTTATGGTAGTCCATAGATAGTCATTAAGAATTTCTTCAATCAGTTTCTCATTTTCTCCGGGAAATGCCCCACAAAACTTTTCAATTCTTGGTGTATCTGCTCTTGTTGTATCCCGGAACCATTCCCTGATCTGGCTGATAAATAGTTCTCGAATTTCTTTGTTTGGAATCGCCAGCTTATACTGTTTTCCTTCTGCCTTTCCCCTCCGGGTCAGATAACCTGTCGTAAACAGAACACTCCAGAGATTCTCAATCGTTGTATCAAGCTCGTTATAGGTCAATTCCATATTTACGCTCTTTGTAATTGTTTCCCCTGCGATCAGTCTTTCAATCTCATTTCTGGTCTGTTGATTTGCCTTTTCAATAAAGCGTCGTACCATTTCATTTCCACTGGTATTTGCCCAGTAATTTTCCGGCTCCCGCTCTTCGTCATCCGCAATCGCATCATAACAATAGTTGATCACATCCCATGGACAATACACATCCACATTCCCGAAGCGGTAACCGTCATACCACTCCCGTACAATCTCAAATCGATCCGAAAGCCCATAATAAGACAATACTTCCTTCACATCTTCATCTGTAAATCCAAAATACTCATCGTATCGTGTATCAGTTATCGTGTTTACTTTCAGATTGTTCAGCCCGGTGAAAATACTCTCTTTACTGATCCGCAAACAACCTGTCAGCACAGCAAACTGCAGATATTCATTGGATTTCAGAGCATTCCCTAAAAAATTCCTCATCAGAGATACCATTTGCTCATAATACCCCGCCTGAAATGCTTTATCTAATGGTACATCGTACTCATCGATTAAAATGATGACCTTTTGATTGTAATGTCTGGACAAAAGCATAGACAAAGTTTTCAGTCCGGATGACAACACTAGCCCATCCATGGTATAACATCCATTACTAATTTCTGTCAGTGCATGATATTTTTCTTTTTCGTTTGCCGTCAAACGGCTGCTATCCTTCAAAAAACTAAAACGTTCCGCCTCTGTTCCAATTAATTCTCGCAGCTGTCCGGAAGCCATTTCAAAATTTAATCCATCGACACTTTTCAATGTTATGGATATCACCGGAAATTTCCCCATATATGCTTCACAAAGATCTTTTTCTTTCGAAATCTTCAGCCCGTCAAACATTGTTTTTTCACGACCGATTTCGAAAAAATGCTGCAGCATACTCATATTCAGTGATTTTCCAAAACGTCTGGGACGTGTAAAAAGATTGACTTCTCCCCAATTATGAAGTAATTCTGTGATAAATCCTGTTTTATCTATATAGTAGAAATCATTGGTTATAATCTTTTCAAAACCGTCAACTCCAACTGGAATTTTTTTCTTATTTTTCATTACCAAACATCCCTCACACAGATACTTTGCATTCTTCTACTTTTTTACAGTCTATCATAGCTCTCTTTTTATTTCAAGGAAAAGCAATTGCCTCTTTTATATCAAAAAGTTGACGACTAAAAGGAAAACATGAAGACATCCCCGATGTAAGATCAGAGTGCTGAAAACCCTGATACGATCGAGGATGTCTATTGTGTCAGTTCAGGAAGCTAAAAATAATTTTGATCCGATAGCTCCCGGAATTGTTATTTATTCCATTTACTCTTTAATATCCTTCATTATGAAGAAGTTCATGTGTCTTGCCCTTCAGGAAGCCTTCATACAATGAAGTAATCATCGGGTTTTCATCACATTTCTTAACAACAGCTACATTATCTGCATTGTAGATACCCTGGGTTCTTGCAGCTTTGGTACGGTCACCGGCTCTTGTAGGCTGTCCACCACCCATGACGCAGCCACGGCGGCATGCCATAACTTCGATCAGATGATAGTTTGCCTCACCATTCTTCACCTTTTCCATAACAGTATGAGCATTTGCAAGTCCACTTACGACACAGATATTGATATCCTGACCTTCATACTGGATCGTAAATTCTTTGATCGGCTCATCACCACGAACACCACAGTCTGCGATTGCAGCCAGAGCTACTTTATCATGACTCGGAACCAGACGACGGAGAACAGCTTCTGTTACACCGCCGGTTACACCGAAGATCACACCGCCGCCGGAACCAAATCCAAACGGTACATCACTGGATTCCGGTTCAAGAGATGCAAAATCAAGTCCTGCATTATTGATCATACGGATCAGCTCTGTAGTTGTGATTACAAAATCGGTATCCTGCTCGCCTTTGGTGAAACTGTTCGGACGTTTTGCTTCCATCTTCTTAGCTGTACAAGGCATAAAAGATACCATCACTGTCTTTTTGCCTTTTGCATGTTCAGGATCACGGAACCACTCTTTGGTAACCGCTGACATCATTCCCTGCGGAGAACGGCAGGTGGAAACATTCGGAATATACTCCGGATACTGATCAGTAACAAACTTCACCCATGCCGGACAGCAGCTTGTCATAAGCGGAAGAGTTCCACCGTTTTTCACTCGATCCAGGAATTCTGCTGATTCTTCCATAATAGTAAGGTCGGCACTGAATGTGGTATCATATACTTCATCAAATCCCATACGATGAAGAGCTGTAACGATCTTGCCCATAACGCTCTTTCCTTTTGGAAGTCCGAAAGCGTCACCGACCGCCACACGAACAGATGGAGCAACCTGTGCAACTACACGTACATCAGGATCAGCCAAAGCATCCCATACACCGCCCATATCCGTATGGATACTGATAGCTCCGGTCGGACAGAATACTCGACACTGTCCACAGGATACACATTCGGTAGCAGCAATATCTTTATTGAAAGCAGGTGTTACAAGAGCATCGGTACCTCTGTGGGTAAATCCAAGAACTCCTACACCCTGCAGTTCTTCACAGACACGTACACAGTTACCGCAGAGAATACATTTATTCGGATCTCTTACGATAGATGGAGAACTGAGATCCAACGGCATCTGCTCTCTGGTATTCTCAAATCTTACTTTCATGACACCCAGTCTGTGTGCCAGCAGCTGAAGATTACATTCTCCGCTCTTTACACAGGTGGTACAGTCACGGCAGTGTGCTGCAAGAAGCAGTTCCACGATCAGTTTTCTGTACTTTTTCAGTCTTCCGGTATTTGTATAGATAACCATTCCATCCCTTGGTTCTTCGGAACAGGATGCAAACATTCTTCCTCTGTCGTCTTCTACCGTACACAGACGACATGCGCCGAAGGTAGACAGTTCAGAATGATAGCAAAGTGTGGGAATATTGATTCCTGCTTTGCGGATTATGGTTAATACATTTTTTTCATCGGTAAATTCTACTTTTCTACCGTCTATTGTCATAACTCCCATAATGTCACCTCCTACGCTTCTACGTAAATTGCATCGAATGCACAATTTTCCTTACATGCACCACAGTGGATACATACAGCCGGATCAATATGATAGCATTCTTTGATTTTACCGCTGATAGCGCCAACCGGACAGTTCTTTGCACACTTGGAGCATCCACGGCAGAATTCCGGATTGATCACATATTTCTTCATAGCCTCACAAACTTTAGCACGGCACTTGTGATCTACGATATGTTCTACATACTCATCACGGAACAGACGCAGCGTACTGAGGACAGGAAGCGGAGCACTCTTTCCAAGTCCGCAGAGAGCCATACTCTTAACCATAGTAGCCAGTTCTTCCAGACGGTCAAGGTCTTCCAGTTCACCTTTTCCTGCTACGATCTTTTCCAGAATCTCCAGCATACGTTTGGTACCTTCACGGCACGGTACACATTTTCCGCAGGATTCTCTCTGAGTAAAACTCATAAAGAAACGGGCAACTTCCACCATACAGGTGTGCTCATCCATAACTACGAGTCCGCCGGAACCTACGATTGCACCATATTTCTTCACGGAATCAAAATCCAGAGGTACATCCAGATGTTCTTCTGTCAGACATCCACCGGACGGTCCGCCGATCTGTACTGCCTTGAAGGAGCCGCCGCCTTTCAGACCGCCGCCGATATCAAAGATAATTTCTCTAAGAGTTGTTCCCATCGGTACTTCGATCAGACCTGTATTCTCAATTGAACCGGTCAATGAGAATGTCTTGGTTCCCGGGCTTCCTTCTGTACCGAAACTACGGTACCATGCTGCACCATTCAATACGATCTTCGGTACGTTTGCATACGTCTCAACATTATTCAGTACGGTTGGTTTTGCCCAAAGTCCTTTTTCAACGGTACGCGGTGGTTTTACACGCGGCATACCACGATTTCCTTCGATAGAAGCAGTAAGTGCGGAACCTTCACCACATACGAAAGCACCTGCACCACGATTGATATGCATATGGAAGCAGAAATCCGTTCCCAGAATATTATCTCCCAGAAGTCCTCTGCTCTCCAGTTCTGCGATCGCATGACGGAGACGTTTTACAGAATTCGGATATTCAGCACGTACATAGATATAACCATCTGCAGATTTAACTGCATATGCAGCAATCATCATACCCTCGATCAGACGATACGGATCACCTTCCATAACGGAGCCATCCATGAATGCTCCCGGGTCACCTTCGTCACCATTACATACCACGTAACGGACTGTTTCTTTCTGACGTGCAACCTGTTTCCACTTTTTACCGGCCGGGAATCCACCGCCGCCGCGGCCTCTCAGACCGGACTTGTCAACTTCATCAATAATCTCGTCAGCAGTCATATCAAACAGTGCTTTTTCAAGTGCTTTGAATCCGCCGCTTGCCAGATATTCATCCAGAGATTCTGCTTCAAACTTGCCGCAGTTTTCCAGAACCAGACGAGTCTGCTTTGCGATAAATGGGATCTCATCCGGTGCCTGATAAGTAACACCTTTCTGCTTATACAGCAGAGACTCGATCACTTCATCCCCTTTTACACTGCGCTCAAAGATTTCTTCGCAGTCATCTTCTTTTACTTTTGTATACTGTATTACTTTGTCACCTTTCTGGATACGAACCAGAGGTCCAAGTTCACAGATACCCTGACATCCCGTCTTCTTAACGCCAACATGTTCGCCCTGATCATGCGGTGCAAACTCAAGCACTACACCTGGGGCATCCTTACATACCTGAAGGAATTTTTCATAAATCTTCTCTGAACCTGTGGCAATACAACCAGTGCCTGAACAGACCAGAATCCGGCAGTTATAAGAATCCAGTACTTTTTTTGCTTCTTCTCTTACCTGTAACAATTCTTCTTTATTCTGAATCATGCGTTGCCACCTCCTCTCAGAGTGTCAATCAGTTCTTCCGCTTTTTCCGGTGTCATCCTTGGATGAACATCATCATTTACCATCATAGTCGGTGCAAGACCGCAGGCACCAAGACATGATACGGTTTCAACGGTAAACATCATATCATCTGTTGTTTTTTTCTTTTTGCTGAGACCTAATTTTTTGTAAAGAGCCTCCAGAACAGGCATAGATTTACGCACGTGACATGCCGTTCCATCGCAGACTTTAATTACATATTTTCCTTTTGCCTCAAAAGAAAAGTTCTCATAGAATGTAGCAACACTGTAGGCTTTTGCCTCTGTGATTCCGATCTCTTTTGCTACATAGGTTAACAGTTCTCCAGGCAGATAGCGATATTCTTCCTGAATATCCTGCATGATGGGGATCAGCGAGCTTGATTTGCGGCCATGACTCTCGATGATCTCATCCGTTTTCCGGTAATAAGACTGATCCAGCATAGGTTATCCTCCTTTTTATGCATTATATATGTATTACCTCCAACATAGATAATGTTATTATACATTATTTGCATAAACTGTGCAATCAAAATTCGGAAAATAATTCATAATTTGCACAATTTATTTGAAGTTTGTTATTTATTTATCATACACTATGCACAATTTATTACGGTGTCACTTTCATGTGCTAAAGTATTTTTATTCATAATTATCCATTTTTTAGATATTATATTTCTTGTCCTAAATTTCCACGTTTCATAGAAGTAGCAAAAAAAATCCCCTCGAGATTTTATAAAATCTAAAGAGGATTTTTCGCTTATCTTATTATAAAACTTTTGATAAAAATTCTTTCAATCTCGGGTTTTTCGGATTTGCGAAGAATTCTTCCGGTGTATTTTCTTCCTGGATTTTTCCTTCATCAATGAAAAGTACTCTGGTAGCCACTTCTCGTGCAAATCCCATCTCATGAGTTACCACAACCATGGTCATTCCGGATTCGGCAAGCTCTTTCATGATTTCCAGAACCTCTCCTACCATCTCCGGATCCAGCGCGGATGTGGGTTCATCAAAAAGCATCACATCAGGATTCATAGCCAATGCACGTGCAATAGCTATACGCTGCTTCTGTCCGCCTGAAAGGCTGTCCGGGTATGCGTCTGCTTTATCCGGCAGTCCTACACGCTCCAGCAGTTCATCCGCTTTTGCTGATGCTTCTTCCGGTGTTTTCAGCTTTAGAGTAACCGGTGCCAGCATAATGTTTTCTTTCACCGTCTTATGTGGGAAAAGATTAAACTGCTGGAACACCATACCGATTTTCTGGCGGTGTCTGTCAATATTGATCTTCGGGTCAGTGATATCTGCTCCCTCCACCAGAATCCGGCCTCCGGTCGGCTTTTCCAGAAGATTCAGGGAACGGAGAAAGGTCGACTTTCCGGAACCGGACGGTCCGATGATTGCAACCACTTCACCTTTTCGGATATCTGTCGTGATACCATCCAGAACACAATTGTCACCAAAGCTCTTTCTGAGCGCATCCACTTCTATCAGGATTTCGCCATTATCGATCATTTTTACGCATCCTCCTCTCTACTTTACCCATAAAGTAAGTCAGAATAGATACCAGAACCCAGTAAAATACAGCTGCCGATATCAACGGAACAAATGCGCTGTAGGTACGGCTCTGTACCAGAGTAGCTGCCTTTGTAATATCCGTAGTTCCGATATAACCGATAATTGCCGTTTCTTTTAAAAGAACAATCATCTCATTGATCAAAGCAGGAAGTACATTTTTAAATGCCTGCGGGATAATGATCAGTTTCATGGTCTGTCCGGCACTCAGACCCAGGCTTCGACCGGCTTCTGTCTGTCCCTTATCGATGGACATGATTCCCGAACGGACAATCTCTGCCACATAAGCTCCGGAGTTGATACCAAACGCGATACCTCCGACGATTATCTCATTCAGAGTTACCGATGCAAAGATAATAAAGTTGAAAATCAGAAGCTGAACCATACTTGGTGTTCCTCTGATAATACTCAGATAAACCTTTGTGATGGCATTTAATACTTTCAGTTTTCCGGTCTGTTCATAAGTAGAACGTATGATTCCGACAGTGAATCCAAGAACTACACCGATTGCCAATGCGACAACAGTAATCATAAGTGTACTCTTCAAACCTGTGATCCACCAGGATGATGCCCCATTGTCTACGAAAAAACGTTCAAACTGATGCTGCAGATAATCCATACTGTTATCCTCCATCTGCAATTACTTTCTTACAATTACTACCTGTGAAGCATTTGCATAAGTATCTGTAAAATCAACACTTTCCAGACGTTCTTCTGTTACTGTCATACCTGCTGCACCAAAATCAGCTTTTCCGCTGGTAACAGCTGCAAGAATGGACTCAAACATCATATCATCAATCTCAAGTTCATATCCCATTTTATCGCACATTGCTTTTACAATATCAGGGTCAATACCTACGATGTCATCTCCCTCTTTGTATTCCCACGGAGCAAACTCTGCATTGGTAGCCATAACCAGTTTTCCGTTTGGATATTCAGTTCCTTCCGGTGTCTCATACTGATAGCTTCCTGCATCATCACCAATGTAGTTGCCCATGATCTTATCCAGTGTGCCGTCTTCTTTCAGTTCTGCCAGTGCTGCATTCATCTGATCAAGAAGTTCTGTGTTTCCTTTTTTCAGACACATTGCATATTCTTCCGGCTCCCAGATATTCTCAATGATCTGCAGATCATCATTTGCTTCCACAAATTTTTCTGCCGGCAGGGAATCGATTACTACGCAGTCGATCTTGCCTGTCTTCAGAGCCTGAATCGCGTCAGCGCCTTTATTATAACGTTTCATCTGGGAATCATCTTTTACTTCATCGGTAGCATAGGAATCACCTGTGGTTCCTGTCTGTACACCAACGGTAAGATCTGCCAGATCTGCTGCAGAACTAACTTCCACTTTCTTTGCACTTGCACCACATCCAAACATAGATACAGTCATGATTCCGGCTAATGCCATTACGATAACTTTTTTCATATCTTATCCTCCTCTTTCATTTTATGCATCCTTTTTGTATTATAGCATTATTCGATGCATATTTATTCATTTACAATTCAATATTCATCATTATAGCAGTTTTTACGGCAAATGCAAGCAAAAAACACCAGGAATTTTTATTTCCCAGTGTTTTTTGCTTACATATATAGAATCGAACCATCAAAAGCGACTAGATTCTCGCCACTCCGCTTTCTCTTGCTGCTTTGGCAACTGCCGCTGCCACTGCTTTTCCAACTCTTGGATCAAATGCTTTCGGAATAATATAATCCTCATTCAGCTCTTCGTCAGAGATCAGATCTGCAAGAGCCTGTGCTGCCGCCATTTTCATTTCTTCATTGATGTCTTTTGCACGCACATCAAATGCACCGCGGAAGATTCCGGGAAATGCCAGAACGTTGTTGATCTGATTCGGGAAATCACTCCGTCCGGTGGAAACTACTTTCGCACCGCCTGCTTTTGCTTCATCCGGGAAAATCTCCGGTGTGGGGTTGGCACAAGCAAAAATAATCGCATCTTTATTCATAGTTTTGACCATTTCGGTTGTCACCTGACCCGGTGCGGAAACTCCGATGAACACATCAGCGCCCACCAGCATCTCAGCCAGTGTACCCTGTCTCTTCTCAAGATTTGTCACCTGAGCCATCTCTTCTTTGATCCAGTTCATACCTTTTTCACGGCCGGCATAGATCGCTCCGGAACGGTCACACATTGTTACGTTCTTAAAGCCTGCGGAAAGAAGCAGTTTTACGATAGATACAGCTGCTGCTCCGGCACCGGAGGTAACAACCTTCACTTCTTCTTTTTTCTTTCCTACCACTTTAAGAGCATTGGTCAGTCCTGCCAGTGTAATGATCGCTGTACCATGCTGATCATCATGGAAAATCGGAATATCACATTTTTCTTTCAGTTTTCTCTCGATTTCAAAACATCTTGGTGCAGAAATATCTTCCAGATTGATTCCGCCAAAAGAACCGGAAAGAAGGTATACTGCATTGACAAATTCATCCACATCTTTTGTCTTGATGCAAAGAGGAAATGCATCTACATCACCAAAAGCCTTAAATAATACACACTTTCCTTCCATAACAGGCATTCCTGCCTCCGGTCCGATATCTCCAAGACCAAGGACAGCACTTCCATCCGTGATAACGGCACACATATTGTGACGTCTGGTCAGCTCATAACTTTTATCAATATCTTTCTGGATTTCCAGACAAGGCTCGGCAACACCCGGCGTATAAGCCAGAGACAGATCGTCCTTGGATGCTACCGGCACCCGGTTTACGATCTCAATCTTTCCTGCCCACTCTTTGTGAAGTCTCAATGATTCTTTTGCGTAATCCATAATATCCCTCCGCTGATTTTATTTTCAATCATTTTTTATATATAACTTTATGCGACACGAATGATCGCAGAAATTTCGCTTACAATGGACATTCCCTTAAATACAGCCAGAGAATCTTTCAGGTTACGTTCTTTGACAGAGTCTGTGATTACAACGATCTCCGCATAATCACCTTTCTTTCTTCTCTGGATCACCTGTGCAAGGCTGACACAGTTATTACCGAACACACTGGCAATATTGGCAAGTACGCCATAGCGGTCTTCCACCAGCATACGGATAAAATATTTGCTCTTAATATCATCCATTTTCTTGATGGGAAGCTCTTTGTAGCAGGTACAGCCGATTCTTCCGCAGCATCCATGCAGGATATTTCTGACCACGTCAAAGACATCTCCCACAACTGCACTGGCTGTAGGCAGTTCTCCTGCGCCTCTTCCATAGAACATGGCATCCTGAACCGCATCCCCCTGGACAAATACTGCATTGTAAGAATCATTGACAGAGGCCAGTGGATGATTGCTGTCGATCAGCATCGGATGTACTCTGACTTCCACCCCATCCGGCGTATTTCTCGCTACACCGAGAAGCTTGATATCGCATCCCATTTCTTTGGCAAACTGAATATCTGTAGAAGTAATTTTTGTGATTCCCTCCGTATACACATCATCAAAGGTCACCCGGGAATTGAAAGCAACACTGGCAAGTATCGCCACCTTACGGGCTGCATCCAGACCTTCCACATCCGCTGTCGGATCACTTTCCGCATAACCCAGATCCTGAGCAAGCTTCAGAGCATCCG
Source organism: Oliverpabstia sp. (assembly GCA_051888835.1). Lineage (GTDB taxonomy): Bacteria > Bacillota > Clostridia > Lachnospirales > Lachnospiraceae > Oliverpabstia. Next base: position 5,661 of record JBJFCH010000118.1, on the reverse strand, counting down.
CAAATTCCATGCCCTCTTTACTCATCTTCGTCAAGATAAAATTGGTGGTACCATTGACGATTCCCATCACTTCCGAGATATGATTGCCGGCCAGACACTGCTTCAACGGACGAATGATCGGAATTCCTCCTGCAACTGCAGCTTCGTAAAGGAAATCACATCCATGCTCCTTAGCTGTTTCCAGAAGCTCATTGCCGCTGACTGCAATCAGATCTTTATTTGCTGTAACCACATGTTTTCCGGCTTTCAACGCTTCCAGAATATAGGTTTTTGCAGGTTCTATTCCACCGATCAGCTCTATCACAATCTCAATCTCCGGATCTTCCACGATCTCCTTCCAGGAATTTGTAAGTACGGACGGATCATCCACCTTGGCGGCAGCTTTCTCCAGATTCCGAACCATAACTTTCGTTATTTTCACCTGTGCACCCAGCTTGGGAATCATCTCTGATTCCTGATTTTTCATCACTTTATATACACCGCCTCCGACGGTTCCCAGACCGAGAAGTGCAGCTTTGATACAACGTTCTGCCATAACCTTACCTTCCATTCTACTATTCTTTATAGATATATTCTTTCAGACATTCAGCATTTGCTTTCAGGTCAGGAACCAGTACCTCCATTCCTTTTCTCAGGGTTTCACAGGTATAGGTTCCTTCAGCCGGCAGACGATTGCTGTCTATGGTAGTCATCTTATTAGTCACTACGGTATATACGTAACCCAGAATTTCCGAGTTGGTCATATCCGTCGTAACATTTGGGAATATTCTGTCCGCAAGAGAAATCAACTCCGGAATACTTAAGCCTTTTACGTTGTTAAATGCCGATATGATAACTCTTCGCTGTCTGTCGGTACGCTCCCAGTCGGAATGTCCCACATACCGGACTCTTGAGAAGGCCAATGCCTGCTCCGGTGTCAGGGAATTATAACCTGCCTGAAGATTCCAGCCGTTTGCATCATTCAGATATTTTGCTTCTTCTTCATTCAGCTGCATATCGATATTTCCGACTTCTGCCATACAATTGATAAATCCTTCAAAATCCACTTCCACATTGGCATCAATGTGAACGCCCAGACTTTCTTCCATCACCCGGTCCAGAAGTTCCATCCCGCCAAACTGATAAGCAGCATTGATACGATTGTCGCTATATCCGGGAATCGGTACATACATATCACGCATGACAGAGGTAAGGATGATCTTATTGGTTTTCTTATTCAGACTGCAGATGATCATAGAGTCCGATCTCTGGCGGCCCTGCCCTTCCCGACGGTCCTGTCCGATCAGAAGGATATTGGACACATCCTTATCTTTCATCACTTCGATATCGGCATTGTTCCACACGATATCCTCCGCATCCATGGTATCGGTGAGCCCCTCTTCTGTCTCAAAGGTTTCCAATGAAGGATCCACAACCACCTCCGGTGAAATATCCACACGCATGATCTTACTTAACTTGTGATTCACATACGCATATACTCCACCCATCAACAACACGATAACCAAAATAATAATCAAAAGTATTGCCCATACGGCAATTTTCTTTTTTCTCTTCAAGTTCTATCACCCCTTTTGTTCAACTGCTTTACTTTCTTCTCTCGCATAATACTTAGACCGGCTGTAACCGTATTTTCCGTATCTGCCGTATCTTCCATATCCGCCATATCCAGCCTGAGTACCATACTGACCTTCGTTCAGTATACAGCCGACGATATGGATACCTGTATCAGACAATTCCTCGATTCCTTCCAGAACATCTCTCACCTTTGCATAATCATATTTGACCACATATAATGCCATCGGTACATGGCGAGCCATAACCAGTGCATCCACCAGCATGGCAGACGGCGCCGTATCCAGAATCACCAGATCCGCCATACTTTCCAGTTGGGTCAACAATTCTTTCATTTCGTTGCCGCCCAGGATTTCCACATTCTGAGACGTTTTTTTATTTCCAAAAAGAATTTTCAGATCAATGTTTTTATCCGGCATCTGATACAATGCATCCGAAAGCTCAGCAGTTCCTGCCAGAACTGATGCGATTCCAGGGAACTTTCTATTTACAGAAAGTCTTTCCTGTAATGACGGACTTCTCAGATCACAGTCCACCAAAATAACTTTTTTCCCTTTTTGAGCAAAAGAAGCGGCGAGATTCAAGGCAATCGTTGTCTTACCTTCACCCGGGACAGAGCTGGTGATCAAAATGGACTTTTTCCCTTCATTCTCCATCTTTCGCTCTACCCTGGTTCGTATCGCACGCAATGCCTCCAGATACTCCTGGGATATATTTTTATTGAAAATCGTAATTGCCTTATCTTTATTCTTTCTTCTTTTCTTCAATTTATTTTGCGGAAGGGTTCCCAGACAGGGAATATTCAGCAAGGATTTGAAATCAGAAGAATAACGGATGGTTCGACGGGATGCCACGTACAAAAGCAAAATCAGCATACCCAGACCAAAGCCTTTAATCGCTCCATTACGCATAGAGCCTCTGGTCACCGTAGTCTGTCCGGAATCAGACGGAACACCGCTGTCATCCAGTATGGTAACATAAGTCTGACCCACGACAAACTGAGCTACCTCCGGGTAATTCTTGATCACCGACTGTAAAATATCATAAGCCATCTGCCCGTCGGATGCCGTAACGCTGATGGTCAGCATGTTCGTATTTTCAACTGCTTCTACCGAAATCGATCCGGGTATGGAATCCATCCCCAGATCCTGTGCCACCAGATCCGAAAGTACTCCACTGGTCAGAATATAGGGAAATACTTTGCCCAGCTGCTGTGTGGTGGCAATATCTGTATAATCTGTTGTCGGGACCAGTTCATCGGAACTGGATGCGGAAATCGTCAAGGTAGCTTCCGCAACATACTGAGGTACATAGGAAGTCGATACATCGAAGTACGAAAAAGCGGCAAAAGCCACCGTAAGTAAAACTACCAGCCAGCCAACTTTACTGATACCGTGCAGCAATCGTTCCACAAGAACAGACAGATCGATTTTGTCTATTTCATTTTTTTCACTTGATCTACTCTCATTCATTTCACTCATACTCAGTTCTTCTCCGTTGTGCTGTAATTTCCATATTTATACTTACCATAACCGTTTACACGGGCAGCAGACTGTAATTTGGGCGGTCTCTTTACCAGATTCAGTATGCAGCCTGCCAGACGGGAATTGGAACCATTCAGTGCATCCACGGCATCATTGATATCCGCAGCCTGAATCGTATTGTATCTGACTACCAGAACACTCAGATCCGCCTGATCCGCCAGTGCTTCCGCATCAGCCATCAAAGACATAGGCGGCGTATCCAGAATAATATAATCAAATGCTCTTTTAAACACGTTCAGGGCATTCTGCATATCCAGCGAGGAAACAATCTCTGTAGAATTAGAGTATGCTTTGCCGCTCAATATAGTATAAATCCTTTTATCCGGATCATAATGCAGAACATCCTTCAGTTCACATTTTTTATTCAGAAAATCCGGAAATGATTTTCCCTTCGGCACATTTTTATCAAAAATCAGATACTGGGACGGACGACGAAGGTCACAGTCCACCAGCAAAACCTTCGCAGGATTTTTCGCCAGGGTAAGCGCCAGATTGGCAGCAACCGTTGATTTACCTTCATTTTCCACTACACTGGTCACCACAATGGTCTTACTGCTTTTTTCTGCTGCGATATAAGTAAGCTTTGCAGCAATCTTTTTATAAGTCTCTACAAACTGGAAGCTTGATGTAGGATTGGTAACCAGTACACTTGTCTTTTTATGTTTTATCCGGGACAGAACCGACTTGTATTTCTTTTCAAAATAAATCGCTCCCAACGCCTTGGCATCCAGCTTGACTGCCATTTCTTTTTCACTTTTTACTGTATCATTCAGATAAGACAAACCGGCAAAGATCAATATAAATACCATTCCCGCATACAAAAATGCTTTCTTCGTAGAAGTTCTTACATCCAGAAAGGTATCCGGACTCATAGGTACATCCGGCTCCTGCAGTACTTCCATCATACTGTTTCCCAGTACAGCCGAAGAAACCGTCGTATAATTATTCATAATCGAGCGAATGATCCGATACGCCAGCTCCGGTGTGGAGGCTGTCACTTTCAGTACCAGAAGATTGGTTTCATCAATTACCGATGCACTGGCTGTGGCATCCAGTCTGTCAAGCCCCAGATCTTCGCATACCTTCTTCTCCATGATTCTGCTGTTCAGGATATTTGAAAAGGTAGATGCCAGATTCTGAGCAGATGACAGGTTGCTGTATACATTACTGTAAGCATCCTTTGAAGATACCACAAAGGTTGCACTGGTTGTATAGGTTGTATTATACTGTTCTTTTCCATACATATTGGCCAGCATCGCCACCGCAGCCGCTCCGATCAGAATTACCCACCAGTTATGGAGCACATCCAGGATGATGCTGTAATAATTGATATTTTCCAATTTGTCAGAAGAATGTTCTCTGCTGTTTTCCTGCATATAATCCTCCTATTCTTCCACAATTACGTAAAGGGTTGTACTTCCCAGAATTTCTTTGTTATAACCATCAAACGATGTTGCGGTATATCGAACCGTATAAATCCCAGGTGTACTATAATTCACATTACTCTCGATCCGGATATCATCTCTTTCATACTCCGGTTCCAATCCTTCCTCCCCGGTCTGTCCCTCATGTTCTGCAAACAAGTACTGCGACGTGCCGGTTTCAACACCAATCAGATATTGAGACGGTTCCAACGACTCATTTACATGCGTGTATACCAGATATTCTGTCAGGATCGGATGGGTCTTGTTATAGTCTTCCGTATCCAGCATTTCCAGATTTACTGTCATCTGTACGGTGTCGCCGCTGGTGTTGGTCACCTGACAGTTGATCCCCACTTCCCCGCTTTGTCCATAGATATATCCGTCATCTACGTATCTCATTTTAATCAGACCACTGATATCTCCGTCCAGACAATCCTCTGCATGTATGTACTGTGACAGGTTCTCCACATCTTTTGATGCATCGAAGCGAAGGGGTTCCGTAATGGAAAAATGAGGAGAGGTATAATCCGTATATTCCAGATATCTGGTATAGGTGGCAACATTACTGTTTTTATCAAAAGCCGCATAGTTCACACGACATTTTCCTTTTTCTACGAACTTAGACTTGGATACCACAACCATGGAGTCTGTCACATCGCCGTCTCGGTTGTCCTGCGCCGACATACCACTGAGCAGATCTTCTTCCGTGGATTCGATGCTTACCTGGATCGTATCCGAATTGCAGCTTATCACCGGCGCCTGGGAATCCTCAACCGCCAGATTCTTTATATTATAAACGACAAACAAAGCCGTTGTCGCCACAAAAAACAATATAATCAATATCCTCATCTTTCTCATACTATATCTCTCCTGTAATCACGAGCGTCATATCGTTCCGAAGGTTTTTCTATTCCCTGATGCATCAGACTTTTGCCTGTCAAAATCCTGTATGGATTTTCCGTCATCAAAAGATTGGTGTATTCTTCCCCATATGTTTCTGTCAGGTACGCAGCCGCCTCTGCCATATGCGGAGTCCTCTTATAGGAGGAATGTGCATCACTCCCCACACAGGTAACAACCTTATGCTGCAGAAGCTGATCCACTGTATACATGACACTTCT
>JBJFCH010000117.1:0-13302 GCA_051888835.1 Oliverpabstia sp. | reverse complement strand
CAATTTTGCCTGATTTTGCAAGCTCTTTTCGAAGTCAAAGTACATATATAATTTGCAAAAAATAATTGTTGCATTGGTGTTGCACATATGGTACACTTTTTTCAAAGCATTACATTTCTAAAATTCTATACGGCGATTGCCGTGTCTGATATTCTATCATCTATTCAGAAATCTCAATGCTTGAATCCCAAAAACGAAAGCAGAGAGGTTTGCACGATGGATATGGAATCAGAAGCCTCCTGCACAATAAAAGGAGGAGACTTGTACATGACAACACCCGTAAAAGAACTGAAACCAATGAAAACGTACAAAGACAGAATGTTCAGGATGATCTTCAGTGAGAAAGAGAAGCTGTTGGAACTTTACAATGCAGTCAGCGGAAAAAACTACAAGGATCCAGAGCTTCTTACAATCAATACTCTCGAGAACGCAATCTACATGTCAATGAAGAATGATATCTCATTTCTTATTGACTCCCGTCTTTCCCTGTATGAACACCAGTCAACCCACAATCCGAATATACCGCTGAGATTTCTTCATTATTTATCAGACCTGTATGAAGCCATGGTCGATGCGATAAGGCTGTACGGCAGCAGCCCTGTACAGATTCCGCCGCCAAGGTTTATCGTGTTTTACAATGGTATTGAGGAAAGACCGGATTGTGAGACGATATGCCTTTCGGATCTGTATAGTGTCCAGGAAGAAACAGTCTCTATGGAACTGAAGGTGGTAGTGTTAAATATCAATGAAGGGCATAACAAAGAACTTATGGTAGCTTGCCGAACCTTATGGGAATATGCAGAATACGTACGGCGGGTAAGATTGTATATGAAAGAGATGAGTATCGAAGCGGCGGTAGAGCGTGCCATAACAGAATGCATCGCTGAGGGTATTCTGAGAGATTTTTTGAGAAAGAACCGGGCGGAGGCGAAAGCAATGAGTATATATGAATATAGTGAAGAAGAACATATACGGATGGAAAGAGAGGTCGCTTTTAAAGCGGGAGTAGAGCAGGAGAAACTTAATACAGACAGGGAGAGAGAGCGAGCGGATACAGAGAAAGAGCGTGCGGACACAGAGAAAGAGCGTGCAGATACAGAGAAGCAACGTGCCGACGAGGCGATTAGCAAAGTGAAAAACATGGAAGCTGAGCTTCAGGAATTAAGAGAAAAAATAAAAAGGTATGAGGAGTAGTTTTATGATTATGAAGGACAGAGTCCTGAATAGTTACAATAGAATTAAGAATTGTAAATAAGAGAATAGGAAATGTATAAAGTCTGCTTTCTTGTCAAATACTGAATAGTATTTATCAATGGAGGCAGGTTTTATGTGTAATAGATTTTATGGCTGGTATATGAAATGTCAGTCCGCTTCACAGACTCTGGCAGTGATTCCGGCAGTGCATCAAAGTGGAAAAAGACGCACCTGTTCGATTCAGATCATTACGGACTGTGATGTGTGGAATGTTGCTTTTTCTTCGGAAATATTCCGAAAAGAAAGAGAGAAAATTCAGATTGGTGAAAATCAATTTGGCAGGCAAGGGATGCGATTGAAGATACGGACACACGAACTGACTGTAGATGGGAAAGTAAGTTTTGGCTCCCTTTCTCCACTGCGGTACGATATTATGGGACCATTTACCATGGTACCGTTTTTGGAATGCCGACACAGTGTGTGGAGTATGCGACATTTGGTAAATGGAACAATACATGTCAATGACCAGGTGTTTTGTTTTGAGAATGCAAGAGGTTATTGGGAAGGGGATGCCGGTTGTTCATTTCCAAAAGAATATGCCTGGACCCAGTGCTTTTTCCCTGGCGGTTCTCTGATGCTTTCAGTGGCAGATATTCCAGTATTGGGATTTCGTTTCACCGGTGTCATAGGGGTTATCCTGTGGTATGGGAAGGAGTATCGATTAGCCACTTATTTGGGTGCAAAGGTGGTGAAGAATCGAAATGGATATCTTCGGGTTGTGCAGGGTGATATGGAACTGGAAGTACAATTATTGGAAAAAATTCAGTGCTTTTTGAAAGCCCCTGTGAAAGGAAATATGAAACGAACTATTCGGGAAGGAGCAGCCTGCAAGGCAATGTATCGTTTTTGTAAAAAAGGAAACCCTGTCTTTTATTTTGAATCAGACAAGGCATCTTTTGAATATGAATATGATTGACGGACGGGGGACACAAAAACTGTCCCCTGTCCACCAGGTGCCCGTTTTGGTTCATCAATGCAAATTTTTGTAAAATGTAACCGCCTGATCTATTTCTTCTTTGTTTGGATGGTTTTTGGCAATACCGCCCACTAACTTAAAAGGTCCGTAAGTATCAAATCCCAGACAGCCGTATTCTCCGAGAATATTTGCTTTTTTGTCTGAGATAGCTTTTCGTATGGAATCAGTGTAATTTTTTTTGTCGGCACCACAGGTATAGATAAAAAACACATCTTTTTCTGCAGGAAGGTAAAAAGAATCTGGAGTAATAAAGAGTTGCTGTTTTTTCTTGAAATGTAAACGTCTATCCTTTATAATTAATGGACATAAAAAGACAAAAGAAGGAGATAGTAGTATGAAAAAGGAAGAAGTGTATTCAAGTCCTTACGAATTTGAAGGTCGTATTCCTTTGAAACAGGCAATTCCTATGGGACTTCAGCATGTGCTTGCCATGTTTGTGGGAAATCTGACACCGATTCTGATCATCAGCGGTGTATGTGGGATTGCGGCAGGTTCCGAACTTCAGATCACGCTATTGCAGAATGCAATGTTAATTGCCGGCATTGTTACTCTGGTACAGCTTTTTGCGATTGGACCCTGTGGAGGAAAAGTCCCGATTATTATGGGTACCAGTTCCGGATTTATCGGAGTGTGCAATTCCGTAGCCGGTGTTTTGGGTGGTGGCGTGTTATCGTATGGAGCGATTATGGGAGCATCCATCATAGGAGGACTTTTTGAAGCCGTTCTTGGTTTTCTGATTAAGCCGCTTCGTAAGTTTTTCCCACCGGTTGTTACAGGAACCGTTGTATTGTCCATTGGTTTGTCACTGATCAGTGTAGGAATCAGTTCTTTCGGAGGTGGAAGCAGTGCAAGTGATTATGGTTCCTGGGAAAATCTGTTTCTGGGAACGCTGGTTCTCGTTGTGATTCTGGTGTTAAAACATTGTACAAAAGGAATTACATCGACAGCTTCCATTCTGTTTGGTATCATTGTAGGTTATATTGCTTCCATGATCATGGGGCTTGTATTGGATCCGACCGGTGTGACGGCAGAAGGTGTAGAGTATACAAAAGCATGGGTTCTGAACTGGGACAAAGTAGCAGCAGCTTCCTGGTTTGCAGTACCAAAGCTTATGCCGGTAAAAATTGTATTTGATCTGCGTGCGATTCTGCCGATATTGATCATGTTTATTGTTACTGCTGTTGAAACAGTGGGTGATATTTCCGGAGTAATGGAAGGCGGTATGGGCAGAGAAGCGACAGACAAAGAGCTGTCAGGCGGAGTGGTTTGCGACGGACTTGGTTCTTCATTCGCAGCATTATTTGGAGTACTCCCCAATACTTCATTTTCTCAAAATGTGGGTCTGGTAACCATGACAAAGGTTGTAAATCGGTTTGCACTGGCTGTTGGCGGTGTTTTCCTTATCATCTGTGGTCTGTTCCCGAAGGTGGGAGCGTTGATTTCCATTATGCCTCAGTCTGTTCTGGGCGGTGCGGCAGTCATGATGTTTTCATCCATTGTTGTAAGCGGTATTCAGCTGATTACCAAAAATCCAATGACAACAAGAAATATTTCTATTGTTTCTGTTGCTCTGGGACTTGGATATGGAATCGGAGCAAATACAGCGATTCTGGCAGCACTTCCTCAGACGATTCAGTTGATCTTTGGTGGTTCAGGAATTGTTCCGGCAGCAGTTGTAGCGATTCTTTTAAATATTGTACTGCCTAAGGACGAAGCCGCAGAGTAAAAGTAGATATGAGAAAAAAGTGTTGGTGTTTTCACTGACACTTTTTTATATCATAGGAAAATGCGAAGCACTTTCTTATGATATAAAAACCCTCCGGAGAGAGGGTACACGCTTTGTTTTAACAGGGAAAATAGTGTATGATAAAAAAGACAGAAAAAGTAGTGATTACGTTTTACACAACAACGGATGCCATGGCGATGGAACAGGTGTGTAAAGAATTAAATGCAGATGGGCGTCTGATCCCCGTTCCCCGGATTATAACAGCCGGATGTGGTCTGGCATGGTGTGGGAAACCGGAAAAGGAAAGTGAATTGAAGAAAATAATGGAGAAAAATGCAATTACCTGGCAGGGGATTTACAGATGCATGGTTTGAAAATGATTGGTGAGTGAGTATGATTTATCTGGATAATGCGGCAACAACAATAAAAAAACCGGAAACAGTTGTGAAAGCAGTGACCGAAGCCTTGTGTATGCTGGGAAATTCAGGGCGGGGAGCTCATGGATGTTCTCTTGATGCTTCCCGTGTGATATACGAAACGAGAAAAGTTCTTGCGGAATTCTTTCATGTGGAAAATCCGAGACAGATTGCCTTTACGGCGAATGCCACAGAAAGCCTGAATATTGCGATCAAAGGAATTTTGAATCCCGGGGATCATGTAATCACAACCGAACTGGAACATAACTCTGTTCTCCGACCTCTTTATGAAATGGAGGAAAAGGGGGTCGAGCTGACAATTATAAAAAGTGACAGCCTGGGAAGAATACATTATCAGGAGATCAAAGACAATTTCAGAAAAAATACAAGAGCTATTATTTGTACCCATGGCTCCAATCTCACAGGCAATCTGGTAGATATTGCTCAGATTGGTGAAATTGCCCGGGAACATGGAGTGTTATTTGTGGTGGATGCTTCCCAGACGGCAGGAGTATTTCCTATTGATGTACGCAAAATGCAGATTGATATTTTGTGCTTTACCGGTCATAAAAGTCTTTTGGGTCCTCAGGGAACGGGAGGACTTTATGTAAGGGAAGGTGTCAGTGTAAGACCTCTTCTCTCCGGTGGAAGCGGGGTACAAAGTTACAGAAAAAAACATCCGGAGGAGATGCCGACCGCTTTGGAAGCGGGGACTCTGAATGCCCATGGACTTGCCGGCCTTTGTGCCGCGGTAAAATATATTCAGGAGATGGGAATGGATGTCATACGCAGGAAAGAACAGGAATTGATGTGGGAATTTTATGATCGGATCAGAAAGATAGAAGGCATAAAAGTGTATGGCGATTTTTCTTCCAAAGAACGATGCCCGATCATTTCCCTCAATATTAGAGATTATGATTCCGGGGATGTAAGTGATGTTTTGTTTACAGACTATGGGATTGCTACCAGACCGGGGGCCCATTGTGCGCCGTTGATGCATCAGGCACTGGGAACTGTGGAACAGGGTGCGGTGCGTTTCAGCTTTTCTCATTTTAACAGTTCGCAGGAAGTGAAACAGGCAGTTGCTGCTCTGAGAGAATTGGCATTATAAAGCAACAAGGAGGAGATCAAAAGATGGAAAAAACAGTTGATGCAAGAGGAATGGCTTGTCCATTACCTGTAGTAAATGCGAAAAAAGCAGCAGAAGAAATGCATGTAGGAGATGTTTTGTCTGTGCTGGTAGACAATGAGATTGCCGTACAGAATCTTCAGAAATTTGCAAACCATAAAGGATATCAGGTATCCGGTGAAAAACTTGCGGAAAATGAATATGCAGTGAAAATGCAGATCACTTCCGGGAAAATGCAGCCTGCGCAGGAGGAAGATGAAAAAGAGGAGATCAGCTGTGCCCCTGATACAAAAAAGAAAGGTATGGTTGTAGTATTGTCTGCGAATGTGATGGGAACCGGGGAAGAAAAACTGGGGAAAGCTTTAATGAAAGCTTTTGTGTTTGCTCTGACCAGACAGGATGTGCTTCCTGAGACAATTCTCTGCTACAATACCGGTGCGTATCTGACCTGTGAGGGAGCGGATACGCTGGAAGATCTGAAAAGTCTGGAAGCAGAAGGTGTTAATATTATGACCTGCGGAACTTGTCTTGATTTTTACGGAATAAAAGAAAAGCTTGCGGTTGGTTCTGTGACAAATATGTATGAAATTGTAGAAACGATGGAAAATGCCGGAAAACTGATTCGTCCATAGAGGAATAAAAATGGAAACAGATGTAAAATTGACAAAACTCGCAAAATGTGCCGGATGTGGTGCCAAGGTTGGTGCAGGTACCCTGGTGCACTTGCTGGAAGGAATGAAAACCCATCAGGATGAAAGACTGATTGTGGGGTATGATAAAAGTGATGATGCCAGTGTTTTTGTGATAGATGACAACACGGCTTTGATTCAGACAACGGATTTTTTTCCACCTATTGTGGATGATCCATATCTTTATGGAAAAATAGCGGCTACCAATGCATTCAGTGATGTTTACGCCATGGGCGGAGAACCAAAGCTGGCATTGAATGTTATGTGTATCTCAGAAAAAATGAATCAGGACACAGTTCAGCAGATTTTAAGGGGCGGATATGATGCGGCGTATGAAGCAGGCGCAATCATTACAGGAGGACATACCATACAGGGAGCGGAACCGATCTATGGATTAGCGGTAAGTGGGTTTGTTCATCCGGAAAAAGTCTGGACAAATTGTAATGCAAAGCCCGGAGATGCTCTGATTCTTACAAAACCTCTGGGAGTGGGGATCTTGACTACAGGAATCAAAGCAGATATGGTGGAAGCAAAGGTGAAAGAACGGATCTATCGGCAGATGGCGACTTTGAATAAAGCGGCAAGAAATGTTCTGGTAAACTATCCGGTGCACAGCTGTACGGATGTGACAGGGTTTGCTCTGCTGGGTCATGGATTTGAGATGGCACAGGGAAGTGGGTGCACGCTTCATTTTCAGGTGGATGCGATTCCTTATCATGAAGAAGCTTATGAATTGGCCTCTATGGGACTGGTTCCGGCGGGTGCCTATCGAAATCGTGATTATGCGGAAACATCGGTTAAAGTGTGTAGTGACATCAGCTGTGCAATGCAGGATATTCTTTATGATCCCCAGACGAGCGGAGGATTTCTGGCAGCGCTTCCGAGGAAAGAAGCACAGGCGTGTCTGTCAGAGCTTCGAGAATACTTCCCGCAGGCTGCAATTGTGGGATATGTGACAGAAAAGGAGGATTTCTGGATTTGTCTGGAATAAATAATATAGAAAATCTGGTTATTGTAAGAGGCGGCGGTGATATTGCCACAGGAACGATTGATCGGTTATATCAGTGCGGTTTTAAGGTCCTTGTACTTGAAATCGCTGCTCCTTCAGCCATACGAAGAAATGTGGCATTTTCGGAGGCAGTTTATCAGGGCGAGCAGAGAGTGGAAGAGGTGACCTGTTTTCTGGCAGATAATCTGGAAGATGCTGTTACGATGTTAAATGAGGGAAAACTGGTGATGTTGGTGGACCCTGAAGGTGTAAGTATTCGAAAGCTAAAGCCGATGGCAGTTGTAGATGCAATTCTTGCAAAGAAAAATCTTGGTACCAATAAAGGTATGGCAGATATTACAGTAGCATTGGGTCCGGGATTTGAAGCCGGAAAAGATGTGGATGCTGTGATTGAGACGAAGCGCGGTCATTCTCTGGGGAGAGTGATTTATCAGGGACAGGCGATAAAAAATACAGGGATTCCCGGGATGATCGGAGGCTATACAAAAGAGCGGGTGATTCATAGTCCGGCAGAGGGAAAACTAAAAAATGTAAAGAAAATTACCGATATCGTGAAACAGGGTGATATCATAGCGAGGATTGAGACCAATGAGGAAAGTATTCCCGTAAAAGCAACAATTGACGGTTTGCTTCGCGGACTGATCCGGGATGGATACCCTGTGACAAAGGGATTTAAAATTGCCGATATTGATCCGAGGATAGATGAGTATGATAATTGTTTTACAATCTCTGATAAAGCCAGATGCATTGCCGGAGGTGTGCTGGAAGCAATTATGCACCTGTATTTGAAAAAAGGAAAGAAGTATGATTAGGGCGTTTGTGGGGGCAGGAGGAAAAACCTCGTGGATCCGGCGATATGCGGAACAATATTTGTCCCAGGGAAAAAAGGTTTTTGTGACGACTTCGACGCATATGTACGTGGAAAATGATACACTTTTGACGGATAATGCGGATGAGATTATCGATTATCTGGAGAGCAGACATTATGTGATGGCGGGAATCAAAGAAGGAGAAAAAATCAGATCCTTATCCCCCAATACATATGAAAAGGTGTGTCGGCATGCTGACGAGGTACTGATTGAAGCAGATGGTTCCAGACATTTGCCGCTGAAATACCCAAATGCAGAGGAACCAGTGATCTATGATAATGTAGACGAAATCATTATTGTCTGCGGAATGCATGCTCTGCATCAAAAGGCAGCGGAAGTAATCCATCGTTTTGAGTTGGCAGAGAAATGTCTGGGGATAGGTAATAACGTAGAAATAGAGCCCATACACATACAAACATTGATTAGGAAAGGATACGTGGAAACATTGAGAGAAAAATATCCGGAGAAAAATATTACAATAAAGCCAAACGGCAGTCGTACTTTATATCAGCGGGCGGTGGCCGGTCTTTTGGAAGCAGAAATGGATGTTGCGTTGATTAAGGAAGAATGGTTTATCGCTCAGCCGGAACTGATTATTTGCGGTGGCGGTCACATTTCCGGTGATCTGGTAAAAATGGCATCTTGCCTGGATTTTCATATCAGAGTAATTGATGACCGGGAGGAATTTGCCAATCGGGAAAGATTTCCACTGGCAGATGAAGTGATTTGCGATTCGTTTGATCATCTGGAACGTTATCTGAAACCGAATGCGTATTATGTAGTTGTTACCCGTGGTCATAAAGATGATTTTATCTGTGTGAAAACTATTTTGTCATCTTCGTATCAGTATCTGGGTATGATCGGAAGTAAAATAAAAGTGAAAAAGACCTTTGAGATGCTGCGTCAGGAGGGAATAACGGAGAATCAAATTCAGTCGGTCCACGCACCGATCGGATTGGATATCAAGGCAATTACTCCTGCGGAGATAGCAGTCAGTATTCTTGCTCAGATCATACAGGAAAAGAATAGCAGAAATTCCTCATCGGTATCGAAAGAACTTCTTGATGTGCAGGAACATGGAATCCTGTGCATTATCATTGAGAAAACAGGTTCTGCACCGAGAGGGGTGGGAAGTATGATGTTTGTAAATGATCAGATCGTGATAGATACCATCGGAGGCGGGGCGGTGGAATTTGCCGTGATTGAGGAGGCAAGAAGAAACCCGAAAGCTATGATCAGAGAATATCAGCTGGATACTAAAAAAAGCAGAGAATTAGGGATGATATGCGGGGGAAGCAATAAAGTGCTTTTTATTCCGATTTAGGGAATAGGATGCGGAAGCAGTTGTAAAGGGAGGTACAGTGACATGACGGAACTAAAAAAAAGAGAATCGCCTTCCATAGATGAGTGGCTGAGAGAGGCAAAAGCAGATCCGCGGGCAGCGGATGTGGGAATGTTTCTGGTGCATAATGGTACAGTACGAAAGACAGCAAAAGCACGGGTTCGTATGGGAGAACAGGATGCGCAGGATGTTTCTGGTATGTTGTTTTCTTACGATGAGGAAAAAGTGCAGGCAGCTATTCGGGAAACTTACAGGATGGAAGGGATACATTATATTCGTGTCTGGCTGAATTCCGGGAAACTGGAGGTCGGAGATGATATCATGTATGTACTTATAGGCGGTGATATACGGCCGCATGTGGTAGCCGGACTGGAGGCGCTGGTGGGAAAAATCAAGTCTGAATGTGTGAAAGAGAAAGAACTATATGCTTCCGAAAATAAAAAAAAGGTTGGTTGTGTGATCATGGCATCGGGACTGTCAAAAAGGTTTGGACGTAACAAACTGCTGGCAGAGTTCCGGGGAAAAACCATGATTCAGAGGATTCTGGATATTACGGGCGAAGAACTTTTTGACAGACGTGTGGTGGTTACAAGAAGCGAAGAAGTGAGAGAACTATGCAGACAGCAGAAGGTAGATGTGATTTTCCATGAATTGCCGGATCGAAATGATACCATACATTTTGGAGTGGATGTCATGAAAGAAATGGATGGTTGTATGTTTTGTCCTTGTGATCAGCCACTTTTACAGAGAGAAAGTCTGGTACGGATGCTCCGTCAGTTTGAAAAAAAGGGGAAAGGAATATATAGACTTTCCTATGAAGAAAAGCAAGGGGCGCCGATTCTGTTTGGAAAAGAATACTTTCAGGAACTACTGGCACTTCCTTCCAAATGCGGTGGTTCCTATCTGGTGAAAAAATATCCGGATCAGGTGGAAAATGTATCTGCTTCAGATAAAATAGAATTGTTTGATATTGATACTCCGGAGCAATATGAAGCGATGATACAGAAATACAGATAATACCTATGGATTTTTAAGGAATTCTTTATTATAATAAATAAAATGCAAAACGTGAAATGCGTGAAGGAGAGCTGCTGTGTTTACAATGAAAAATTATGTGCAGGCGTCAAGTCTGGAAGAGGCTTATGCCCTGCGGAAAAAAAGTAAAAAGAATGTTATTCTGGGCGGGAATCTCTGGATGAAAATGGGATCCCGAAATATTATGACAGGTATTGATCTGTGCGGTCTTTCACTGGATAAGATAGAGGAAAGTGAAAAAGAATATAAAATCGGATGTATGTGTACTCTCCGTGATCTGGAAGTGAATGAATCTCTGCAAAAAGAATTCAACGGAAGCTTTAAAGAGGCACTGAAACATATTGTGGGTGTACAGTTTCGTAATACCGCTACAGTAGGAGGCAGTGTATTTCCGAGATTCGGATTCTCGGATGTGCTGACAATTCTTGCGGCATTGGATACAAGGATTGAACTGTATCAAGCAGGCCTTGTCCCGATAAAAGAATTCATTGACAGGAAATTGGATGATGATATTCTGGTAAATGTTGTAATTAATAAGGACGGAAGAAAGGTTTCTTACCAGTCACATCGAATGACGGAGACGGATTTTGCTGTTCTTACCTGTGCGGTTTCCTGCAAAGATGGAAAGTATACCGTTGTATTGGGGGCGACACCGCACCGGGCGCAGATTGTTGATCATGTGGAACTCGCTGATCCTGCTGATGAGAAACAATTGGAGGCATTTCTTGATACGGTAGTGGAACAGGTAAGATTTGGATCTAACATGAGAGGAAGCGCTGAATACAGAAAAGCGATAGCGAAGATTTTGATAAAAAGAGCCATCGCAGAAATCAGTGATTAGCAGAGGTGACGCATATGAAAATACAGGTATTGTTAAACGGGAAAAAAGTTGAAGCGGATATTAATCCCAATATGATGCTTCTGGATTTTGTGCGCACACAGGGAATGAAGAGTGTGAAAAGAGGCTGTGATACAGGAAACTGCGGGCTATGTACGGTATGGCTGGATGATAAGCCGGTGCTTTCCTGTTCTACCCTTGCGGCAAGAGCAAATGGAAGAAAAGTAACCACGTTGGAGGGCGTTCAGAAAGAGGCAGAGGAGTTTTCTGCATTTCTGGCAAAAGAAGGTGCTGATCAGTGTGGATTCTGCAGTCCGGGATTTATTATGGCAGTACTTGCTTTGAAAAGAGAAAATCCAAATCCCACAGCACAGGAGATGAAAGAATATCTGGCGGGCAATCTTTGTCGATGTACCGGATACCAGTCTCAGTACAGAGCTTTGGTAAAATACTTTGGCATCGAGGAGGGAATCTAGTATGGATAAAATGAAACGCAGGTATGTGGGGCAGCCGATTGTTAAAAAAGATGCGAAAGCACTTCTTTCCGGTAAACCTGTTTATACGGATGATCTGGTGCCTGAAAATACACTTACGGTGAAATTAAAAAGAAGTCCCCACGCATTCGCAAAAATTAAAAGTATTGATGTTTCGAAAGCCCTGCTTGTACCAGGAATTGAAACCGTCATTACTTATAAAGATGTGCCCCACAATCGTTTTACACTGGCAGGACAGACATTTCCGGAGCCCAGTCCCTATGATCGTCTGATACTGGACGAATATGTACGTTTTGTGGGGGATCCGGTTGCAATCATAGCCGGCAGAGATGAAGAATGCTGTATGAAGGCTATGAAACTGGTCAAAGTGGAGTATGAAGTCTTAGAACCGATCCTTGATTTTAAAAAGTCTCTGGACAATCCGATTCTGATACATCCTGAGGACAATTATGTGGCACATGACGGTCAGGGCACTGACCAGATGAGAAATCTATGCGCCTCTTCTGATGAAAGTGACGGAGATGTTGAAGGAGTACTGGCATCCTGTGAGTATCTTGTGGATGAACACTATCATATTAAGGCAGTGAGTCAGGCAATGATGGAGCCGTTTACCGCATTTACTTCGATGGATCTTTATGGAAGACTTCTGGTACAGAGTGCGACACAGATTCCTTTCCATGTAAGAAGGATTGTTTCTCATGCTTTGAATATATCAAAGTCCCAGGTGAGGGTTGTGAAGCCGAGAATCGGTGGTGGTTTTGGTGCAAAGCAGACGGCAGTCTGTGAAGTGTATCCGGCTATTGTTACTTATCTGACCGGGAAACCGGCTCATCTGACTTATACGAGAGAAGAGTGTTTTATCAGCGGTTCACCCCGTCATGAGATGGAAGTTCATATCAGACTCGGAGCAGATAAAAATGGTAAATTCAAAGCGGTAGATTTGTATACCTTGTCCAATACAGGTGCTTATGGAGAACACGGACCGACAACGGTAGGACTTTCCGGTACAAAATCGCTTTCCATGTATTATGGATTTGAAGCTCACCGTTTCGCCTATGATGTAGTCTATACCAATCGGTTATCAGCAGGTGCATACCGCGGCTATGGAGCCACCCAGGGAATTTTTGCTTTGGAATCTGCGGTCAATGAACTCGCTCACAAAATGAATATGGATCCGTCCGTGCTCCGTGAAATGAATATGGTGCATGAAGGAAACAAATTTACACATTATTATGGGGAGACAGCTACTTCGTGTGCCCTGGATCGCTGTGTGGCAAAAGTGAAGGAAATGATTGACTGGGATAAAAAATATCCCTGCTATAAAGTTGCTCCGAATAAAGTAAGAGCTGTCGGTATGGCGATGTCCATGCAGGGTTCCGGTATCAGTAACTGTGATGTGGGAACGGTTCAGCTTCGGTTGAATGATGACGGTTTTTATACTTTGATGCTGGGATGTTCTGATATGGGAACCGGATGTGATACAATACTCTCACAAATGACAGCAGATTGTATGGGCTGTGATCTT
>JBJFCH010000116.1:0-13342 GCA_051888835.1 Oliverpabstia sp. | reverse complement strand
ATTGTCCGAAGTGACGGCAGTATTATGTCTGAGGAGTTTGCTTCTTTGCGTCCTGTGGAAACACTTCTTTGCGGTCCTGCAGCCAGTGCGATCGGGTGTACCCGGCTGACAGATAATCCCAACAGTATCGTAGTGGATATGGGAGGCACGACAACAGATATTGCCATTATTAAAGACGGTGTTCCTGTTAAAGTAACAGATGGAGTTTCCATTGGAAAATGGAAGACTTTTGTAAATGGATTATATGTGAAAACCTTTGGCCTGGGAGGCGACAGCGCTGTCCATTATGAGGGAAAGAATTTATATCTGGAAGCGTATCGGGTGATTCCTCTGTGTATTGCTGCTAAGAAGTACCCTTCCGTAACCGACAATCTTAAAAGACTCGAAAAAAGAAAGCACACAAGATTTTTGTATGAGCATTATATGCTTATTAAGGATATCAGCGAGAATCCGAGATACACGGACGAAGAAAAAGCGTTTTGCAAGGCACTAAAGGATAGACCGCTGCTTATTACCGAAGCGGCGGCTGCTGTTGGCAAGGAAATATATTCGCTTCATGTTGACAGACTGATCAGGGATGGCGTTGTACAGATTTGTGGGCTCACTCCTACTGATGTGATGCATATCAAAGGGGATTTTTGCGAGTATGATGCCGAAGCATCCCGACTGGCAGCGGAATTTGCTGCGTTTAATCTTGAAATAACGGTGGAAGAGTTATGTGATCTGATATACGATGAGGTTAAGAAAAAGCTGTATGTAAACCTTGTAAAAGCAATGCTTGAAAATAAATATCCCGATTACATGAGAAGCGGAATAAGCAGTGATGTTGAGCGGTTTATTGAAGTGAGTTATCATGAAGCTAAAAAAGGTAAGAGGGATGAATTGTTTTCTGTTATGTTTCAGACAAAGTATTCCCTTATCGGCGTAGGCGCACCGATTCGTGTGTTTCTGGAAGATGTTTCAGAAATGCTTGGCACGCATGCGGTTATTCCGAAAAACCATGAGGTGGCAAATGCACTGGGAGCGATTGTTGGCAGCGTAAGTGCATCCTGTTCCATAGTGATCAAACCGGATTGTATCGCCGGAGGAACTAACGGATATATAGTCTTCGGAAAAAACGGAAATCGAACCTTTAAGGACAAGGAAGAGGCTGTTGACTATGCTGTTTTGGAGGCGGAGGAAAGTGCAAAAGCAGAGGCCCAAAAGCGAGGCGCCAGGGGAGTTATTACGGTCACTTCTAAGGTTAACAGCAGTGAGACAGAGGCAGGAGGAGAGACGGTATTTCTGGAGACAATCGTCACTGCATATGCAGCAGGGGCTGTGGGATTCAGGTAAAAAAAGCTGAAAGCAGCAATAGATCAGGAGCAGGAAAGTATCTGCTCCTGATTTTTCTTTAGTTTGCGCGCCATGGGCGCGCAATACGGCTTTACTGCAATTTTTTCTGCTGATATTCCCTTGGCGTCAATCCTGTACGTTCTTTGAATACCCGCCCGAAATGACTTGCGTTTTTGTAACCGACCTTTTCTGCTGCAAGAGCTGCTGTGACTTCACCTGAAGCCAGCAATTCTTTGGCTTTTTCGATGCGCAGATCTGTGAAATAGTTCCATAAGCTAATGCCGGTTTTTTCTTTAAAAACAGAAGCCAGGTAGTTCTTGGAAATATACACACTGTTGGCAATATCGTCAAGGCTGCAATCCTGGTTATAGTTTCTCTCACAAAAATCCTTTACACGTGCTACGATCCGGTCATTGCTTTGCAGATACATGGTTTCCGTATGATTAAAATAGTGGCTTAACTGTATATTAATATACTGGTAAAGCAGATTCAGGGTTGGAAAGCTCTGAACCTTTTGAAGTATGATATTTTTTACATAATCTGTAATACCAGAGTCACTGTTTGCTGCCTGAAGAGTATCAAGAGCCATTAAAAGAAAATCATAAAATAGTTGGATCACCACAGCAGGAACCGCATTTTTATCCCGGGCGAGCATTGCGTAAATATGATCCAGCTGATTAAAGGTCGCTTCTTCAGAGCCAAGCTTCAGATATTCCTGCAGACGTTCAAAATGAGGCGACAGTGAGTTAATAGGGAGCGGTCTGATCTTTGATATCATAGAATATGGAATATACTCAAGATCAGAAAGATAAAAATAATAATCTGCTGTTTTCAGGCATTCCTGGTAGGCATCCGGCAGTTCATCCCAGGTGTTCCTTGTATTGCTGAGACAGAAGACCAGATAGGGCAGGAAATATTCTCCGGAAAATGTGAGGGTTTCTTTGATTAAAGAATCCAGGATGTCCGGTGAAGTATTTGGATCTGCCTGAAAAACCATACTTTCAGAAGTGCAGGGTACCCATCCAAGGGAACGGCAGTCATCCATAAAATTAAAAGGAAGTTCCTCAGGACAGCGCATGAGCATAAGCTGATAAGGTCCGGTAATACGCAGTTCCCAGGATGGCTTGTAGTAATCCGTTTTGATTCGTTTTTTCAGATAAGTATGCAGTGCCTGCTGCTGTTTACGCAGCAGATTCTGACTGGATTCACGAATCAGTAATCTGCTTTCCGTGAGTTTTTCTGCGGCAGTATTAAGTGCTGCCAGCAGTTTTTCTCTGGAAAGTGGCTTGAGTAAATAGTCATTGGCTCCATAGCGGAGTGCCTGCTGGGCATAGTCAAAATCACGGTATGCACTTAATATGATAGAATAAACGGAAATTTGTTTTTCTTTCAGTTCTTTCAGGAAACCGATGCCGTCAAGGATGGGCATCCGGATATCTGCAATTACCACATCTGCCTGAATAGTCTCCAGTAATTTCAGCCCTTCCCTGCCATTTAAAGCAGTCCCTGCCACTTCATAAGAATCCGGATATCGGCTGAGAATTCTGGCGATAGCCATGGTGGTCAGCTCTTCATCATCAATTAATAAGATCTTCAGTTTCATTTTTTGATTTTTCCTCCTGGTAATTTGCAGGTATCCGGACAGATACTCTGGTTCCGTTTGATTTCTGGCTTGATACAGTAAGACCAAAACCGTCCCCGTATTTTAAGTGAATACGTTCCTGAATATTTGACAGCCCGATGCTTTTTTTACGGCTTTCAGGGTTTGGATTATTTATGTTTAATAACAGTCTGTGCAAGGTCTCTTCATCCATTCCGATGCCATTGTCTGCAACTTCAATTACCAGGGTGTTGGCGCTTATATAAGCTGAAATAATCAGCAGACCATCTTTATTCAATTGAGAAAAACCATGATTGACAGCGTTTTCCACAATGGGCTGGATAAGAAGCTTATTCAGGATACAGGACCTTGCTTTTTCGTCAATATGATATTCAACAGCGAAGCGATTCTGGAAACGGATTTTCTGGTTTTCCAATTATGCTTCGGCATGGAAGCTGGGATCCATGGGAAGTGCATTTTTTTCCAGTATCTGTATTTCCGTTTTATATATCATACTTCATGTATGCTGCTGTACTTTGATAGGATATGTGTTTGCGAAATTTGAATTCAGATATAAAAATCTGCTGTTTATGCTTGTACTTCTTACCATGATGATTCCCCAGGAGCTTACCTTCTTCCCTGTTTACGGAGTGACAAAAAAACTGGGAATCCTGAACACTTACAGGGGAGTTGTTTTTCCATTTTTCATCAGTGGTTTTGGTGTGTTCTTTATGCGCCAGTTCTCTGCATATGTGCCGAATGAAATTCTGGAGGCGGCAAAAATTGACGGCTGCGGAAACCTGAAGGCATTTATCCGCATAGCTGTTCCGCTGTTGAAATCAGCAATTTCAGCCCTTACGATCCTGGCATTTTCTTTCATCTGGGATGAATTTGCATGGTCGAAGCTGGTATTAAGTTCACCTGATAAACTGAGTATTCCTATACAGCTGAGTTCTCTGGCGTTGAGCTCTACCAGTGAGGTAAAGATTTCGGAGCTTCTGGCTGCATCGGTGATTGCAATGATTCCGGTTATCATTTTGTTCCTGATATTCCAGAGACACTTTATCGAAAGTATTACTCAATCCGGTGTGAAAGGATAAAAATATGGACTGTAAAAAAATTATTATTGTATTTAAAACACATTTTGATATTGGATTTACGGATCTGGCAAAAAATGTTCTGGAGAGTTATTCGAAGGAACTGATGCCCGGAGTAATCTCCACATGCCGTGCTGCAAGAGAGCTGAATCCGGATTACCCCTATGTATGGACCATGTCTTCCTGGCCATTGAAGGTGGTTCTGGAATCTGAACAGACAGAAAAAGAGGTATTACAGGAAGCAGAAAAGCTGATAGAATCTGACGAACTTGTCTGGCATATGCTGCCCTATACCACTCACACGGAATTCTGCGGTGTGGAAGAATATATCCGGGGAATGTATTCTTCAAAAGAGCTTTGCGAAAAATATGGCAAGCATTTTATCAGTGCCAAAATGACAGATGTGCCGGGGCATACCCGTACACTGCCTGCAATCCTGAAAAAAGCAGGAGTAGAATTTCTTCATCTTGGATGTAACCCGGGATGTATGCCTCCCGATGTACCGAGACTGTTCTGGTGGGAATCCTGTGACAAAAGCAGAGTGCTGACTTTTTATAATAAAGGTGGATACGGTTCCGGTATCCTGCCCCCAAAGGACTGGGATTTTCCTGTATGGCTGGCAGTCATGCAGACAAATGATAATCTGGGACCTCATAAGCCGGAGGCCATTGCAGAAGTGATTCGACAGGCAAAAACGGTCTATCCGGATGCGGAAATCGTAATCGGAAGTCTGGATGATTTTTATAAAGAACTGACACAGTATTCCCTTGATAATGTTCCAGTTGTTGATAAGGATCTGGCAGATACCTGGATTCACGGAGTAGGGGCGTATCCGAAGGAGGTGAGCAGCCTTCGTGATACCAGGCAGCTGACAGACGAAATCCAGAAGCTGACAGCACTCTATACCGGAGAAGGGGAAGAAGAAGCTGCAAAATGTTATGAGCAGAATCTTCTCTTCGGAGAGCATACCTGGGGTCTGGATGTTAAGATTACACTGGGTAATAATCGATTTTATGAGAAAAAGGAATTCCTGGAACATCTTTCTGACGAGCCATGCAGAAGGATGGAAGAGTCCTGGGAAGAACAGCGTGATCGGGAGAGAGAAAGCACAAAGAGGATGAAGTACCTGGCAGAAGCTCAGGCGAATGCTCTTGCATCCCAGGTTCAGATGGAAGTGCCGCATGTAACTGTTTTCACTGGCCTGGGATTTGACAGAAATGCATGGGTGATGCTGCCGGAAGAAGTACCGGAACAGGAATGTATGTATCTGAAAGATCCGGAAACAGGAAAATGCTATCCGGTAATCCGTGATAATGGCGTCAGAAAAGCATGGATTCAGGATATTCCTGCGATGGGATATCTGTCTCTTGAAATCTGTGCGGGAGACTGCAGTCTGGAAAGAAAAGAGAGAACAGTTTTTGACAGTAAGAATAAAGTACTGGAGAACAGGTTTTTCAGGCTGTGCTTTGATCCGCAGTATGGTACCATTACCTCTCTTGTTGATAAAAGGACGGGAAAGGAATGGGCGGACAAAGAGAACGGCGGTCTGTGCCAGTATCAGTATGATGTTTATGGAATTGAAGATATCACGGAATACATCAGAAATTATACGTACCGCTTTTTTGACTGGCTGGTAAATGACCTTGGCAAAATGGCATACCCGGAACAGAAGCATCTGACTTTCTGTCCGGAACATGCAGAATTTACTTCTGAAGAGCTGGAATATGGAACGAAAGTGACCATTACATGCAGAAACAGCGAAGAAAGCTGGCAGGCATATGGCAACAGCCCGGAGATCATCGTAGAAGTAATGCTCTATGACCAGGAGGATGCAGTAGATATTACAGTCAAAATGCCGGATAAACAGAAAACTCCATTCACAGAATCCGGTCATGTGATATTCCCGTTTGCAGCAGAGCATGCCAGGATTACCATGAACAAAATGGGGCAGATGATCGACTGCACGGAAGATATCGTAAAAGACGGCAATCATGCAATTTACTGTTGTGAGAACTGGATGGATGTCACCTCAGGAGATGACTGTGTGACCCTGATCTGTAAGGATTCTCCTCTTAACTCCATTGGAGAAAGCGGTATTTATAAATTCCGTTCTGATTATCAGGAACATAGACCTTCCATCTATAATAACATGTTTAACAATATGTGGGGAACCAATTTCCCTCAGTGGATTGAAGGAAATCTGGAATATCATTATCGTCTGGTATTCGGTAAAAAAACAACAGCAGAAAAGAACAGATGCTCACACTCCTTTACAAGTCCTGTGCCTGTGGGATTTTCTGACGGTACATCTGCCAAAAAGAGGCTGCCTGCCTGCGATGCCTGGGTTAAAATAGACGGAGATATGAGAATTCTGACTGTAAAGACAGCAGAAAATAAAGAGGGCATGATTCTTCGCATTATGGATATCAGCGGTGAAAGAAAACAGGCAGCTCTGAAGTTTGCAAAAACATATCATGAGATATGGGAGTGCAGTACACTGGAGGAGAAACAGAAGCTTCTTGTTCAGGATGGGGACAGTCTGGAAATCGTGTCTGAGCCTTATGAGATCAGAACATTTTTGCTTAAATAGAAAGAAATCTCAGTCGGATTCCTTATCCTGAAGGGATTTTACATATTCCATGGGAGTACAGAGCGTGTATTTTTTGAAAACTGTGGAAAAATATGCGCTTGTGTTGAACCCCAGAAACATGGCGATATCTGTAGCAGACATACCTTCCTGAAGCAGCAGCTTGGCCTGCTCGATTTTTTGCTGATTAATAAAACGCCTTGGGGAAATACCCAGTTGCTTTTTAAATTTCTGTTTATACTGAGAGCAGGAAAGATTTGCCAGTGAAGCAAGCTCTTCCAGGGAAAGCTCCGAAGTAATGTGGTCAAGAATATAGTCCAGTGTTCTTCCGATGTCAGGAGTCAATCGAAATTGTTCCTTATGCGAATTGGCAATGACAAGATGGAGGAAGAGCAGCAGATAGGCGGAGACGAAATGCGGATCTGAACCTGTCTGTACAAGATGGACTGCCTGTTTGAGAAGCGGACAGACTTCCTCTGCATTGGCCTGCACAACATGATGGGGAATTGCCTTTAACTGCGCAATTATATAATGGGCGGTATCTCTGTCTAAATAGAGAAAATTGTCCGGATCGCTGATATCAAGCTGGAACCAGTACACCTCTCCCAGAGTAATGGGAGTATGATTCGTGCCATGTATTTCGTTGGGAAACGATACAAAAACATCACCTCCTGAAAATTTGTAGGAGGAGGTAGGGGTACAGAAAGTGATACTGCCTTTTGTTGCAATCGTAAACTCAAAGGTATTTTCATGATAATGCCAGTCCAGAGAAGGCAGGGCGTTTTTCATGATATAGCGGGCCAGGGTACGGACACCTGGAATGTGATGCTGTTCTTCCACATATATTGAGCAGTAATTGGTGACGGTATACTGGTCTCGCCAGCTCAGTGCAGAATCCATATAAAAAACCTCCGGTTTCAAAAAAGTACGATGTATATAACTGATAGCAATTATTTTTTTATAATTGTATAATACATACCATAGAAAAGTCAATGAAACGAAAACGGGAAATTTCATTGAAGAAAAGGAGAGATAAAAGATGTTTGAGCCAAATTATAAAAATATCGTAGACAGCGCAAGAAATATTGAAGTAAAGAGACTGCCTCTTTATGAGCACAATGTGTCTGCAAATAAGATCGGAGAAATCAAGGGTGTGGATATGGCAGCATTATATAACGGAGATGAGCGGGATATCCGGGAATTTTTCCGTGTATACTGTAATTTCTTTAAGGAATACGGCTACGACGTAGTAACCTATGAGGAATGTATCGGGATGATCATGCCTGGAGCCGGTGCACTGGGAGACTGCCGTATAACCCCTGTTATTCAGGATGAGGATGACTTTAACAACTATCCGTGGGAAGATATCCCGGATCTGTATTTTGAAAAAAATGCGAAGTATTTCCGTGCACTTCGTGAGGAAATGCCGGAAGGCATGAAAGCAATCGGCGGCGTTGGAAACGGTATTTTTGAGTGTGTACAGGATCTGACAAGCTTCCAGGGATTGTGTTATATTGCTGCAGATGACGAAGAATTATACCACAATCTCTTTAAAAAGGTAGGGGAAAC
The DNA here is from genome assembly GCA_051888835.1 of Oliverpabstia sp. GTDB lineage: Bacteria > Bacillota > Clostridia > Lachnospirales > Lachnospiraceae > Oliverpabstia. The sequence continues at coordinate 5,154 of JBJFCH010000116.1, read as the reverse complement.
AAATCTGAAAATCTGGCAGAGATTTATGAAAGAATTCGGAGACATTTACTGTGTACTGCGCTTTGGCGATGACCTGGGATATAAGAGCAGTACCATGCTTTCCACAGATGATGTGAAGCATCTGATCCTGCCTCAGTATAAGCCTATCGTGGACCTGGTACACAGCTATAACAAACCATTCCTGCTCCACTCCTGCGGAAAGATTTTTGACGTGATGGAAGATCTGATCGAAAAAGTGGGAATCAATGCAAAGCATTCCAATGAGGACCAGATTGCACCATTCCCGGTATGGGTGGAGAAATACGGAGACAGAATCGGAAATTTTGGCGGCGCGGATGTGGATATGGTCTGCCACTGTTCAAAACAGGAACTGAAAGAGTATATTCTTGACATTATCGCGAAATCCAAAGGCCATGGCGGTTTTGCTTTCGGAACAGGTAATTCCATTCCGGATTATGTTCCAGCGGAAGGCTATCTGAACATGATCGAGATCGTTCGTGAGTACAGAGGAGATTTCAAATAAGGCGATGAATAAAAAAGAGAGAGTTCTGGCGGCGTTGAGACGTCAGCCGGTAGATCGGATCCCGCGGGGAGAACTGGCCATTGAACCGGGGTTTACTGAAAATTATCTTGCAGATGTGAAAAAACCAATGTCTGCACTGGAGCAGGAAGTTTATATCCGTAATGAATTGGGTATGGATTTTGTCAATATGCATGAATTTCCAAGGGAGCTTCTGGGATATGCAAAGGATGGATATCCCATTTATAAAAGCCCATACGGCGATGTATTCAAGGAGACTCCTCACAGCTTTCAGATGCTGAAACCGGCGCTGGAGGATATTGAAGATGTAGAAGAATATCAGACAGCAGATCTGTCCGTGGCAACGACACATCTGCTGGATTTTTATAAAGAGAATACGGATTTCTTTCTGATTTCTCAGATTAACGGACCGGTCAGTGCACTGGACTGGGCATTGGGAATGGAAGACTATATGTGCTATTGTATGACAGACCCGGATCTGATTGCAAAACTGGCGGAAAAAATTATGGATTTTGAGGTCGGAAGAGCGAAGCTGTTTCTGGATAAGGGAGCAGAGGCGATTCTGATGACGGATGATATCGCTTTCAATACAGGGCTTTTGCTGCCGCCGGATACGATGAAGGTGGTAGCCTATCCGTTTTATAAGAAGGCAATCCGGGAAATCAAAGCGTATAAAGATGTACCTGTTATTTTCCACAGTGATGGATATCTGCATGATGTATTACAGGATATTGTGGACTGCGGTTTCGATGCAATTCAGTCACTGCAGCCGTCTGCAGGAATGGATATCGGAAGAGTGAAAAAAGAATTCGGGGACAGGCTTTGCCTGATCGGAAATGTGGATTTAAACTACCTGCTTCCATTCGGAACTCCGGACGAGGTGACAGCAGAGGTGAAAAAGCTTGCAGAGACGGCCGGGCCGGAAGGGTTTATCCTTTCTACCTGTAATATATTGACAGACGCAGTGAAAGTGGAAAATGCAAAAGCCATGTATTTCTTTGATAAAGAATAGCGCTGTACCAGTTCTGGATAAATGATCAGATATGGGGAGAAAACAACGGTAGGGTTCAGCAGATCATGAAGGAGTATCCTTATGATGTGACCTATATCGGCTATCGGATTCCGGATGTCCTGGAAGCGCCGGAGGATGATCCTACATACCGCTGGGTAAATAATGTGGATCCGAAGGATTTTGAGGGAATCGCCCATGATGCAAGAACGATCATCAGCGATTATGACACACAGTTAGATGACATGCTGGAGCAATTTCCGTCTCCTTATTATAAAAATCTGTTTCCCCATATACCGGAAGAGGATGGGAGGTACCGCCTGGGTCACTGGTGGTATCTGATGTTTGAACGTCTGTGGTCCATTCGGGGAATGACAGAGCTTCTGATGGACCTGATCTGTGAACCGGAACCGGTGCACCGCATTCTGGACAAACTGGCAGATTTTTACTGTGTGTTATTAGAGAGAGGAAAAAAGGAATGCAATCTGGACGGCGTATTTGTCAGCGATGATCTGGGAACGCAGAACGATACCTTTTTTTCGCCTGAGATTTTCAGAGAGATTTTTAAACCGTGCTATAAGCGGGTGATCGACAAGGCTCATGAACTGGGAATGCATTTCTGGCTGCATACCTGCGGAAATATTGAAAAATTAATGCCGGACTTTATTGAACTGGGGATTGATGTTATTCATCCAATCCAGAAATATACGATGGATGAGAAAAAAATCGCGGAAAAATATGGGGACAAAATCTGCATTCTTGCAGGCTTCGATGTTCAGCAGACGATTCCTTACGGAACGGCTCTGGACTGCCGGAAAGAAGTTCGGCATTTGATTGACACCTATCAGAGAGAAGATGGGCGATTCATGATGACCTTTGGAAATGGACTGACAGAGGATACTCCAATAGACAGCATAGAGGCTGTTTTTGATGAAACTTATGTATATGGCAGCAAATGGACGGTGGAAGAGGGAACATATCACAAATAAAGGATTGCTGATCTGATTCTGCGGGCAAAAATATTGCACAATATGTTTTTCTATGATATATAATATTTAGACAGAAGAAAAATATATTTAGAAAGAGGAAGCACCATGCCAAAGGGAGAGTTTTTATACAAAAAGGTATATTCAGGTTTAAAAGAAAAAATCGAAAACGGGCAGCTTGCAGCCGGCAGCAGATTGCCGAGCGAAGAGGAATTGTGTGATACGTACCAGGTAAGTATGATTACCGTTAAACGTGCCATGCAGATGCTCGCGAAAGAGGAGCTTGTGCGCCGCGTACCTGGAAAAGGAACCTTCGTAACCGAAATAAAGCAGGTGATTCCAGTCAGCGAGGCTGCGCGAAATGAAGCAGTCAGTGAACAGAGAAACGATAAGAAGCTGATTGGCGTGATCCTGGAATATGCGATGCCCTCTTTCGGAATGGATCTGATGTATGAACTTGATAAGGCGGCTCTGGCAGCCGGCTGCAGAATCTGCGTTCGCTTTTCTTATGCGGACAGAGAACGGGAAACACAGGAAATCGAGTTCCTGATGTCTTTGGGAATAGATGGACTGATCATCCTTCCCTGCCATGGCTTTTATTATAACATGGCAATTCTGAAGCTTGTGATCGAGGGCTTTCCTGTGGTGGTGCTGGACAAAAAAATGGAAGGAATTCAGGTTCCGTCCATCAGGACTGATAATGCCGATGCAGTTTTCCGACTGGTCGACTATCTGAAGGAGCAGGGGAGAAGCCGGATCGGTATTATAACTGTAAATGAAACGGGAACGATTTCACTTATAGAAAGAAGAAAGGCATTCCGCAAAAAAATAGAACAGCTTCGGCTTCCGGTTATGGAAGAGTGTATTCTCCCGGAGGTTTCCTATACGGTTGTGAAGCGTAAGCCGATTGAGGATTATGTGGTGCAGATTGGGGAATACCTGAAACACTGCGGAAGAAATCTTGATGGAGTTGTCTGCATGGAGTATGGAGTTCTTCTTGCTTTTCTGGAGGCAGTAAGCAGAGCGGGAGAGGATAAGTTTTCCCATATCTTACCCTGTTCTATCGATGAAGTCTATCTGGTGCCGGGAGGGGCAAAGTATCCGCATATCAAACAGAATGAGGCTGCCATGGCGAAAACGGCTGTCGAGCTTCTTATGAAGCAGATCGTGGGGGAAAGCGTGGAACAGGATGAGGTAAAGATTCCGGGGATTTTCCGGGAATGAAATTAGATAGAAGAGAATTACATGTCAAAAGTATCTGAGATACAACAATTTATCTCTCAGGCCCAGAAAATCCATAAAGTGTGGGCACTGGGAGATATTGTTTTTTCTATAGTGAAAAAAAGGCTCCTAAACTGGTCATTTGAGCAGGGATTTTGGGAAAATTGGGCCTGGGAACGTGCTTATTCTTATGTGTGCCCAAAGAGATATACGATTGTTGCTTTTGTATTGACAATGACACATTATTTCTGCATAATATAATGTGTAGTTGTCGAAAGCGAGGTGGCAGTTATGACCGATAAAGAAAAAATCAAGGAACTAATGGAAGCGTCGCCGGATGGAACAGTTACCACGGAACAGGTGACAGCCGCAGGGCTACACCGCGGTATCTTACAAAAGCTTGTTGAAAACGGAGAATTGTACCGTTTCGGGCGCGGTCTGTATGTGAGCAGCAACTCATGGGAAGATGATTTTAACCTGTTGCAGCGCAAATATGGGCGTGGGATATATTCGCACGATACAGCGTTGTATCTGTTGGGTTATTCTGATCGCACCCCGGCGCAGTACACTATGACATTCCCCAAAGGCTACAATTCGTTGTCGCTGAAACAAGAAAGCATTATCATCAAGCGAGTTGTGCCGGAGAATTATTCGTTTGGTGTGATCGAATTACAATCCCCCTGCGGCAATCCAATTCGTGTCTATGATCTTGAAAGAACGTTGTGCGATATTCTGCGTGGCAGCGGCAGCGACATTCAGATTGTGGGTGCGGCAATGAAAAAGTACGCGGCTTCCAAAGAAAAGGACATACACAAGTTGATGCAGTATGCAGAGCAGCTTCGCGTAAAGCCTAAAGTGTTACGCTATATGGAGATATTATTATGATTACAAAAAATTCAATGCAACTTAAAGCGTTTATTAAGAAGAAAGCTGTGGAGAAAAATATTTCTGCCCAGCTCGTCATGCAGAACTACATGCTGGAAAGACTGCTGGAACGAATTTCCCTGTCAAAGTACAAACACAATTTCATTCTCAAAGGTGGTTTTCTCATTTCAACAATCGTCGGCTTGGACACACGGGCGACAATGGATTTAGATACCACTATCAAAGGTTTTACGCTGACGCATGAATCTGTTCGTGAGATCTTCGAAGAAATCTGTGCCGTGGAAATTGCCGACGATGTGCAATTTGAGCTGGTGGACATTACAGACATACGTGAGGGTGACGATTATCCGGGTATTCGTGTTGCGTTGAAAGCAAACTATCCGCCAATCAGCGTACCCTTGACCGTGGACGTGACCACTGGGGATGTTATCACACCGAGAGAGATTGAATATACCTTTTCTTTGTTGTTCGATGACCGCACAATCAGTATCTTTGCTTATAATCTTGAAACG
>JBJFCH010000115.1:0-13356 GCA_051888835.1 Oliverpabstia sp. | reverse complement strand
TTTCAATCCTTATGTTCTTTTCCACCAAACCACATGCCAAGCATCCGGATACTTTCACACCTCTCACTGTTTAGTACATATCCTTTCCCGAAGTTTGCCTATCAGCTATTCGTCATTCATATTATCACTCTTTATTTTTGCTTTTTTATACTCCTGTGGACTTATCCCCTCGGACATTTTAAATGATTTGCTGAAATAATATTGGTCACTATATCCCAACATCTCCGCAACATCTCCTATTTTGATGGTAGGATTATAAGTCATTATTTTTTTTGCTTCTTCAATTTTTAAATTATTATAATATACCATGGGTGAAATCTGCGCATATTGTTTAAATATACGGCTTATATACGATTCTGATATTCTAAAATACTCTTTCATATCCTGCATATTAATCATCCCATATATATTTTCATTAAGATAATCTGTCATTTTCTGGAACAGTTCATCTTTTGTGTATTTATTCTCAAGAGCCAATGTATTGATCTTATCAAATAAAGCACTATAGAATTCTCTTGTACTCATCATTAATTCATCATATGTATGGCTGAAAAACATAATATTTCTAACAAAAGCCGCAAAATCGAATTCATTCTGACAGTGTTTTTTACTTATGATCAATTCATTGATTCCCATTAAGAAACCACTGATTTCCTCAACCGTATCTCTTCTTTTCATCCACTGATTGATCAGCAAACCCAGCTCTTCCAAAAACTCTTCTTTATTCCACCTGATGACCGGTTTTTCCAGCCTGTTTGTAATTTGCATCCATTTTTCCCGATACGCCTCAGAAGTTTGATCATTTTTTTGTTTCAATAAATCATTTAATTCCTCATCGGTAAAAATCGGTTGATTTTTTAAAGCAAATGCATCCACTTCAGCTGCAGTTCTTTTTAAAGCTTCAATAAATTCCATTGGATCAACCGGCTTCAAAATATATTCATGAACATTCAGTTTCATGGCTGTCCTTGCATATTCAAACTCATCATAACCACTTATAATCATAAAGAATATGTTCGGAAAAGCTTTTCTCCCTCTCTCAATAAATTCAAGACCATTCATCACAGACATTTGAATGTCTGTGACTACAATATCAACATCTGTTTTTCTGATAAACTCAAGTCCTTGAGCACCATTGATCGTTTTTCCCACGACTTGAAAATCTTCTCCTGCCTGGTGAATAAGTTTCTCAATATTACGCTGAATTGCCTGATTATCTTCAACAATTAAAACCTTATACATTCTCCACCTTACCTATTCGTATCTCTATCATTGCTCCGGGGCTGCTATTTCGAATCGTAACTTCAATCCGATCCAAGAAAACATATTTTAATCTCATCACAGTGTTAACAATTCCCATTCCTCCTATGCCTTCAATTTCAGCAAACTCTGTATTTTCAATTTTTCTCATCAAATCATTCAGTGTATCTTCTTCAAACCCACATCCATTATCATGAATAGTAATCCGGTACTCCTCATCTGTACCTGTACAATCAATATTAATTTCGTAAGGTGGTGTAGATTCTCTGAATCCGTGAGAAATCGAATTTTCCACAAACGGCTGCAGACAAATTCTCGGAACTGCCAGCTCTGCACTTTTCTCATCTACATAAATTGTATAATCAATACTCTTTTCATAATTCTTCTTTTGTAATTCCAGATAACTTTTCACATATTCCAGCTCTTCCTTTAATTTAACCATCGTACTCTTGGAACTGGCTGTATACCTCATCATATCTGATAATTGTTTGCACATCGACACAACATCAGGTTCTCTGCTTTCCTGTGCCGCTATGCTTATAGAATATAGTGTATTATGTATAAAATGTGGCGAAATCTGTGCCTGAAGTGCTTCGTATTTTGCCCTGTCCTGTTCTTTCTGAAAAGCGATACGCTCTTCCAGAGATTTTTTCAGTCTGGCTAACATCTCTCCAAATGCATCCTGAAACAGCTGTACCTCATCAACATAAAATCTGGCTGTAGGCTTTATCTGCATATTTTCAAAATTCACTTTCATAATTTGCTCCTTCAGCTTTTGAATTGGTTCCAGGATAATTCGGGAAATCAATATAATAAACACCAATGTTAAACATAGCATCACACTTATTACAATAAGCATCATACTTTTTAGTTGTTCCAGAGATTCAAATAAAATATTTCTATCCTGTCTTATCACAACGATACAGTTATAATTTTTTATTCTTTCCCATGAATAAAAAATATTATCTTTAATGAAATATCCATTTTTATTATCTATTCTGGAAATCTCCTCTTTCGTTATCGGATTTTCTGTTATTGTAGGATAAACCGTTTCTCCCCATGGATTCAAAATGAATATATCACCGTTTATCTGACAGATATCTTCCAATTTCATATAACTTTGCTGAAACTCTATAAATCCCAGATGTTCTCCTTTCAACGTACTAATAGAACGAATAATGGAAAAAGTATCAAATCCATTCTTGTCATTCGTTTCTCCATTCGTTACGATGACTGCTTTGTTTTTATTCAAATATTCCTTTTTATCTTTATCTCCAATCACATTATAATAATTTGTGTTTTCCATATCATTATACTGATATCTATAGTCAGAAGAATCACTATATATAGACAAATACGAATATAACAACAACGATGCAGTGGACGCTTCTTCCACTACACCGTCAAATTCTCTGTCAAAAACCAATTTTTGATAACCATCCATATATTTTGTCTGATTAATTTCTTCCAGACTGCTGGTGATCTTGCGATTAAAAATGACGTTTTTAACAATCTGGTCACTCTCTTCCAGATAAAAGCGTACTTCCTGTGCAATCTGCTGTGTTGTTCCCTGAACATTGTATGTAATAATATCATCCGCTATTTTCGGAAAAATATTTTCCAGAATGAATGCGATTAAAATGCCCATCAGTAACACAACAATCAATGAATAGGCACCTATGATTCTCAGTCTCAATTTTGAATGCATAATTTCCTCCATTCTCAGACATTTTACAGGAACTTATCTTTATTGTAGCTTACATTTCGATTATTTGCAAACTTACTTGTTCAAAAACCATCTGGAAAATCTTACCATTTTCACTTTATAAATACTTTTTAAAAAATTCGAACGCTTTATTTCCTGAGAATGCATGTCCTCCCTCATGAATATCCGCATGCAATTTATCTCCCGCGGAAGCTGCCTCATATATCTTTGATACTTCATGATATCCCGTCATCATGTCATCAAAGAAAAAACAATCATCTTGTTTTCCCATTTCCAAAAGAAGCGGGCGTGGTGCAATCATACCTGCAATATCATAGGTATCAAAATAGCTATAGATATGAGGCAGCATCTGTGCACCGCAGAAATTTCCTCTGTCAATCGCAAAACCCACAAAAGGATTCACATATCCGATAATATCTGCTGCTTTAATTCGTGGTTCCACTGCAGCAGTAAAAGTAGTCATTGTGCCGCCCTGACTCAGCCCCATCATTCCGATTCGATTGGGATCTACTTCCGGCATTGTCTCAAGATAGTCAATACAACATTTCATATCCCAGATATTCAGGGTAAGCGAATAACTTCCGATCATTGCCCCTTTTACAAAATTAATATCGCAGTAGTCATGTCCATAAATCTTTTCTGTTATTTTTCCACGTTCTCCAAATCCTCGTAAATCCGGACAGATTGTGATAAATCCAGCCTCCGCCATCTGTTCTCCATAATTATAATTCATCTTCTTTATATCTTTCAGATGACCTTCTCTTAACCGCAGACCTGCTACCGGATCTTTACCAAAAGCTCCATGCCCGTGGCTGCATAAAATAGCAGGATTACTATGATCTTTTTTCAATCCTTTCGGCACAAGGACATAACACGGAACAGACATATGTTTTTCACTGTCAAAAACAACTCTTCGTCTTTCAAAGCTCCCACAATCTTCGATGCTCTCCACCTCAGCATTCAGTGGAACTCTTTCCGGATAGCTTCCCATCAATTCCAGCAATTTCGCTCTGGATTTTTCTGCCCATTCTTCAAAATCAAGTGAACTCTTTTTAAATGACCATTCCGGCTCTAACTCAGCAAACACCTGACTCCAATACGTGTTCATAGAAAATTGTTTTTTACTCATTTTTCCACCCTCTTTTCCTTAATAATATTTTCCTTCTGTTTTGACAATTTCAAGAGCACGGAGATAATTCTCCGTTTTTGCTCCATATTGCACGGAATTCGTTGAACCGAAAATAAATCCTCCACCAGGCATCAATATTTCCAGATTATTGCGAACTTCTTCTTCTATGGTTTTCCTGTTTCCCATTATCAGATTTTCACACTGCACTCCTGTCCAAAGTGTAAGGCGGTCTCCATACTCATTTTTCAGTCTCCGGTTATCCATTCCACAACTTTCCTGAATGGATTGATATCCTTGATATCCGACATCCACATAATCAGGTAAAATTTCCCAAATCTTTCCGCAACAATGAAAAAAAGGAACCATTCCATAATCCACAACACAGGAATTGACTTCTTTCATCACCGGCATAAAAATGTCTCTGATTGTTTCCGGGCGAATAATACATCCTGAATTCATGCCAAAATCCTGACCCTGCATCATAATATCCACGCCTTTTTTCGCACAGTGAGAAATTATTTTTTTATTATATGTAATACAGACATCCCACAGCTTCTTTATTTCCTCCGGCGAGGTCACCGTCAGCATCAAATGATGGCTATAATCTCCTCCAAAAACATCCAGCATAATATTGTAAATATCCATGCTCCGGCATATGATTGTCTTTTCTTTCCCGAATTTCTCTGTAAAATAATCAATCAACTCAAATACCGAATCATCCATATTTTCTATTCTTGCTTTTGCTTCTTCAATCTGCTGCGCACTTAAAGTCTCCTGCCCCTCTTCCTGCGATACACATACGATAGAATCATTACTGGGTGCATAGCGATATACATTCCCCTGCCTATCTTCCCATATACCCGGTCCTGTTTCTTTTGGTTTATCTTTTACATATGTATGTTTGGACGGAACCAGATCTACAGTCAAAATATCATAATCAAGTGTTTTCACCAATTCAGAATAATCTTCTTTCATAGACTCCACTACTTCGTCACGACGATTATCCCACAATGCCAATGTTGTGTCTTTTCTGTTTCGCCAAAAAGTATGTCTGCCGATAATATTGGTAACATGATCGTGATCAATTCCCCACTCTCCGGTCGGAACGCGATCCGGCTCTTTATGATGTATTACTTTCTGAACTCGTTCTTTTGATGTCATACTTTCCCTCAAACCTACCGTATAATTATTCTGCTTCTGAACACTCTTTTGCAGCTTCAATTAACGCACACAAATTTTCATATGGAACGTCTTCCTGTATCTCCTGAGAAGGTGCGATAATATATCCCCCGTTTTTACTCATCATTTCTGTAATTTCTATCGTCTCCTGCCGCACATCATCCGGAGTACCATAGGGAAGCGTTCGCTGCGTACTGATTCCCCCATAGAAAGCCATTCTGTCTCCGTACTCTTTTTTCAGAAATTCGATATCCATACACTCCGGCTGGATTGGATTTAAACATTCCACACCGATTTCCGCCAGATCGTCCATAATTCTCAAAATATTGCCGCACGAATGAACGAATACATTCTTTCCATATTTTTTTATTAAATCATATTCCTTTTTTTCACCGTCTTTAATCAGAGTTCGAAAACACTCCGGTGACATAAGCATATCTTTCTGAGCGCCCCAATCTGAGCCAAGTAATACTCCATCAATGTTTTCGCAGCATAAAATATTTTCCAGCATAACCATATTTTTTCTGATAATCATATCCAGAAGCTCTTTTGACCACTCCGGATCGGCTGCCAGATCACAGAGAAAGTTTTCTATTCCTCTGGAGAAATAGGCTTTTTCCCAATGACTGCCCCATACGGTAACCAATATGTATGCATCATAATTTTCTTTCAAATATTTTACCTTACTGAAAAACTCTTCATAGGATCCCATTCCAATTGTATCCGGTAAAATATCCGGTGTATCCTCTTCCGCAAAGCATGGAGGTAAATTGTACCAATCCCACCAGGGTGGATCAATATACATAATGTAATTACCGATTGCCAAAGATGCCGCCTCTTTTTTTGTCAGTCTACCTTCTTTATAATCTTTTTTTATTTTCTCACTGGCATACTCCTGAATTAGTTGTTCTCCATATACATCATATCCCTGAATGGATAAATAAATGGAATATGGAACAATTCCTCTGTTTTTACACTTTAGTGTTTCTTTTACGATCTCAGTTTTTGTCATTTTCAGTTCCTCCCAATGGATTTATTTTTATAAATTCCATCCCGGCAAGTATTTTTCTGTATTATGCAACATAGTTTTAAAGAGTTCTTCACCCTTTTCCAAATCTGTTTTCACCAGAGGATCATTCATGAAAGCATGGAATGCAAGATCATAATCACGGGAAATTGCCGCTTTTACGATATTTTCCTGATTATTAACGTGTCTGGAAACCAGCGAAAGGATATCTCCCGGAAGAGATCCTGCAACAATCGGTGCCACGGAATCTCTGCTAAAGAGCGCATTTGTCTCAACAACAACTCCCTTTGGCAAATTCGCAATCTGTCCATAATTCGGTAAATTTACATTACTCACAATATTTTCCAGACCTAAAATTGCTTTGATCAGACGAACACCTTCTTCACCGGAAGGTTTTATCTCAACATTTTCCTCACCGTTTCTCAATCTTCTGCTTTGTTCCAGTCTTTCTTCAAGCTGTTTTTTTCTAAATTCCACAGATGTCAACTGAAACCTCCAGGCTTCCGCTGTTTCCGGATCTTTCAAATACCATGGCGGCATAAACTCAGCCAGATGTCTGTCTCCGGCGGCAGCAATGAGACCATATTTTTTAAACAGATCAAATTTCACCCGATGCGCACAGGAAAATGCCTGTTTTTTTCTGTCGCCTTCATTTCTTTCATATCCGGTTTCATAATATTTATCAACAAATTGCTCATATAGCGAGAATAAATCTTTTTCTCTATAGGCAGCTTTGCTTATCCATGTAAAATGATTAATTCCCATCACATTGATTTTAATTTCTTCGCGTTTTACCGATTCAACTCCATACATATCTTCCAGCATATCAGCAAGAAGTTCCTGTGTGCCAAATACTTCATGACAACATCCAAAAGCTTTAATTTCCGGAAAAACTTCATACAAGGTGCGGACACAGACAGTCATCGGATTTGTATAATTGATCACCCATGCATCCGGAGCATATGCTTTAATCGCTTCTGCAATTGTCACATACATCGGAACTGTACGAAGCGCCCGCAGGATTCCTCCCGGTCCCACTGTATCTCCTACCGACTGATAAATTCCATACTTTTCGGGAGCATGCACATCACTTTCCATCTCATCAAAAGTTCCCGGTAATATTGAAATAATAACAAATTCTGCATCTGTTAATGCATCCTGCAACGTATCCGCAACTACGTAATTCCATTTTCCGACCGCTCTTTCATCGGCTGTTATTTTGTTTCCGATCACTGCATTATTTTCAGCTGCCTCTTTGTCCAGGTCATACAGATAAATACTTCCTGAGAAATCAGGCTCCAGAGCAAGATCCGCCATAAAATTCCATGCCCAGCCTCTGGATCCTCCTCCTATATACGCAATCTTAACATTGGACAAATCTTCTCTCATTCTATATCTGTCTCCTTTCCCATCATACATATATTTAAGCACAGTACAAACTATTGGTTTCTTTGTTATATAATAACGTAACTGTTTTCTCTTTCGATACTGTTATTGTATTTTCTTTTCCCCGGTAATGAATCCGCAGTACATCATCACGTAAAGAATATATTGAACATTTAACAAGCATGCCTTCCTCCCATTGAAGAGAGATTTCAGCGCCGCCCATAATTTTTATTCCTTTCACATGTCCTTTTTTCAGGCAATCCGGTAAAGCCGGCATCAAATACAGTCGATCCGGATAACTTTGTACAAACATTTCCATAATCGCTGCCGCTGCACCTGCATTTCCGTCAATCTGAAATACTTTATACTCCCCTCTTTCATCGACGCACGGATGATTATCCATCAGATTAATAAAGGTAGATTCACACAATAACGCTTTCAGATTTTCATATACATTATTTCCGTTTCTCAAACGAGCCCAGAAGCATGTAATCCATGCTCTACTCCAGCCGGTATAGCCGCTTCCATTTTCCAGTCTCCTGTAAATCGTTGTTTCACAGGCTTTCATCAATTCCGGTGTGTCTTCATAAGTAAACTGATATGCCGGATACAATCCAAACAAATGGGAAAGATGTCTATGGCCTTTCTCATATTCTTCATAATCACGAATCCACTCCAACAGCTGTCCTTCTTTTCCAATTTGCGGTTTTGGAAGACGCTCAAGAATATGCATTACCTGCTCTTCCTCTATCTCTTTTCCAAGAATTTTGCTGCCTTCCAGATATGCATGAAACAATTCTGTTAAAATCTCACTGTCCATACTGGTACCATATGTCAATGCTGTTTTCCGGCCATCTGCTCCTATGTAAGAATTTTCAGGTGAAAGTGTCGGGACAACTACCATATGATTTTCCTTATCGCAGACAAGAAAATCTATAAAAAAGATGGCTGACTGTTCAATACAATCAAAATACTTCTCCAAAAACACCTCATCCTTTGTATAAAGGAAGTGTGTCCATATGTGAAGGCACAGCCAGGCACCGCCCATCAGCCAAAATGTAGACGTTATACATTTATCCTGTGGATCTGTATCTCCATACAGATCGGTATTATGATGAGCAACAAATCCTTTGCATCCATACATCTCTCTGGCTGTTCTTTTTCCGTTTTCAACCATTCTTTTAATCAGTTCAAATAATGGTTCATGCATCTCTGACAGGTTTCCGGATTCCACAGGCCAGTAATTCATCTCCGTATTAATATTGATTGTGTATTTACTGTCCCATATAGGCATATATTCATTACACCAGATCCCCTGAAGATTTGCCGGAAGACTTCCCGGTCTGCTGGATGCCATCATCAGATAACGCCCGAACTGTAGATAAAGAGCAATCATCCCATAATCATCCATACCTTTCTGAATTCTCACAAGACGCTCATCAGTGGGTATACCCTGACAGCATTCTCCCTCAAGCTCAATCACTAACCGGTTAAAATATTTGCTGTGATCTTCGATATGTCTTGCCCGCAATTCAGAAAAAGCCGTTTTCCCAACCTTTGAAAGATCTCCCATACAGGTCTTCACAGGATCCTGTACACGAAATGAAGTTTCCGCACTCAAACACAGAAGAATTTCTTTGGCATCTTTAAAAAGTATCTGATCTCCTATGGTCCATACTTCACCATCATCCGAAGAGCCTCTCATCGCTGCACAGAAGCGAATACCGCCCTCACCTGTAGAGCCGTCTATGGCAATCGTACTGTCGTCTTCCGCCCAGGAACGATCATAAAATCTGCCTCTTACTATTCCTGCTGTTCCATTTAGCGTCTGTTTTCCCTCCGCCTTTATGAAAATCACCATTATCTGATCCAGATAAGAAACAAATACTTCTCTTCTAAATGTTGTATCATCTGCAGAATATTCCACCGCTGCAATACCCTTCTCCAGATCCAGCGTTCTTTTATATTGTGTTATCACCGTTTTATCCAAACCGTAAAAATCTATATAAATATCTCCCAGATTCTGATATTGTCTCTGACTTTCCGGTGTTCCGGACAGCGCACACAGTGCAAGGCGCTCTGCTTCTTCCACTCTGTCATCCAGTATAAGTTGCTGTACTTTTTTCACATTGGAAGCCGCATCCGGATTCAGACGATCAACTCTTCTCCCATACCAAACGCTATCTTCATTTATCTGAATATGTTCTTTTTCAATCCCGCCAAATACCATGGCGCCCATACGTCCATTTCCCAATGGCAATGCTTCATTCCAATAAGCAGCAGGCTGCCGATACCATAATTCTTTTTCCATTTTTTATCCTTTCACTGCACCTACCGTTAATCCTGCCACCAGATATCTCTGAGACAATACATAAATTAAAAATACCGGTAAAGCAATTAAAACAATATTGGCAAACACAAGATTCCAACTCTGATAATACTTTCCAAAAAAATTGTAAATCGTAATAGGCATAGTCCACATTTTAGAATCGCTCATATAATATAATGGAATATTAATGTCATTCCATATACCCAGGAAAATTAAAGATGCCACCGAAACTGTTGCAGATTTCGCAATAGGAAAAATAACATAAATGAATGTTTGTAATGTAGAGGCACCATCCATAAACGCGGCCTCATCAATTTCTCTGGGTATTGATTTAAAAAATCCGGTGTACAAAAACACTGCAAACGAAATATTAAACACCACACAGATAATAATTACGCCTATATATTCTCCGTAAATATGCAGCATCTGCAGAAGCTTGATCGTAGAGATTGTCTGAACAGGAATAATCATTCCCAAATAAAAGAACAGATAAAGTCCCTCTGCAAACTTTCCTTTTTTTCTTGCAAGTACAAATCCGCCCATTGATGAAAACAACACACATATCGCTACACTGGCAATCGTTATGATCAAACTGTTCGCCATGGCTCTCAGTATATGTGCTTCATGAATTACGAGTTTATAATTATCAAAATGCCATTCTTTTGGCAACTGCAGCGAAAAAGCCACTGCTTCAGCCTGTGTTTTAAATGATCCAAGTAATACAATTGCCAAAGGAACCAAAACAACCAGGCTCAATAACCACATACATATACAAAGAACAACGTTTTGTATCTTTCTTTTCGTTTTAATCGAACCATACTTCATTAAGATTCCACCTCTTCTCTTCTCATTTTGATAAGAATCGGAATGGTAAGGACACTAACCACCACAGTCAGAATGATATTCATCGCAGTTCCAAGTCCCCAGCTTCCATTTCCAAAGCTTTTATAGATCAACGTTGACAGAACCTGAGAGGCATTACCCGGTCCTCCACCTGTCATTACAAAAACCTCTGTAAACACTTTCAAACCTGCAATCAGTGAAAGCATAATATTCATATTAAAGGATGGGCGCAGCATAGGAACGGATATACAGAAAAACCTTTGTATTGCATTTGCACCATCAATTTTAGCAGCTTCATAATAATCATTCGGAATAGACTGATATCCGGCAAGATATATGGTCATATGGTATCCGGCCATCATCCAGACTGCTACCCCGCCAATCGAATACATAACAATATCTCTGTTATCTAACCAGTTTTGCTGAAGAAAACTCAATCCAATGCTGCCCAGCATATTATTCAACGGTCCTGTCGGATGCAATACAGAAGTAAATACAACTCCGATTGCTACTGTACTTAATATACTTGGCAAATAAAAAATACCTCTTAAAATATTTTTGCTTTTAAATTGTACATTCAGGAATGTTGCCAAAACCAGACCTGCTAAGTTTTTCCCAATCACAGTAAAAACCGTATATATAAATGTGTTTTTTATTGCTAAAAGAATTGTTCTGTCCTGAAATATTCTGGTAAAGTTCTTAAATCCGATAAATTCTAAAACATCGCTGTCTGCACGCCAGTTTGTAAATGAATATCCTATACCCATAATAGAAGGGAGTATAAAAAACAACACATAAAGAAACAAAATAGGCATGAGAAGTTTATAGGAATATAATGAAAATGTAGTTTTTTTATTTTTTTTCATGCCGCTCCTCCAATTATGCGGTGAGACTGTATTCACAGCCCCACCGCATTTTCCTTAAAATCCGTCTATTCCTTTATCCTGCATCAATTGACTAAATATGCTATCCCACTCACTTGCTACTTCTTCCGGAGTCAATACTCCACCCAACATATCCTGATATAATCTCCAGAGTTCTGTAATGTCAACAAGATAATATGTATTAGCATCAATCGCTGTACGTCCTTCATTTACATATTCAAGAACCTCTTGCAGATAAGGCTCCAGTTCGCCTTCCGGTCCATCAATAAATCTCTGTGCATACGGTTTCAGCTCCTGTGCAAGTTCCAGCTGTTCCGGCTGAGAAAGGAAATTGATAAACAGTCTTGCTTCTAACAGATGTTCGGAATTCTTATTAACAAAATATCCGCCGCCTGCACCGGTTCCCAGAGAAGCATTCTCTCTCCACGGTACCGGGAAGATTCCCACTTCCATGCTCGGATCCTGATCAAGGATTGTTGCCATGAAAGAATCTACTGCTGCAAGCATAGCAAAATCTCCATTTAAGAAATCTTCCTGTGCTTTGTTGTAATCATCTGCAAGAACGTTTTCATTCGTATATCCCTTTTCTACCAGATTCAGCAGCTGTCTGTTTGCTTCTATAAATTCTTCACAGTCTGACCATGTTCTTTTTCCGGAATTGACATCGGTTATAAATTCAGGATCGATATTCTCCGCTACATCGCCCATCACATTTGTCTGCCAAATCTGAACTGTCCAGGAATCTTTTCCAGGAATAAAGAATGGAGTTTTTCCAATTCCTTTGATTTTTTCACAAGCTTCGATAAATTCATCGTAATTGTTCGGCACTTCTTCAATTCCGGCCTCTTCAAAGATCTTCTTGTTGTATACAATACCTTCACCTTCAATCTTCAAATCGTGACGGAACATATAAATATGCTCTCTTTTTCCATTTGCAGGTACAATCAAATCTTCTGTTTCTTTCGCTCTTTCAACCCATGGTTCGTTGTCCATGATATAGAAATTCTTTTCCAACTGGAACGGATCATCTGCCACCCATGTATAGCGAACAATATCCGGCGCTTCTCCTGTTGCCAGTTTTGTCTGAAGAAGCGATACCTGCTGATCATCCGGCACTACCTGCAATTCAACTGTGATATTTGGGTATGCTTTTTCAAATGCTTCTACCATCGGTTCTATATAGTTACTATCTTGCATTACATCCTGCGTTGTGTAAAGTGTCAGTGTAACCTCTTCATCCGATGAATAATTTTCCAGATCAGATGCACTGCTCTCTTCTGTTTCTGTTTCCTGTGTATCTGCCTCTGTCTGTTCTTCCGCCTCTGTCTTCACTTCAGGTTCCGTCTGCGCTTTTTCCTCTTCTTTCCCTCCTGAACAACCTCCAAGTGCTCCTGCCAGCAGAATGCCTGCGGTTAACAATGCTGTTCCCTTAAACCATTTTGCTTTCCTCATTTTTTTACCTCCGTGCTTTATTTGATACGTTTATAGTATCTTAATCATTATGAAAAGAAAATGTGTTTTTTTGAACAATACATTTGTAATATTCTGAACACAAAAAAGCAGACTTCGACTTGATTTGACAAATGTAATTAT
>JBJFCH010000114.1:0-13444 GCA_051888835.1 Oliverpabstia sp. | reverse complement strand
TTTCCCATCAGTGGTTTATCTGGAAAACCATGCTGGATCTTGGAAAAACAGAAGAAGCGTTCAAGATCGCTAAAACAGCATTGGATGCGTGGAAACAGGAAGTAGATCATTCTTATTATACATTTGAAATGATGAATATTGCTACGGCAAGAGGCGGCTGGTTCCATCAGTTCGGCGGGCTGTCTGCACCGGTCAATATCTGGGCAGATGCTTATTATAAGGCAGGAACTGTGACAGCAGGATTTGACCTGTGGATCAAGGAGCAGTCCTACGATAAAGAGAAAGATTGCTTCAACATTAAAGTGACAAATCATGGAGAAAGGGCGGTTAGTCTTTTGGCTGTCACCGCCGGAAAACATGAAAAAGCAGGAGAGGCATTTCTGAATGGGGCTCCGATTCCTGTAACGTACCGGACAAAAGGCGCTGTAGAACTGGAAATTCCGGTCGGAATAAAAGAAGGAAGTATCATTCTAAGAGGTTGATACAGGTCTGGTTGTATTACTTTAGAATGTTTATTTCAAGCTTAAAAAGCAAGAAAAATAAAAAGAAAAGAGGTAAAAACAATGAAAAAGTGGAAAAAAGTTATGGCACTTGCCCTTGCTGGAACTATGGTTTTGCCTATGGCAGCATGCGGCGGAAGCAAAGAAAGCAGCAGTGGATCTGCAAGTTCAGATGCAAGTTCAGATGAACCGATCACCGGCGGAACAATGACAGTTCTTTTGTCAGAGGAACCGGGTGAAGGCGATGCACTGACCATGATGCTTGACAAATGGGCAGAGGAGACTGGAAATACAGTTGAAAAACAGATTATCGCATATGATGATCAGTTGACAAAATTCCCTTCCATGGCAAAGAATCATGACCTTCCGGATTTGATTGCAACAACCAGACTGCATCAGCTGTATCCGGATGAGTTCGTAGATCTGTCTGAAAGCTTTGATATGGATATGTTTGAAGCATCTGCACTGAAAATTGTAGGTAAAGATTATGTATCTGACAAGATCACCGGTCTTCCTTACAACTACACAACTACCTGTGTATACTATAACAAAGATGCTTTCGATGCAGCAGGTTTGACCGCACCGACAGCAGATGATCCATGGACATGGGATGAACTGTACGAAAATGCTCAGATCCTTATGGACAAGGGCGGAGTAAAATATGGTTTCGCTGCTGATGTATCCAGAGCAAGATACGATATTTTGATGTATGCAAACGGTGGTTCACTGACTGTTGCTGACGGCGATACTTTCAAAGTAAATGTAAACTGTGATGAGAACGTTCAGACACTGGAAAAATTCGTGGAAGCAAACAAGACAGTTATGCCTCAGGCAATCTGGTCAGGTGCTACATCTGATAACCCGGCAGACTACTTCTCCAATGGTGATGTAGGTATTTACCTGTCCGGTTCATGGAATTATGCTACATTTGCTTCAGATATCAGTAAGTTTGATTTTGCTCTGATGCCGTCTCCGAAAGGAACAGTAAGTCAGGCTGCAATCATTGGTGGTTCTGCACTGGCTGTACCGGAAAACGCAGAGAACAAAGCACTGGCTCTTCAGTTCCTGGAGTGGATGTACACAGAAGAAAACTTTAAAACATATATTCAGCAGGATAAAGGTCTGTCATCTCTGAATGATGTAATTTATGAGCCTGAAACTGATGAAGGAAAAGAAGATTATGAAGTAATCCAGGGTGAGGTTGCATATGTAACAGATACCTTTATGGTAGATGAAAGCTCTGCATGGAGAAATTACAAAGATAATGAATACAGAGATTCTATTAAAAAGGCAGTTGCAGGAGAAGTAACAGCAAAAGAAACACTGGATGCTTTCGCAAATGAACTTGCAGAATCATCTGAGTGGGAATTGGCTAATTAATTTAAAATAAAAGAAACCTGTGGCATATAATCGCAGGTGAAAGATGAGGCAATGGGCGGCAGGGTTTGCAGTCCATTGCCTTATGAGAAATGGAGGAGTAGTATGCGGAAAAAGAATAAAACATTTGCACATACCAAAGCATTTTGGTTGTTTGTTTCGCCCGCTCTGATTTTATTTACGATATTTTTTATTGTGCCCCTGTTTTTGGCAATCGGATTTTCTTTCACCAATTATGATGGATGGAAAACCATGGATTTTGTGGGACTGAGCAACTATATAAAGATGTTTAAGGATCCGGATTTTTACGCGACTCTGAAAAGAACATTTATTTATACGATTGTTAACCTTCCTTTTAAAGTAATTCTTCCGCTTCTGGTTGCAGCTCTGGTGACTTCTGCAAGAATGAAGTGCAAAACATTAGTTCGTACATTTATTTATGTGCCGGTTTTGCTTTCTGCACTGGTAGCCGGTATTACAATTAACTGGATGTTTGGTGAAGAGTACGGTCTGATTAACTTTTTGATTAAATCTTCCGGAGGAACACCGCTGAAATGGGCCATGAATCCAACTCTGGCAACTGTGGTAATCAGTGTGGCTTCCAACTGGGTTTCTATTGGTTTTTATATGATTATGTTTATTGGAGGTATTAATAATATTTCCAAAGAATTGTATGAAGCTGCAAGCGTGGATGGAGCCAATCAGGTGAAGACTTTCTTCAAGATCACAGTTCCGCTTCTGGCACCGACAACCTTTATTGTACTCTTACTTTCCACAGTAAACCTGTTGAAAGAGTATACATTGGTACAAGGTATTACAACCGGTGGACCGGGTACAGCGACCACTTATATTATTCAGTATATCTTTGATCAGGGCTTTACACAGATGCGTTATGGTTATGCATCATCTATCGGTATTGTGGTTGGTATTATATTTATCATTATTGCCGGTGTTCAGTTCAAATTTAGCAATGGTGGAGGTGAGGTATAATATGGAAAGCGCATCTAAAAATAAAAAAGTATCAACGGTGCTTCTCACTGTTCTGGGATTGGCAGTGGCTCTTCTGATGATCTTCCCGATTATCTGGCTGCTCTTCAGTTCCTTTAAACCTCGTGCAGAACTGTTTTCTTATCCCTTGAAGCTTCTGCCAAGTGTGTTTGATTTTTCAGCGTACAAATCTGTAGTGGAAGGTGGATTTTTTACCTATGTAGGAAACAGCTTTTTCCTGGCTGTTGTGGGTACGATTATTACTCTGATCATCAGTTCCCTCTGCGGATATGCACTGGCAATCTATCGTCATGAGATTTCTTATACAAACAAAGTATTTGCGATTTTCCTGCTGGGTACATTGATTCCTGGTGATATCCTGGTAGTTCCTCAGTTTTCTGTAATCAGTGCTTTAGGACTGTATGATAATATCTGGGGTGTTATCCTTCCGGTAGTTACCACAACGACAGGTATCTTTATGTATCGTCAGCATTATATGTCGATTCCGTTATCATTGGCAGAGTCAGCACGAATTGATGGAGCAAGTGAATTTAGAATTTTTACAAATATTATGTTCCCATTGGGATCATCTGTTACTGTAACATTGACAATATTCTCCTTTATGTGGCGTTGGAATGACTATATTCTTCCTTTGATGGTATTGTCAGATCAGAAGAAATATACGATTCAGATAGCAATTAAAACATTTATCGGAAATAATGGAATTGACTGGCAATCCATTCTGGCAGCATCTATCATTTCTATCATTCCGATTATGATCCTGTTTGCCTGCCTGCAGAAATACGTTGTAGGTGGAATTGCAGCAACTGGTGTGAAAGGGTAATATATGAATTACAATGTACTTGATTTTGGAGCAAAGGGGGATGGAGTTGCCAATGATGCCCCTGCTATTCAGAAGGCAATTGATGAATGTACGAAAACAGGAGGGCGTGTTATCCTGGAGAGCGGTCGGGTATATTATTCTTCATCTATTGTTTTGAAGCAGAATGTGGAGTTATACCTGGAAAAAGGAAGTGTTTTAAAAGCACACAGCGATCTGAGTACCTATTTAAATCCCAATAATGAGCCGGTGGATTACGATGCAGAGATTATCGATGCAGGTGTGGTACAAAAACCACCGTATGCATTCCTTTATGCGCGTGATGCAGATAATATTTCCATTGCCGGTCAGGGTGTGATTGACGGAAATGCCTTTGCATTTGTGGAACGCTGGAATCCATATTATTGTAATTCACAGACCTATCCACGTCCGACTCTGATTTACGTAGAACACTGTAACCATATTTCTTTTCAGGATGTGATAATGCAGAATGCACCGTTCTGGACACTGCATCCGGCAGGCTGCGATGATGTATTGATTCAGAATATCCGGATTCTGAATGATCTGGATGTGGCAAATTCGGACGGAATTGATCCGGATCATTGTTCCAATGTGCGAATCAGTGGCTGTCATATCACCTGTGGAGATGACTGTATCTGTCTGAAAGCAACGATTGGAAATATGAAATACGGTCCGACGGAGAATATTATCGTATCGGACTGTACTTTGATCTCCACATCTGCGGCACTGAAAATCGGAACGGAAGGTACCGGAAATTTCCGTAATATTCTGGTACAAAATTGTATCGTTTCCAAATCAAACAGAGGAATTTCAATTCAGATCAGAGATCAGGGAAATGTAGAAAATGTATCCTTCCGTAATATTATGATTGAAACACGTCGTTTCTCTGATAATTGGTGGGGATGTGCGGAACCCATTGCTATCTCGGTTCATGATCGGGATGAAAATACAAAAGCGGGAAAAATTTCAAATATTCGTTTCTCCAATATTACCTGTGATTCCGAAAATGGTATTTTTATATCCGGTACGGAAGAGAACATGGTTGAAGATGTGGTCTTTGAGCAGGTGCAGGTAAAAATGTCAGCTAAAAGCAAATGGGAGAGAGGAATGTATGATCTTCGTCCCGGTCTGAATAAAGGAATAGAGAAAATAGCAAGCTCTGGATTTTACATCCGCTATGCGGATCATGTAAAAGTAAAAGACTGCAGTGTGCGTTTTTGCGGAGAAAATCGATCCGATTTTGCTCATGCATTTTATGCGGAAAACAGCAATGAGATTATGCTGGAGAATTTTGACGGAAAAGCAGCTTCATCCGAATATGATGATGTAAAAAGGAACTAAAAAACATACGTTTAGGTCTGGACAACTGCCACCACTATTATATAATGTAAAAGTACCGGTCAGCCGGTGAATACATTAGATAAAGTGGTGGTAGTTTTGAATTATAAAGAAATCGTTTATTATATCGAAGAGATACCGAAGTTTACATCCAAGAATCCGCTGGAACATACAAAGAATCTTCTGGCGCGGCTTGGCAATCCGCAGAATACCCAAAAAGTCATTCATGTGGCGGGAACCAACGGAAAAGGAAGCGTATGTGCTTATCTGGATTCCATGCTGAGAACCGGAGGATATCATGTGGGGCTGTTTACATCGCCTCATCTGGTGAAAATCAATGAACGTTTTAAAATTGATGGCGTGATGGTATCAGACGAACAATTTGTGAAGGCATTCGAAAAAGTACATACGATCATCCGGGAAGCACAGGCGGACGGACTGGATCATCCCAGTTATTTTGAAACTCTTTTCCTGATGTGCATGGTGATTTTCCGAGAAGCACAGGTGGAATATGTGGTACTGGAGACCGGGCTTGGCGGAAGGCTGGATGCCACAAACACTGTGGACAAACCACTTGCCTGTATTATTACATCCATCAGTAGAGATCATGTGGAATATCTGGGAGATACAATCGCACAGATTGCCGGAGAAAAGGCCGGGATCATCAAACGGGGAGTACCGGTGATCTATGACGGACAGAACAAAGAGGCGGCTTGCGTGATTGAAAAGAAAGCAAAAGAGATGGGAGCTCCGGCTTATGCACTTACTGCGGATATGTATGAAATGGTGAAAAATACCCGTGAAGGCATTGATTTTTCTTTTCATTGCCAGTATTATAAAACTGTTACTATTTCCATTCCGTATATTGCACCATATCAGATGATGAATGCATCTCTTGCATTTTTTACTATGGAGCAGCTTAGTCAGGAACACAGGATCCCGGTGGAGAAGTTGATTCAGGGAATTGCGAATACCCACTGGGAGGGAAGAATGGAGACGATTCTTCCGGGTGTAATTGTAGATGGTGCTCATAATGCTGATGGTGTGGCACGCTTTGTGGAGACCGCCTGTCATTTCAGAAAAAACAACAGAATCACGCTGCTGTTTTCAGCGGTTGCGGATAAAGATTATGAGAAAATGATTCAGACAGTCTGCGAAGAGATAAAACCACAGGCGGTTGTAGCTACTCAGATCTGGGGAAGTCGTGTGGTCCCTGCAGATCAGCTTGCGCAGCTGTTCAGGGATAACGGTTGTGAGGCAGTGGAAGCGGAAGGCGATGTGGGAAAAGCTTTCGAGAAAGCGTGCAGTCTCAGGGGAGACGGGATGTTGTTCTGCGTAGGTTCCCTCTATCTCGTGGGAGAGATCAAAGCATATCTAGCAGAAAAAAATGAGGAGAGAAAGTATGATTAATTACGAAGAGGAACTGAAGAAGTTTAAGCCCTGTCTGGATGTAGATGAAGTGGAAAGTGCGATTTACACCCGGGATCTGACGGATATCGTGGATATCCTGAAAGAAATGCTGAAAACAGAAGATCAGAAACGAAAAGAATAAGGGGAAAATCATGAATTGTATGAATTGCGGTGCTTTGCTGAACAAATCTCCTTATTGCCCCAGCTGTGGGTTCAACGTGGAAGTGCAGAAAAAAGTATGGCAGCTTTCCAATCTTTATTATAATCAGGGACTGGAAAAGGCAGAGATACGGGATTTGTCAGGGGCTATTGATTTGCTGAAGCGAAGCCTCAAGTTTAATAAATTGAATATACAGGCGAGAAATCTTCTTGGTCTGGTGTATTTCGAGACAGGAGAAGCGGTGGCTGCTCTCAGCGAGTGGGTAATCAGCAAGAATATTATGCCGGAGAACAATATTGCCTCCGAGTACATTGACCGGCTTCAGGAAAATGCCAATAAACTGGATGTAATCAATCAGACGATTAAAAAATATAATGACAGTCTGCAGTGCTGCCGCAGGGGAAGTGAAGATGTGGCAGTGATTCAGCTGAAAAAGATTTTGAATCAGAATCCCAAGCTGATCAAAGGATATCATCTCCTTGCATTAATCTATCTGAAGCAGGAAGAATATGAGAAAGCCAGAAAAGTTCTGAAGAAAGCGGCAAAGATTGATAAAACAAACTCTACAACCCTTCGATTTCTGAAAGAAGTTGACGAGCAGACAGGTACGATGACAAGTCTGGAGCCGCGGCGTTGGGGGTTTGGCGGCAGAGAAAAGACAAAGCCGGAAAGAGGACAGTCTGTAGCGTATATGGCAGACAATGAGCTGGTGATTCAGCCGCCCACATTCAGAGAAAGTTCGCTGGCAGCTACACTTTTAAATCTGGGGTTTGGTTTTCTGGTGGGAGCATGTCTGGTCTGGTTTCTGGTGGTACCGGCGAATACGCAGAAGATTAATCGGGAGGCCAATGAAAAAGTGGTGGAATACAGCAACACTATGGCGAGTCAGAATGCTGAGATGAACAAGATGAAAGAACAGATCGCACAGTCAGAAGAGACGGTTTCATCGGCACAGTCACAGATTGAACAGGCAGCCAGCCAGGTTACATCTTATGAAAATCTGATTAAAGCGTATGAAGCTTATCAAAATGGAAGTTATACTTCTGCAGCCAATGTATTGCAGAATGTTCAGCCGGATCTTTTGTCGGCCAGTGCGAAAGAAATATATGATACGATTTATAACAATATAAAATCGACGATGCAAAAAACACTCAAGAGTCAGGGCGAACAGTCTTTCTATGCAAAAGACTATCCTGCGGCCATTGAATCTCTTGCGCAGGCAATGGAGATGGATGAGACAAATTATGAAGTCCTGAATCTTCTGGCCCATTCGTATCGACTGAATCAGGAGTATGATAAAGCGGTAGAAATCTTCCAGAAAATTGTGGATACATTCCCGGGAACAAAACGTGCTACCAGTGCTCAGAAATATATTGATAATGGTGGTCATGGATTTGATGATGTCGGTCAGACTACAGGAAATACCGGCACAACGACAACAGGAAACGAAGGTGATACTGCCGCCGGGAATACCGGTGAGGGTGCAGTTCCTGAAGATACCGGAGATACGACCCAGAGAGCAGCAGAGCCAACAGAATAATACGAAAACTTAAGAGAAACCTCTGAATCGGGGATATGCAGACTGCATATCCCCGATTTTTTGTCAGAGGAAAGTCAAACGACTTTCCTCTGTTAAACCCTCCGGGTTAATGAAATTATTGTACAGGGAGGATCATATGGAACAATTTCAAATCAGACAGAAAGTATTGACGATTCGAATGCCAAGAGAACTGGATCATCACAGTGCTCAGGAGATACGACAGGAAGCAGACCGGTTGATTGCAGAAAAAAACATCAGTCAGGTAGAATTTGATTTTCGTAATACTGAATTTATGGACAGCTCAGGGATTGGAGTGATTATGGGAAGATATCAGAATATACGGCTCTTAGGGGGAATCGTGACAGCTACCCATGTGAGTGACAGAATTTATAAGGTACTTCAGCTGGCGGGAGTGACAAAAGTAATCGGAATCGACAGGGAGAGGTTCTGGAATCAGGGTGAATAGGGGGAAAGGATATGGAACAAAATAACGAAATGACAATTATATTTGACAGCCGCTCCTGTAATGAAGGGTTTGCAAGGGTGGCGGTGGCGGCATTCTGTACGCAGTTGAATCCTACCTTGGAAGAAGTGGCAGATATCAAGACGGCGGTATCGGAAGCTATAACCAATTCCATCATTCATGGATATGACAATCAAGTAAAAAAGATACAAATTGAATGTCGTACAGAAGATAAGACCTTATATGTGACAGTGAGTGATGAAGGAAGAGGAATTCCGGATATAGAAAAGGCGATGGAGCCCATGTTTACTACACGTCCGGAGTTAGATCGTTCCGGAATGGGTTTTGCTTTCATGGAAGCGTTTATGGATGATATACAAGTGGAATCTGAAGTGGGAAAAGGAACCATTGTCCGTATGAAAAAAACAATCGGAAGTCAGAAAAGCCCGTTTGCATAAAAGGAGGTCCTATGGAACATACCCTTGCCTTGATAAAATCGGCACACGAAGGGGATAAAAATGCACGGGATACATTAATTGAGGAAAACATAGGGCTGGTTTGGAGTATTGTAAGAAGGTTTCAGAATCGGGGCGTTGAGATGGAAGACTTGTTTCAGATCGGAAGCATTGGGCTTATTAAAGCAGTGGATAAGTTTGATCTGTCTTATGAAGTTCAGTTTTCCACTTATGCAGTCCCTATGATCGCAGGGGAAATTAAACGTTTTTTAAGGGATGACGGTATGCTGAAAGTGAGCAGACCCCTGAAAGAAATGGCGGGAAAAGCGTATGGAGTCAGAGAGGCACTGGAGAAAAAAGAAGGGAGAGAACCCACGGTATCTGAGATTGCCGAAGAAATGGGAGTGCCTGTGGAGGAACTGATGCTGGCTATGGAAGCAGGTGCTCAGGTGGAATCTCTTCAGCAGATTATTTATCAGGGAGATGGAAATGATATTTCACTGATGGATAAACTGGAAGAAAAAGAAAACACCAATGAAAAAATGGTAAATCGTCTGTTCCTGGAAGAAATGTTGGGAGAACTGGATGGAAAAGAACGGGAATTGATTTTTAAAAGATATTTTTTGGAGAAGACTCAGGCCGTGATCGCAGATGAAATGGGGATCTCTCAGGTGCAGGTATCACGAATGGAGAAAAAAATCATAAAGGAAATACGGGGAAAACTGTAAATCAGTTTTCCTTTTTTATGTATTTTTTTTGTTTGAAAGTACATACTATTCGCAAAAGGAGAGATTTCTATGATATGTAAAAAATGGTGGTTATGGACAGCGGCTGCGATTGTGGCTGCGGCAGTTATCTATGCAGTCTTTTTTTATGCGGGAAATAAAGAACAGTCGCCGGGTGCTACTTTAGTGAGAATAGAGGAAGGTGAGGATGGATGAAAAATGTTCTCTATATTCAGACAGATAAAAATATGAAAGTAACTTCAGAGCAGGTATATCTTCGGGATATAGCACGGCTGTCTGCTGACAGTTCCAAAGTCTTGAATCAATGCAGTATTCTTTTGGTCATGACACTTCCTGAAAAAAAGTACGGGAGATATACAGTATCAGCTATTGATCTGGTCAAACAGATACAGCAGAGATTTGAGGATGTTCATGTTGTGCATATGGGGGAACCGGAATTTATCCTGACCTATGAGAATCCTGACAAAAAGAACGTAGTTCTCGGCTGGATGAAAACATTGGCGGTATGCCTGATTACTTTTTTTGGAACTATGTTTTCTATTATGACATTTAATACGGATGTGGATGTGCCGCGGCTGTTTCAGGGAATCTATTTTCAATTTACCGGTCAGATATCTGATGGTTTTACGATTCTTGAAATCACGTATTCCCTGGGGATTGGGATTGGAGTGGTGTTTTTTTTCAATCATTTTGGGAAATGGAAACTCAGTTATGATCCCACACCCATGGAAGTGGAAATGCGGACCTATGAAAATGAAGTGGATGATACGATTCTGGAGATGAAAAACCGGGAGGGAAGCTGAAATGCTGGTACAACTCTGGCTGGGATTTCTGGGAATTTGTTTTGGAATCATTGTGGCAAGCGGAGCCGCAGCATTTATTATTTCTCTGGGCATTGTCCCAAGATATGCGGGGATTACAAGAACAGCACAGAATGTAAGGCTTTATGAAGATTGTTCTATGTTGGGTGCGTTTTTAGGAAATGTTTTGTTCTTATATTCAGGAAGATTGCCTCTGGGCAATGCAGGGCTGGCGATATACGGAATTTTTGCCGGTGTATTTCTTGGAAGCTGGATCATTGCCCTGGGGGAGGTCGTGAATATATTCGCTATTATGGCAAGGAGAATAGGAATTACAAAAGGTATCGGACTGATCATTATCGTTATGGCATTGGGAAAAACCTTGGGTTCCCTGCTGTTTTTCTGGAAAGGATGGTAAATAAGGATGGCTGAACTGAAAACGGAAGAAGAGAAGAAACAATATGAAGCATATGTAAAAGAAGTGACACCAATGCATTGTCTGCCTGCGAACATGGCAAAAGCATTTTTGGTGGGCGGGCTTATCTGTGTGCTTGGGCAGGTAATCCTGAACTGGTGTCAGGGGATGGGAATGGATGAGAAAACAGCAGGTTCCTGGTGTTCGATCATTCTGGTGTTTTTGAGTGCGTTGACTACAGGACTGAATCTATATCCGAAACTGGCAAAATGGGGAGGAGCAGGAACACTGGTTCCCATCACGGGATTTGCCAATTCCGTAGCTGCACCGGCAGTGGAATATCAGAAAGAAGGCCAGGTGTTTGGAATCGGATGTAAGATTTTTACAATTGCCGGACCGGTAATTTTATATGGAATTTTTTTTAGCTGGCTATTGGGGGTAATTTATTGGATCTTTACTATGGTAATATAAAATAGGAGAGTAAGGAGGTATCGGAGTGGAAGAAAAAAACAGTCGTGTTACACAGATTCTTGGAAAACAAAGTATTTCATTTGCATATCCTGTGTATGTACAGGGATGTGCTGCTATTGTGGGGAAGAAAGAAGGAGAGGGACCTCTGGGGCGCCACTTTGATGCGGTGGAGGAAGATGACAAATTCGGACAAAAGACCTGGGAAGAAGCAGAGAGCGTCATGCAAAAGAAAACTGCCAGTATGGCAGTCGGGAAAGCGGGATTGCAAATGGAGGATATTCGGATGATTTTCGCCGGTGATCTGCTTGCGCAGTCCATTGCATCGTCTTTCGGTATCGGTGGTTTAGACTGCCCTGTGTATGGTTTGTTTGGCGCCTGTTCTACCATGGGGGAGTCTCTGGCATTGGCGTCCATGGCAGTGGCAGGAGGATATGGGGAAAATGTATTGGCAGTGACCTCCAGTCATTTTGCTACTGCGGAAAAAGAATTTCGTTTTCCGTTAGGTTACGGCAATCAGAGACCACTGTCGGCAAGCTGGACGGTGACTGCAAGCGGAGCCTGTGTGGTGGGAAACAAAAAGGGAAAGGTGAAAATTACGGGAGTGACAACAGGAAAAGTCACGGATTATGGTCTTAAGGATTCACAGAATATGGGGGCGTGTATGGCGCCGGCTGCCTGTAGTACGATTGTACAGAATCTGATAGATTTTGGGAGAAAGCCGGAAGATTATGATAAAATTATTACCGGTGATCTGGGATACGTAGGCCAGCAGATTTTACTGGATTTGTTGGAGAAGGAAGGTTATGCGTCAGTCAAAGTTCATGAGGATTGTGGTATCCTGATCTATGACAGAGAAACTCAGGATACCCATTCCGGCGGAAGCGGTTGTGGCTGTTGTGCGGCTGTTCTGGCTTCTTATATTATCCCCAAAGTTGCATGTGGAGACTGGAAACGGGTATTGTTTGTGCCTACAGGTGCTCTGATGTCAAAAGTAAGTTTTTATGAAGGAAACAGTGTGCCTGGGATTGCGCAGGCGGTTATTCTGGAACATGCGGAAAACGGAAAAAACAGGGACAGATGAGGAGGAACTATATGGAATATTTCAATGCTTTCTGGGTAGGCGGTTTGATCTGTGCGCTGGTTCAGATATTACTGGATAAAACAAAACTGATGCCTGGGCGTATTATGGTGCTGCTTGTGGGCTGTGGAAGTCTTCTCAGTGCGCTGGGAATATATAAGCCTCTGGTGGATTACGCACATGCCGGTGCCACAGTACCACTGATAGGATTCGGTCATCTTTTGTACCAGGGTGTAAAAGATGCGATTGATCAGACTGGTGTTCTTGGACTTTTTACAGGAGGTTTTAAAGCCAGCGCAGCAGGAATCAGCGCGGCTTTGATTTTTGGATATCTGGCGAGTCTTGTATTTCAGCCCAAAATGAAACAATGAGTTTATCTCCTTCCAAGATAAAGCCTCCGGCGGATTGCAGAGGTGCGCAGATGTATTGTGTCATGCAAAGCATGACGCGCACCTCGCAGCAAGTACGCGAGGCGTACTTGAATTATGTTCTACAAAAACTTGATGGAAGAAGTCTTGCATGGAAATGGATATCTATAGTATAATATATTGATTACAGGGTCAAAAGTTTTTGACCCTGAATAATCATGATGAGAATTTCGAGGGCGCAAAGCACGGAGAAATTCGTAGTCTCATCTCATTCGTTGGGTAACTCATCATGATTAAATAGAAAATGAGATAGAACAGAGGGATTGGCGTGAGAGAAGATATCATCAGTAAATTTGAAAAAGTCATTGGAATAGATTGTGTTCTGACAGAAGAACCGATGAGAAAACATACGACATTCCGGTTAGGCGGACCGGCCGATTATTTTCTGTGTCCGGCAACAGCCATACAGGTGGC
>JBJFCH010000113.1:0-13469 GCA_051888835.1 Oliverpabstia sp. | reverse complement strand
TCCTTGAACATCAGCTCCAGCGCATAGGAACCGCGCACGCGAACCATGGTCTTGGCGATGGCATCGATGGAACCTAGCTTGTACTTCTTATAATAGTAGTCCACCAGTTTGATGACCACCTCGGTATCCGTCTGGCTGTAGAACGTATAGCCATGCTTCAGCAGCTTATCCTTCAGCTCCTGATAGTTTTCGATGATACCGTTATGGACGCCAACGACCTCAGATTCAACCTCACCAGATCCAGAACCTGTGCAGTTGCCGGAAACATGAGGATGCGCATTAGTGACGCTGGGTTCGCCATGCGTTGCCCAGCGAGTGTGTCCGATACCGCAAGTACCTGCCAGGGCATTTCCGCTATCTGTCTTCTCGACGAGGTTTGATAGTCTCCCTTTCGCCTTCACGACTTCAGCAAGTTTCTCACCATCACGGACAGCCAAACCTGCCGAGTCATAGCCGCGATACTCCAACTTCGACAGCCCATCCAATAGAATGGGTGCCGCCTGATGCTTTCCTGTAAAACCTACTATTCCACACATACTTTATGCGCACTCCTCTCGTGGTCACTACACTTAAACTGCGTGACCTTTCGCCTTGATTACAGCTATCACCTCGTCAACATAGTTTTGACAGGTTTCCTCGCTCTCAGCCTCGACCATAACGCGGATGACAGGCTCCGTTCCGGATTCTCGAACCAGAATACGTCCGGAATCTCCCAGCTTCTCTGCTACGGCTTTCACAGCAGCCTGTACGTCATTGTCATTCTGGGCCTCTGCCTTATTGTTTACCCGGATATTTTTCAGCACCTGCGGGTAGACGGTGAATCCTTCACTGAGCTCGGACATCTTCTTTTTCCGTGCCAGCATGACTTCCATCATCTTCAGGCTGGTCAGAATACCATCACCGGTGCTGGCATATTTACTGAATATGATGTGACCGCTCTGCTCACCGCCAATGCGGCAGCCATTCTTCGCCATATACTCATAGACGTACTTGTCACCAACTGCGGTCTTAGCGTATCCGATACCACACTCATCAAAGGCTTTGTAGAGGCCGAAATTACTCATAACCGTCGTAACAACTGTGTTGTTCACCAGCTTACCGCGTTCCTTCATGTACCGTCCATAGATGTAAAGAATGTGGTCTCCAGTAATCACATTACCCTTCTCATCCACACACAGGCAGCGATCTGCATCACCATCGTAAGCAAAACCAACATCACACTGATTCTCTACCACAAACTTCTGCAAACCACCAATGTGTATTGAGCCAGCATTGTTGTTAATGTTCGTACCATTGGGCTCTGCATTGATAACCAGAGTCTTCGCTCCCAGTGCGTCAAAGACTGCCTTTGCAACATTCCAGGACGAGCCATTGGCGCAATCAAGCGCAACCTTGACACCCTTGAAAGAATAGATTCCGAGAGAAATCAAATAACCAACATAGCGATTCCGACCAGAGACATAGTCAACGGTGCAACCAATATGGTCGCGAGAGGCAAACGGAAGTTCTTCCCAAGCCTTACCAAAGAGATTCAGCTTTTCATCCAGATAGTCTTCTACAAGATTGATGGTTTCCTCATCCATCTTCTCGCCGTGGCTGTTGATGAGTTTGATGCCATTGTCGTAGTAGGGATTATGACTTGCGGAAATCATGATACCGCAGTCAAACTCATCCATACGGGCAATGTAGGCCACGGAGGGAGTGGTGGTGACGTGAAGGAGGTAGGCATCCGCACCGGAGGCCACCAATCCTCCTACAAGAGAGTATTCAAACATATAGGAGCTGCGGCGGGTATCCTTGCCGATGACTATCTTCGCCGGTTCGTCTGAGCCAGTGCGATGCTTTAGCTGGCTATAATACCAGCCCAAGAAGCGGCCGACCTTGTAAGCATGGTCGGCGGTTAAGTTGATTCCGGCCTCACCACGGAAGCCATCTGTTCCGAAATATTTTGACATAGGTTTACTCCCCTTAAAAAAATGCGACTGTACATAATGTCTCCTGAACAACAGCCATTTTCTGCCGTGGCAAGAATACTCCCAGGATATATGTGAGCAGCCACAAAAAGGCGCACTGAATCTTTCGCAGATTCAGCACCAGAACGGACATGGCAATCACCTGGGCGTGGATTTCCCGCAGCTTTGTGGTGACCAGCCCCATACCGCATTTGCGCTTGACCAGACTGAATCTGCACTCCATTTCCACACGCTTGCATTCATCCCGGTAGTCCTGCGCCTTGTCTTTGGTCTCACTCTTTTTAGGGTGACATAGTGCCGGACCGGAAAGCCGGAGCCTGTGTTCCTTGCAATAGCTGAGGTTTTCGCGGTTCCGGTAGATTTTGTCCGCCAGAATTCCACCCGCCCACCACACTAATGTCCAGCTTTGCGCTGAATTCCACCGGCTTACGGGCCTTCCCTCGCATAATGGGACGCACGAACGGCTGGCTCACGCTGACGATCCGGTCAGGCACACGGTGGACGTTGTGATCGTGCATGGACTTCTTCCGCACATAGATGGCGTGGATCGTATCCAAGCGCTCCAGTTGACGGGCGATTAGCGTCTTTCCAAGGGACAGCTTCTTGTCAATGTTCTCAAGGTTACGCCGAAGATAGGACAACTATTTTCCAATGGCCTTGCGAATCGTCTTTGCTGTATGCTTGCGGCATCTGGCGTATTGGAGATAACCCTTCGAAGCGCGCTTGCGGTAAGTACGGGGCTTCTTTCCGTCTGCATGATTACGGAGAGCATCCGGCAGTTGCTCGGCATTCTCTCAGACCTCATTGCGCAGGGAGACGTCCTGTGGATAATTCTCAAGGAACTCAAGAACAAGCTGTCTTTTTTCTATATGGGGCGCTAAATCCTCAGATGGTCATCCGATTCTCACTTTTTGCAGGCCGTTACATCCGGGAAGGGGCAGTATATCATTCTTGCTATTTTTTCTCTTTGGTTCGCATAGCCAGGATCAGATTTTTCACTGATGTCCGTTCAAAAAGCACCATCGACAGAATTGTAAAACCCGAGAAAACAAATCCACAGATAAATGCATTTTTAAGCCAGAGAAGCACCGTAGCAGACCCCGTTTTGTCCATAAAACGCACGCAGTTATATGAAAGGATAATTGTTGCAACCGACATTATCCACCTCTTCAACGGCTTCCATATGGAGCATTTCACAATGTTTCGATTGATGTAGAAAACTAAGTAAAGCATACGATAAAACATGCCGATAAAGGTTCCCACAGCAATCCCTTCCAAACCAAATTTTCTCACCAACAAAACCGACAAAACAATGTTGATCCCAGCTTCAGTATAGGCACTATTTGCAGTCTCCTTAAATTTGCCCGCTCCAGATACAATTGCGACATAAGGCTCACGTACGCAGCATACGTATTCTGCCATAATAATAATTACAGCAAATATTGGCCGGTAATAATTAGTATCGCAGACACCGTTGGTATACAACAGTGCAAAACTAGGCATCAAATAAATACAGCAGCCAAATATAATCGTTGCAACAGATATTACTATCAATTCATAAACATCCAAATGGCACAATACCTTTTTCTCGTCTTGCATCGCAATATCTTTTCCAAGTATCGGATGGAAAGCATGGGAAAAGGACTTAAAAAACGACTGTAAGTGTTTGATTACCAATGTATACACTGAATAAACCGATACGGTTTTCAAATCGCAGAAAAAAGACAAAACAATAATATCGGTATTACTGTGAACAAAATATGCCAGATTTTGACCAAAACCGGCCCAACGTTGAGAAAGTGCATGCTGGTCTGGCACTACATCCATGGTTATCTGATAGTGTTTTCTTACATAGCTACCATAAGCAATTGGCTGTATCAAAAACAGCAGCACACTGCAAAGCTTGACCATATGCAGTTCCGGGAAAAACCTTATTACAATAAGTACTACAACTAAGTTCAGAATCGAGATGACGATCTGCCAAAGCTGCACAATATACATTTTCTGATCCGCTTGCAACAAAAGTCTATAGGTAATCGAGAAAAAGTATTGAATAAACAGAGAAAGCGACAGAATGACCGTCAGTGAAGATACAAAAATCCAAGAGTAACTGGACTGAATAACAAGGGGATATACGCAGGCTAGCACAAGCGTATATGCAACAAAAATATATGCTATCTGCTTAAAAAAGCGGTTTGCCGCTTTTAGAACCTGGCTAATTCCCTGGTTATCTTTTATTGCAAGAGGACCATAGAGTGCAGCCAATACGACACTGCCAATTCCGCCCTCCACCAATGCTATGTAGTTCAAAAATTGTGTCAGCGATGAGATCAGTCCATTTGCTTCCGAGCCAAATGTATTCAAAATCAAGCGTGGAACTACAAGTCCGCAAAGAATTGATACGATTTGAGACAATGAAGAACACGCAACATTTAGAAATGCTTTCTTTTTCATTATTTCACCTGTTTTATTCATGGCAGTCGGTATGACACAGAATTGTCAACCGACTGCCTCCGTATATCCGTGACTTTTAAACATCGGAATATCCTTTTTCCAAAATATCTGCAATTCTTTCACAGGCATGTCCATCACCATAGGGGTTTGCGGCATGTGCCATTTTGGCATATTCAGACGGATCATCCAGCAATTTAGAGAACCATTCATAAATGACCTCTTCGCTGGTGCCCACGAGTTTCAGTGTGCCTGCCTCCACGCCTTCCGGTCTTTCCGTGGTATTCCGCATAACCAGAACGGGCTTTCCGTAAGAGGGGCATTCTTCCTGAATTCCGCCGGAGTCCGTCAGACACAGATGGCATCTGGCTTCGAAATTATGGCAATCAAACACTTCGATGGGTTCAATGATATGAATACGGTCGCAGCCACCCAATTCTTCGTCTGCAGCTTTTCTGACAACGGGATTCATATGGATTGGATATACAGCTTTCACATCGGGATGCTCGTCAAGAACTCTGCGGATTGCACGGAACATGTTGTGCATGGGCTGACCTAGGTTTTCTCTGCGATGGGCAGTGATGAAAATCATTCTACTGTCACCAACCCAATCCATCTCCGGATGGTGGTAATCCGCAACAACGGTATGCTGCATGGCATCAATGACTGTATTGCCGGTGACGTAAATAGAGCTGGGATCCTTTCCCTCATCAAGCAGATGCTTCTTTGCCAGTTCCGTCGGTGCAAAATTGTACTTGCTGATAATGCCGACTGCCTGTCTGTTAAATTCTTCCGGATAGGGGCTGTAGATATTGTAGGTACGAAGACCGGCTTCTACATGGCCAACCGGGATCTGAAGATAGAAACAAGCAAGTGCCGTCACGAAGGTCGTGGAAGTGTCTCCGTGTACCAGGCACACATCCGGTCTTTCCTTTTCCAGAATCTCTTTGATTTTTTCAAGAATACCGGTGGTAATGTCGAAGAGTGTTTGTCCCGGTTTCATAATGGACAAATCGTAATCCGGAACCACGCTAAAGGTATCCAGCACTTGGTCCAGCATCTGACGGTGCTGACCCGTGACACAGACAATTGTTTCAATCTTCTCTCTCTTCTTCAGTTCATTTACAAGGGGACACATTTTGATTGCTTCCGGTCTTGTACCGAAAACCAACATGATTTTTTTCTTCATTGTTATTCCTTTCTGTGCAAATCAGCATTTATTCTCTCGCTTTTTATGCACTCGTTTTGTTTTCAAGACATTTTCCATAGGAAAAGCTGATAATGGATAAATAGAAGGGCAATGCGAAAGCTCGCTGAATGTCAAAAATATTCATCGCAAAATTCGAGAAAAATGCATAACTCATAAGAGCAGCTATGAATATGTATAGATTTTTATTCTTAGCATTCAAACATGCTTTATATGCTTTCCATCCGTATGAAAACAAACCTCCATATAGTGGTATGGACAAGAGTCCAAACTGATAGAAACCACCGAGAATACCGATATCAGACAAATAGTACCATGTACTCTGCCCCCACTCGTTAACACGAGCCATCATTTCCAAGCAAAATGCATTGCCTTGATTCAATAACCCCAGGCCGAGTACTGCTTTATTGTCTATGAGGAGCTGCCAATAATGAGAAATCGTCATCAATCTAACAAGGGTAGATCCACCATAGTTTCCTTCTGTGGAGAAGGAATCGATCATATATGATGCGCCTCCGGATACAGCAAACAGAACAATTGCCAGCGCGCCCAGGATTCTCTTGTTTCTCTTCTGCAATTTGCTGAACGAAGAAGCCCAGTAACAGCTGAATATTGCTGCGCACAACGCAATCACCTGGAAGCGATACTGCACAACAAACATAACGAAGCACAGGATCAAAACTGCCACAACTCTATTTCTCTTACTGCGTTTTCCGTAGGATTGCATCCAATAATACGCAAATATGAGGCCTAACAAACAGCCGCCGTCCATTCTCACTGTACCATTTCTGCTCCAGTTTTCATACTGAAACGTCAGATCCTCAAGTATTGTAGTCCCCAAAAAAGAATGTGCTGTCCAGCACACCGTCTTGATTACCAACATAGCCAAAATCACTTCGGCAATCTTGGAAACAAAGGCGAACTCCCGTTTATCACGAGAATAAATATAGATTAGCGGATAGGTATAGTAGATATACAAATAGGGAGCAAGTACAAACAGCGTTTGGTTTAGGGTGTAACGATATTTCAAAATCGTTGTCGCAATGGTAAAGAGCAAAATAGCAGAGTAGATTACCAGATACCTGTCCGCCAACTGATAGATTTTTCCACCGCTGTTTTTTTTACCCTTTACAAGCAGAATTAAGACAGCCAACACAACACCAATGAAACCGGCAAAAAAACGGATCATCAGTGCATTTCTCTTCATAAAAGCTGGTGCAAGAATATATACATAATCGCATAAAAAGAACACCGCCACAAATATAAAGAATTTTAACATTTTTGACACTCTTACCATAAATTTACCTACATATCAACGATTTGCAAAATAATATCGTCCAGATTTACAGCATCATAAAATGTGCTGCAGTTCTTTGTCATCTCTGCATGATGTTCATCTACATACCTGATTGCCAATACAATGGTTTCCGGTTCCAAATCTGCACAACAAATACCAATGTTGTATTTGTCAAATGACTCTTTTAATCCCAAAACGTCCGTACCGATCATGGGCAGATTGCTTCCGGCATATTCATATATCTTGTTGGGCGCACAATAAAGCGCATTCAGCTTTTCAAATCCCCGTCCAACAACGCCGGGCATATAGGGCGTAAGGGCGATGTATGCATGCTGCAAGAAGCTTAAGTGCTTAGGTGGATTGAAAAATCCCATATAGTTTATACAGGAATACTGCTGGCAAAGTGCCTGGAATCCCGGCTGTTCTGTTGGGGAGCATTTGCCGAACAGATACAGGCAGTATTCATCCTTGACAGTCTCAATCGCTCTTGCAAAGGCTGCAAACTCACGATCGGGGTCAAGTACACCCAGATAAACAATAATCTTTCGCGTTTCCTTCTTCATCTTTTCCAGAGCAACCGTTACATCCTCACTCTCAAGGGGTTCGGGATAAACATATGGCTTATTGGGAATGACATAGGGCAGTTTTTTCAGGCCCCATTCTACACGCTGGATGTATGCCCGATTGGTTTCCGCAACAATTACCTTCGCCGCATTTCTGCCGTACTTGCTCAAATCAAATCTGAAGTACTTGGAACCTCTGTATAAAGGTAGATCATTTGTCAGTTCCAACAGTTGCATAATGTGTCTGTCTCCATATGCAAGGAGATCTTTTCCCAACGTACGAACGGCCAAAGGATTCACAGTCCAGATAATGTCTGATTTGCCGGTGTTTTGCAGTTCGTCACGCATCACCTTTTGAATTGCAGTTCTGCTCTGCAGTCTTGAAATGGGTGATTTTCCGCTGTTTTTTTTCACTTCTTTAAAAGAAAAATGTGTGTTTCCCTTGATTTCCAAATCCAGTTTTTCACACTGCTGGGCTACAAGATGAACCCGATAGCCATTATGGAGCAGACACTGAATCAGACTGATCGTAGGCGGATAATACATGACGCTTTCGTACAGGAAAATATTAACTGTATCTCTTTCCTTATCAAACATGAGTTTATCTCCCCCTGTATATTTCTTCCATTCGTTTTACAACTACACCAATATCATATTCTTCGGCAATCCGGTCATTGACTGCTTCCTTTTCAGCTATGCTGAGAGGCTGCTGCATTTTCAGCGCTTCCACCCAAGATGCGGGGCCATGAGAAATATCCAAAAACGTCACAAGATCAGTAAGCGCAATTTTGGATGTTACAGTGTCGGACACATAGCAAGGAAGACCAGCAGCCTGTGCTTCCAGCACCACGGTAGGAAATCCTTCATACAAGGAAGGAAGCAAAAAAGCGTCCGACATCTTCAGTTTTTGATATACATCCGAAATATTACCCCAAAAGACCACATTGTCTCGGATTCCCATATCCGCAGCCTGTTTTTCGACACTTTCTCTCATTCCGCCGTCTCCGATCAAAAACAAGACGCTGTTGGGGTTCCAAGAAAGGATTTCTCGGAAAATATGAAGTACGAAAGTTTGGTTCTTGACTTCCGTAAATCTTCCTACATGGGTGTAGATTACAGAATCCGACAGACCCATTTGTTCCTTCAGTTTACGATGTGCTTCCTCTTGATACCGATACTTCTTGCAGTCAACGGGAAGCGGCATGATCTCTACCTTCTTTGAATTGCCGTAAAGCCATTTGGCCGCCGCTTCTCCGCAAGAAAGCTTATAATCAGCTAAGGCACAAAGAATGGGCTTGAATGCTTTTGAAAGAAAAATCAGTTTCTTACTTCTCCAATCCATCGTGTTATGGCAGTGAACGATAATATTATCCGCTCCGGCCAATCTTGCCACAAGGATCTGCAAGCTGGTGGTAAACGCATTTTGTGTGTGGAAATGGACAGTTTTATACTGATTGTCTTTTATGATATGGTACAGGTCTTTATGATGTTTCCAAAAAGAATCAGATCGTTTACAAATGTGGTAAACATGGCTTCTATCACTTGAAATCTCTTTCTCATAATAATACTTTTCGGATCCATTGACCAGAAAATCAAATTCCACTTTGCTGGTATCAATCGCCCGATACAGATTCATGACCATTGTTTCTGCACCGCCCAAGCCCAGTGTTCCGGTTACCTGCAGCACCCTGATTTTCTTATTCTGACAAAATTTTTCCATAAAGACATTCCCTTTCAAACACTAATGCATTTCGCCATGCGCAGGCAATGCCGCCCTATTGCTGCGCATTCTGGTTTGTTGATTTATTATTAGAGCGCCAGCAATTGTTCAGAAAACTCACGGTAGTTTTTCTTTGCCTCAAAGTTTTCCTCCCAATGTGTCCGAGCGTTTTTGCGCATAACGGCATAGGCCTCCGGATCCATCTGAATCATTTTCAGGATGGCGTCGGCAACCGTCTGGGGTGTCGGATTTGCCTCCAGCAGGAATCCAATGATTCCATCCAGGGCAATTTCCGAAGTTCCGCCGACATCCGTCGCAATTACAGGAATCCCAAAACTACAGGCTTCCATAATGGATACCGGCAATCCCTCTGCAGAGCTGGTATTAATAAACATGTTATAATATTTATTTTCATAGCTCTTTAGGATTTCCAAATTCAAAACAGAGCCCTTCAGATTCACTTTCATGAAACCAAGCTTCTCTTCCGCTCTTTTCTTGATATCCTCAAAAGTATCACCGCCGCCAAAGTGTGTCCATTCAAGAGAAACACCGCAGTCTTTCAACAGCTCTAGTGAATCGATGATCAGTTCCAGTCGTTTTTCGGGGGCTATTCTGGAACAGGATACAATACTGAACGTATCGCTTTTCATCTGCTGTGCAATGCCCTTATCATATGTTCCTAGGTAGGAAGTTTTTATTTTACCCC
Source organism: Oliverpabstia sp. (assembly GCA_051888835.1). GTDB lineage: Bacteria > Bacillota > Clostridia > Lachnospirales > Lachnospiraceae > Oliverpabstia. Next base: position 3,552 of record JBJFCH010000113.1, on the reverse strand, counting down.
TGTGCAAAGGATATTTCTCCTGTAAGTAATTGGTACCATTATCGGAGCAGGGGTAAATACCATCCAAGCCGGAAAGAATATATTCTCTCTCAGGCAGGTAACGCTTATTTTCGTAAATATCAAATGCATGCGCTCTGGAAATGCATTTGATGTTCGTAACATCCTTATATCGCTGTTTCAAATCGACCGCAACTTTTGCACTGATATACAGCCAATAGCTATATAGGATTACTTCATCATCTTTTCCAAAATGATATTCGTCCAGAATCTTGGCAATCTTCTTATACTGGCTTTTACAAGCAGCGTTAAAGTATGCATCAAACAGGCATTGTTTTATCTTCTTTCCTGACCCAAAACGAATTAAGGGCAGACCCATAAAGGCGTACTGCATTTTTCGGTACCGCAATGACTGATTTTCAAAAGCGACAGAATACACATTGGGGGACTTGATCTTTCGCGTAATCGGATCATTTGGTGTCATATCACTTGGGAAAATAATGATCTTATCAAAAAAACTGCTAATTTCATCGATCTCATTTTCGAGAAACGCTTCGCCATATTTGTAGGGAAAACGTCTATTTAATAAAATCAAATACCGCATTATCCTTCACCTCATAAGGGAAAACGTCAATCAACATTTTCTGTTTTTTCAGCACTTCACTTCTGGGAATTTTATAGTGTGCAATAACCTCCTCGATAGACGGCAATGTTTCTTTTCTAATATCGATAAAGGTATGCTCTACATGATATCCCGAGTAATAGTCATCAAATTTAAAGCCGTCACCACCCAGCTTCTCCGTAATGACAATGTGTGCATTGGGAATTCCGAAACCATCTGCTACGATAAGGCCGTGGAGACTGCTGGAAATAATTACTTTGCACTGTGCAATTTCCTTGACAACGGTAAGTGGATCGTCTGTTACCTTAATAACCTTAGAATTGGGGTAATTCGCTGCAATTCGGTTAATGGTATCTATATCGTTAACAAGTTCATTCATGTGCGCAATAATGCCAATTTCATACTTTTTCTCCTCCTCCTGATGCAATAAGCACGGAGCGAGAATTCCCGCATCACCGGTGGGAATATCTGTCTTATGTCCCAAAATTTTTTCGACACGCTGTTTACTCAATTCTCCACGAACGGCGGCAAATTTTATATTTTTTCTATAAAAAGGCTTATCCTGTTTTGCATAATTATAAAAGCCGCTTCCCCAAATCGTCACATCTGGAAACAGCAGACCGGTAACGAGTTCAATGCACTGCATCAACACATTTCCATGCGGTATAAACTGTCCCAAGCCACTTCCGATGCCGCTCACAGTTGCCGTGAGATAAGTGTGTCTTTTTACCTTGCAGTCGAATAATTCTTCGACGATTAATTTATTTAGCTGGTCGCCCATATTGCCCAGATTTGCATAATACATATTAAGTGTTTTCATAACTCTTATCACTCTCTTCTTTCCTATTTAAGAGTTAGCCAGCTTCCCATTTCTAAGTCGAACTCATGCGGCTTGATTTGGTCAAAACCAGCACCGTTTGTAAATGTTATCTCACCAAAATAAATTTTATCGTTTACAATAAAGAAATCTACGCGCGCATGATGGAATGTACTAGACAGCAATTCCGCTCGTCTAATCAGCTCATCGAACACAGCCGGTTTCTCTATTCCGTTAAAGTTCTCGTATTTAAATCTGACATCCTGCAGTTTCCAGTCAAGATTATAGATGTTTCTTTTGTGTTCGCCAAATCTTCCGCAATGTACGTCTATCAGTTTTGCCTTTCCGTTAAAGCAGAATACCTTGTAATCGTACAAATCTGCGCCATGTCCATCCTCCAAATACTGTTCTACGATAATTCTGGGGGGGATGATTCCATAAAACCACTCACCATAGCACGGAATAAACTTTGCTTTCAGCCATTTGTTCAGTTTCTTTTTTACGTCTTCCTTATCAAGTTTGCTTTTATCCGTGACGATGATATTAAAAGTCGATCCATGCGTAACCTTGATTACAAACTTCTCCGGCAAGGAATCATAAGGAATATTATCCGGATTCGTCCCATGCCAGTAAAGCAAATTTAGCAGGTCGCCGCAACCCATTTTTTCAACATATTCTCTTACGGCATACTTATCGCAACATTTGGGCATCCATTCATTCTTGTCGTAGAGCTTAATCCATTGTAGTTTTTCATTGAAAGTCTGAGGATTCTTCAAGCTCAACGGATGACCTTGCTTCAGCCTAAACATTAGGCGAAGTTCTGTCTTCGGCGATATTGCGTAAAGCATGTTGAAGGGAAATAGCAGAATATTTTTAGTAATTGTATTCATCGTTATATAAACTCCTCTATGCTACTGATAATTCTCTGAGTATTGCTCACATATTCCTTATACTCAGTGTTCTTGACCTCCTCCAGCGCCTTTGCGAGATCTCCGTCTTCACAGGCGCAAATCAGGTTCAACCCCTTGAACTGCTCAATGAGCTGCAACTGGTGGTCGTCTACATGCTCCCCATACTTCGCAAGTCTGGGAACCGCAATGACCTTCTTGCCCTTCTTCACAGCACCGATGATGGCACCGGTGCCTCCGTGAGTGATGACAATATCTGCCCTGCCCATGATTTCCGCAAACTCTTCCCTATCCAGAAATTCCTTATAAGCGTAGTTCACTGGCTTATAGTCGCTGTAGCCGATCTGAGCAAAGACCTCTTCGTCCAGCTTCAGCTCATCGACTGCCTTCAGCAACCGGTTGAACTGGAACTTCTGGGAGCCTACCGTAATGAAAATCATCAGTAAATTCCTCCCAGATAAATGGCATTGGGATAAAACTCCTTCATGCTCTCCCACTGCACATAAAACCGATCCGCAAACTTATATAGCAGCTTTCCCGTCTCAGTAGGCGATGTCACCTTGGCGAAGGATTCCAGATAGATTAACTTGCCATTGAAAAGTTTTACCAGTAGACACATAGGAATCATCGCCAGAACGCCGGTGCAAATCACCACATTGGGGCGCTCTTTAAGGAAAATGCACAGGGAACAGAAAGCATTGGCAATCATTCTAGGCAGGAAGGATGATTCCTTCCGATTCACCTGGTACAGATAATACGTTTTTTGCTTCTCTGCCGCAGCATTGTACTGTGTTTTCTCAGTCAAAACGAAACTGTCGCACTTTTCCATTAGCGGTTTCAGCATCATTAATTGCTCATAGTGTCCACCAGAGGACGCTGCAAAACATATTTTCTTTCTTTTCATTTTCCCACCAATCTCTCATTTATCCGGGTAGAGCGGAGGGATTGCTCCCTCTTTTCCCCCTCAGAGTTGTACGAGTCCCTTTCAGGACATACAGCCCAAGCGCTCTTTCACCCGATTTTCCCTTTCATAAACTCATATAACTCCTGCGAGTCGGAGTTGTTGTATCTCCTTTTCGCATTCTCTTCTGTTATTAACATCTGATTTGTTTCCACATCTCTTCGTCCAATCTTTCCAGTACTGACCACACTCATAATGAACCAATTCCAGATTCTTATAGGTGTACTTCCCACCGGCAGTTTCTGGT
>JBJFCH010000112.1:0-13543 GCA_051888835.1 Oliverpabstia sp. | reverse complement strand
GCCCCCATGGAGATGGGTTGGGGGAAAAAGCAGCTTTCGGTGTGTGGCAGCTTTTGGGCTGCCAAAACAAACCGGCTGCTTTTAGGGGGAAGGAATGGTACAAAAAAACCTCCACACCAGACATATTTCTGGTATGGAGGCTCCATCATGTGGGTATAAATTAACCTAATAACGGGAGAACATTAACCATCAGTTCATTTTTAAATTCCTCGATCATTACTTTTCGGAACTTGAATTTCGGCAGTGGTTTTTCCACGCTCATTTTATAAAGAGCATAGTCTGCTTTTTCCTTAAAATTATTTTCGTTTGAAAGGACACCGTCCCGATAATGAAATACTTCATATTTTACATCTTCCGGATTGATAAACCATCTTATCGCAAACTGCTCTACTTCCTTATCGATGGCTGCATACCTCATCTGATTGATGATTACCGAAATGTCCTCGCCCGCATATTTTTCTCTGTCCTTTTCAATTTCGTCAACAATCAGGTTTAATAACTCGCTGAGTTTTTGATTTTCTTTAGAAAATTCTCTAATAATCTCACGCAAAGCTTTAATCTGTTTTGCAAATTTTTCCTGTTCTGCCTCATCGGAGGTTTGATCTAAAGATTCGATGATTCCCTGCAAAAGCTCTACAATATACTCAAAATCAATGCGGAGTTTATTGTAAGCAATCAGGTCATAATCATCCATCACCGGTAATTCCCCCGGATCTGTCGGCTCTTTCTTAAATTCCTCCATAATATTTTTATAGATTGCCGCATAATCTTCATACTCTTCTTCTGAAAAGCCGAAATGCTGCAGCATCTCTTCTGAATAATTCGAAAATGCCTTCAGATGGGCGAAATCATGGTCTAAGGAGCGAAACAGGCTGATAAATGATCTTTTCTGCTTTTTGGATAACGTCATCACATCTTTTGGCTTGTCAGCCAGGGCATGGATGGCTTTCACAGAAATTCGGAAGGATTCTTGTACGCTCTCCCAGTCTTCTGCGATCGGTACCCCGTCCCCGCCTCTTGAGTATAAACGCAGTGCTTCATTGATCGCGTCCTTAAATTCATTGGGAGACTGGAATGTAACTACCTGCCCATACTGCTTATTTGGATCAAACAACCGGTTGGTCCGGGAAAATGCCTGTATGATATTTTGGGGGCTCATTGGCTGTCTGTCCATAAAAAGGGTGGAAAGACAAGGAGCATCAAAACCAGTCAAAAGACGGTCAACAACGATTACCAAATCAAGCTGCTGACTCCTGTCCAGATATTTCTTTTCCTTCCTGGCCAGACGGTCATTTAAATTGCTGTTATAGGCAAGAATGCTTTCCATGGAATAATTTGTGCCAAATAATTGATTGTAGTCATCCATCGCCTCTTTCATTTTTTCCTGATTTACTTTTGAAGATTCTTCATTTTCTGTCACAGAATATGTAATCGCAAATTTCGGGAAATCAGGCAATGCCTTATGGATCTTATCATCAATCTTGAGCTCGTCTTTTCCCTCTTTCAACTGTTTAAGAAGTTCATAATATTTTTGAGCTCTGGCGATCGAATTAACTGTCAGGATTGCCTCATAGGTCTTTCCTCTGCCATTCTGCATCCCAAACTTTGCATAAGATTGATTTAAGATGACATTTAATACCTCTCTCATATGGGTCGTTGTATTAAAGACAGCGGCATCTGTCTCCGGCTTTTCCGGGCCTAAATTTTCTACCATGAATCCGAGGACAGCTTCATCATGGATCGCCTCTTTAATCGTGTAGCTGTGCAGACATTCCCCATATAATTGTTCCGTTGTCTGTGGAAGATCCCCTTTCTGCTCATATTTATTTTCATCAAAGATTGGTGTCCCCGTAAAACCATACCACAGAGAGTTTGTAAAGAAATTCTCTATTTTCCGCTTGGTCTCCGGTGTGACTGCCCGATGACATTCATCGACAACAAAAGCGATCCGCAGCTTCTTTATCTTTTCATAATCCTTTGAACCTTCCTTCAACCGCTTGCTGAGCATGGTCTGCATCTTCTGCCGGGTCGTAACGATCATCTGCCGATTTCCGTCCTTTAACCGTTTGATAAGTGTATCCACATACTCCGTATCATCCACATCAATGGTGTCACTGCCGGCATAAGACTGGAAAGCCATCTTTGTTTGCAGATCCAAATCTTTCCGGTCAATCAAAAAGATTGTTTTTTCTATGGAAGGAATATCCATCAAAAGATTCCTGGTGGCTTTATAAGATGTCATGGTTTTTCCGGAACCCGTGGTGTGCCAGATAAAGCCGGATTTTCCCTGCTTGGAGGCAGAGCGCATCGCCTCGATCGCGTGAATCTGATAAGGTCTCAATATCAAAAGCTGTTTTTTCTCATTATCCAGGACAGTATATTTGGTCACCATCTCGTGTGCCTGCGGTATCCTGAGGACAGAATTCGCAAAGTCAATATAGTCACAGACCGGTTTGTTCTCTGCGTCCAGCCAGCCCGAAATGAACTTTTTATTCAGTTCAGTATCCCTTGCTGCAGCAAAATATTTTGTGTCTACGACATTGCTTACCATAAACATTTGTACATTAGAAAAGATTCCCCTAAACTTTCCTTCCGAAATGTATTTTTTGATCTGATTATACCCATCCATATAGGAATGTTCTTTATTCTTTAATTCAATATGGATGAGTGGAATCCCGTTGATCAGCAGAGTAACATCAAACCGCCTGTCCCGGCTGCCTTCATAGTCCTCAGTTTTAAAAGCCTGGTACTGGTTAATCACCTCATAGACGCTTGTCCCGCCAGCAATATGCTCATTGTTCATCACTAATAAATGCAGTGTCTCATTTCCGCGCTGGACATGGACATATACTTTTCCATTTTCCCCAACTAACCACTTTCCGGCTTCAAAAAATGAATTGTGGGAAAGATCATTTTTTATCTTGGCAAATTCACTATCACTAAGAGGGATATCATTCAGTTTCGCCTTGTTATTCTGTTCCAGGATATACTTAAAATTCGCCCAGAGCTGTTCTTCAGTCTTAATATCCGGACGATAGGTCCACTGCGAATCCCCATTACATAACTGATCGATCAATCTTTTTTCTATAATGGATTCTAACTCTGCCATGTCTTATTTCTCCTTTGGAAACATCTTTTGTAACATATATTTCTTCAGTTCCTTTAATTCATCACACTTGCGCTGGTGAAGGGTGATGAGGTTATCGAGGGTGGAAAAATACTCTCCAATTTGCTTTTGTTCATCTTTTGAAGGAATTTCTAATGTCAAATTTTCAAGCACAGATTGATTGATATTCTTATTCGCACTATTTGTTGCCTGTGACATTATCTGGTTACGGACTTTTTTTGTTGCGAAAACAAATTTCTTAAAATCGTTATTCAATCCATATTCATCTCTGAAACGAATTATAAAACCTGAATATGTAGTATGTTCAAGGGGTTCAGCTACTAATGCAGCCTCTCCGACGCCTTCGAGTTTTACAGACGAACGAACAAAAAGTACATCTCCTATTTGTAAAGAGTACTCTAATAATTGCTTTTCTGATGCCTCTGCAAGACCTAAACTTTTGCCATCAACAACATTATTTTCAAATATATTTTGCAAATTTACAAAAGCATATCCGTGTCCCATTGCATCTTTAGAAAAGTTCATTCCATTCTTTAACGAACCCAATTCGCCTAACTTACGCTGTTCCCAATCATCCGTATATCCATTGAAGCGAATTCTTGGGACTTTTTCTCCTTTTTGTGGAAACATATTTTGGAGCATATACTTTTTTAACTCTTTTATTTCATCACACTTACGTTGGTGAAAGGTGACAAGAGTGTCAAGAGTGGAAAAATACCGTCCTATTTTCACCTGCTCTTCAAAATCTGGATATGGAATTGGCATCTCCATAAATTGCGATATTCCAATCGTAAATCTATCGAACCTGGCACCTGAATCACCATTCATTTTCATAAAATTATGCCAACTGGTAGTTTTATAATAATATTCCAAATACAACATGCTAATATCATGTGTTCTAAATACAGTATAAAGTGGCGACATTACGCCGGTTCTACCTAATTTATTACGATTAATCGGACCAACAGGAGCTGCAGCCGATACTCTTGGATTATATACAAAATCATTATCATGAACTATATAATAACCATTCAAATTATCTTCATTAACAATTTCTCTATCAAAATAATCTTTCTGGCTAATTATTCCTAGTTCTGCCGAGTTAGTGAATGGCTCTGAAAACATATTATTTTTATTTTTTTCAGTTACCTTTATAGCTATCTCTCTTAACTTACGTTGTTCCCAATCATCCGTATATCCGTTAAATCTTATCTCTGGTATATTTGGCATATCCTATACTTCCTCCATCATACGGATGAAATCCTCTACAGCCTCTTTAGTTTCGGCATTGTTAAATCTTAACTCTTTTAGCATATCTAATAAAACAATGTTTCCTTCCTTGATTGCAGCATCTGTTTCTCTGATATTTTTCGTAAGTTCTTTCAAATCAATTTCCGGTTCGTCTTCACTGGTATCAACATATCTTGGAATATTTAAGTTAAAATCATTTTTCTTTATATCATCATAGGATGCCAGATAGCTTTCTTTTTCAACAGATTTTCTATTTTGGTACAGTTCCAGCACATGATCAATGTGTTCGTCTGCCATAATATTCTGTTTCTTTTCTTTCATGAAATGCTTGGAAGCATCGATAAATAATACATCTCTTCCTTCTCTCTGTTTCTTTAACACAATAATACAGGTTGGAATGGAAGTGTTATAAAACATATTGGATGGCAGCCCGATCACCGCATAAATAGATCCATTTTCCAACAGGATTTTGCGGATTGTACCTTCTGCACTGCCTCGAAACAAAACTCCATGCGGAAGTACAATCGCCATGGTACTCTCTTTTGAATTCTTTAAATGATAAAAACCATGTAAGAGAAATGCATAGTCTGCCTTTGATTTTGGAGCCAGTTTTCCGCCGTAATCCATGAAACGTTCATCCTGTTTGAATCCTTCTGCTGCAGACCAGTTGGCTGAATAAGGCGGATTCATTGTAACTACATCAAATCCGGTTTCTACATCTACTGGCCAGTCTGCATCAAGAGTGTCTGCATTTCTTAACTTCTGATTTTCTGGATTCACTTTGTGCAGGAACATATTCATCCTCGCCAAATTATAGGTAGAAGGCATTAATTCCTGCCCGTAATATTTAATATAATCTGGTTCCTTGGAATAATTTCGACAACTGAGCATTAAAGAGCCGGATCCCATACATGGGTCATAGACCAACAAGCCTTTTTTATCTTCCTGACCTAGCATTGCAATCCGACATAAAATCTGTGCCGGTCCATGCGGCGTATAGAATTCTCCTGCTTTCTTTCCTGTCTCCGATGCAAATTGTCCAATCAGATATTCATAGGCATTTCCGAGGACGTCTCCCTTTAGATGAATCAGATCTGCCCCCTCCAATACTTTTATCAGTTCTGCTATCGTTGCACTTTGTTTTTGGTCACCAGTTCCCAGGCGGTTGGAGTAAAGATCCACATCTGCAAACAGTCCATTGAATATTTTATCGGACTCTTCGATACGGTTAAATGCAGCCTGTAATTTTTCCCGATTAAAACAGTTATTCTTTGCGTCCTGAAGCATACAAACATATGTCATATCCGGATCAAGGGTATAATACATGGTTTTTCTTAATTCCTCCAGAAAATCTTCACCGTCTTCGCTTTCTATCACTTCTTTATATGCATTCTGCGCTTCTTCCAGATCATCCGGAATCCCAGCATCCAATAAATCATATGCTTTGGAAAGATAAGAATCCGACAGATATTTATAAAAAATCATTCCAAGAAGATATGTTTTATATTCATTCGCATCCATCTTTCCCCTTAATATATCGGCTCCATTCCATAAAACCTGTAATAACTCTTTTCCTTCTGCCATTAGTATTCCTCCTCAATTTTTCTTATGATTTCCATTGTTAATGTTGACACGTTTTCTACCTGTTTCATCATTAAATCTTTCTGTATAATCGCTTTTTTATAAAGCTGTCCAATCCGCCGCTGCTGATCCAGCGCCGGTAAACGTATTTTCACTTCCCCAATAGTCTTTATGGACAGCTTTTTGACGCTTAATGTAATTCCCTGATGAAACATATTAATTTGCCGTCCAAGGTCTTTCCCTTCATTAAACTGATAACAGAAAAACCACGGATCCAGAATGTCCGGATCAAAAACACACTCTAAAAAATTAGATGTAATACATTTATTTACCGTCTTTCTGGATAATGGTGCTGCCTTAGTCTTTATCAGATTGATGATGCAGCCAGTTTTTTCCGGCACATCATTCCGACTATGGAGATCATCATCGAAATCTTCTTGTGTGTAAATATCCTTTCCCAATTGTTTTAATCGAGTCCCATTTTTTCCAATTGTAAATTGGATGATATCCATTAATTGCTTTGTTTCCATACTCCCACCCTCTTTTTGTAATTTAGTTAAATTATGTTTTTTAATTCTGTGTCTGTATTATATCTATGAAACATCAATATGTCAAGTGGTAATTTAACTCAAGTAAGATTTTTTTCGAAGTTTTTTTGAGTTTAAGAACCGCTTTTTAGTATCGAAATTATCTATATGACAGAAAGTATCTATTTTATTGAAAACACCCCCTATATTTGATATAATATTAGTATTAAAAATAACTAAAGTTAAAATAAATATTTTAAGGAAAGGAAATAAAGAATGGGAAAAATTTATGGATATGCCCGCGTATCAACTAAGACACAACGACTTGACCGGCAAATTAAAAATATTAATGATTACTGCAAGGAAAAGCGTATCGAACATATTTTTAAAGAAAAATATACCGGTACCAAAACTGACCGTCCACAATTCCGAAAGCTTTTATCTGTTCTCCAAGAAGGAGACACGGTTATTTTTGACTCTGTCTCCAGAATGAGCAGAAATGCCGAAGAAGGATATGAACTCTATATGGAATTACTGAAGAAGGGAATTGATCTTGTTTTCCTAAAAGAGCCACATATCAATACATCTTACTATAAGCAGATGCAGGCAAAGAAAATCCAGATTGCAAGCACTGGAAAAAAATCCGCTGATTCTTTGATTCAATCAATTTTAAATGCGATAACATACTTTCAAAATGAAGAGACAAAAGAGAAAATCCGGATTGCTTTTGAACAGGCAGAAAAAGAAGTAAAGGATCTCCACGTTAGAATCTCTGAAGGAATCAAAACCACGCAGCAAATGAACAAAATGCTTCCAGAAGGACAACGGAAACAGATTGGACAGAAAAAAGGAAGTACTTTTGTTACCAAAAAGTCAATCGAGATGAAAAAAAACATCCGAAAAATGTCAAAAGACTTCGATGGAAACATGAAAGATATAGAAATATTGAATATCTTACCAATAAGCAGGAACACGTATTATAGATACAAAAAAGAATTATCATCAGAAATATAATTTATTATAGCAGTCGTATCTCATATGAAGCGGTTTCGCCGAATGGTCTGGGAGATGGTCATACCAACGGCGGATATCGATCCTGGGAATAATAACACAATTCATGTTCTTTACAAATAACATAAATTGTGTTATTATTATATTTGAAAGGAGGAAAATTATATGTTTGGAAAGAAAAAAGTCTCAATCGACTTTGACATCCCTGAGTATGAATTGATGGTTAGCGTTGCAAAAGAAAAAGGGAAATCAAACAGTGCGATCATCAATAATCTGATCAGGCTGTTTGCTAAGGTATCTCCGGATGTATCCTATCAAATAAGTGCTTTTTGTCATGAGCAGTATTTAAAAGAAAAAATGCCACTTGAAAATTTGTCCGGATTTGAACGTGCTGAAGTCGAAAAACGGGTAAGAGAATATGAAAAATTGAGCGAATATTTCGGTTATAAAGTGGATGATTCCGAACAATCTCCGGGAATGAGGATCACATTTCTCAAGGATGGATACGTCATTTATCCGGATGACTGGATTATACTGGATGATGTATTCGGTCCTGCAGAAGAATGCATGTATGCCGGATCCGTAGAAAGCCGTAATTTCTCCAAATTTGGGATTCCGCATTTTATATATTTCTGCAATGTAAAATCCGGTAAGGATTACACTGATGAAATGAAAACCCAAATCTATAATGCGTGCGCCAAAGCATATCCCGACTTCAAAAAATTTTATAACATGCAAATTCCAACAAATCACATCGGTGATAACCCAGATGATTCGGGATACTGGGACCGTCTAAATGAATGGAATTCCATGCCATGTTTTTCTATTTTTCCAATTGTGGAGAAACACGATCCGATTTTTTGGAACAACTTTACACCAGATTACAAGCCACCATTCGGTGCCATGATAATCCGTGGTCAGAGAAAGTAAGGTGATAAACATAATTATTATGGACGAATTAAAAGAAATGAAACAGAAAATTGAATTTGGAAAAATCAACATTAATATCCCCAGAGAAGACTTTCATGAATTTGAAAGCGCGAAAGAAGCCGAAATATGGGGACAGGAAAAGTATAAAGCCTGGTCTGAAACTTATAAAAATATTTTTCATATGACCACACAGTATAAAGAGGGAACCCCTCTTCATGTCGTGGATCCCGCAGATATGTATTTTGGATTCAAATATCATGAAATAAACGAGATTCTCCGTACCGACAAAACCAATAATTATACTCCTGATCTTCCGTTCTATATCAGTAATCTGATTATGGCAGTCTTTTCCGCACCGATTATTGGCGAAAAGATTGTTTTGTATCGTCATGTTTCAAAAAAAATGGTACAGGAAATGGTCTCTCGTAATAAAGATAAAAACTGTCTTCCATACGAAGAAAAAGGCTTTATGAGCACAAGCATGGTGAAAGCATGCTGTGCAAAGAACTGCGGTAATCATGATTACATATTAAAAATGTATGTAGAAGATAGAGCTCCCATACATGCAATCTATGCGAATCTGATTCGCCAAAGGACAGAAAAAGAACTTCTTCTTCCTCCGGGCCTTTATATCAGAATGGCCGGTTATCCGTACCATGATGAAGAGACTGGAAAAACCATTATTGAAGTCCAACTTTTCAGCATGTATATGTAGAAATTTAATAAAAGAAAAAGGGTACAGATGTTGGTAGCATCTGCACCCCACGATAATAGATGAGTTTTCATCCATTACCGACTTGCAATCGTAATTATAACATGAATTCTAATTTTTTATCTATTATCTTTCATTTTCCCACAAAAATATGAGTGCTTTACACTCAAAAAATCCATTGCTTTGACAGTAAATACCGACAGATATATTTATGTCGCGCCTCGTTGGCGCATGATGCGACTTTCTGTTTACAAAAATCCTATTTTTTAACCCGGTAAGTTTAGGGAAAAGCAGGAGGTAAACTGTGGCAAAAAGTATCACGAAACAGATTAAAGATTTGCAGAGGGGAAATTAACATCTAAAAGAATTTGAAAAACTATTCGAAAAATCCCTCAAAATTGCATTCGACTATAATCAAATTATCGGTAATCTGGATCATGAAATAAAATATATCTGGCAAGTTGAATATGATCCAGATATAAATAAAAAACATGTTGTAGAATTTCAGGAAGCGCTTATTCATCCTGCTGAAATTGATGCTGATGGATTTGCCATCTGGTTTATGTATTCATTTTTCAATCTATCGATTCAAGAAGCTGCAAATGCTATTTGCCCAAATGAAAAAAGTATTATTACGAAGCATTTAAAACTAGATGAATATTCCGGTCTCGGATTCCATACTGTCCGGTGATCAGGAAACCAATTGGCAATTGTGCAGGATACAAGAAATCTCACCAATGTAAAGCCTGCTTGCACCCCGCAAAGCGGCTCTGGGCTTGACATTCGTTCAATTTCTTATGAATTGTAATCAAGCCAATTAATGGCGGTTTCCGCTCCGGAATACCGGTTTCCATATTGACGGAATGATGGTTTCTTGAGGCAAGAATATTCAACTAGAATCAAAAAAGCCGAAGAAATCAAATTCAATTTAACGAATATATAAAATTAGTCAAATCTAGGGGCGACAGCCCCTATTTGCTGCTCACTACGTGAGCAGCATCAGGGGAAATCAAATTAATAAAAACGAATTTATTCGTTTTTATTAATTTGATGACTGGGGATGTGCCCCAGTTGCTTCTCTCTAAAATGAGAGAAGCAATTGGGATAGAAAGGAAAAAATTGTGAACGATAGTGAATAATTTTTCCTTTCGTAAGGGATAGGATCCCTTGTAGCAAGGGATTGGGCTTCGCCTAAGGGAACGCAGTGCCCTTAAGAGAACAAGATAAGCCCGAAAAGGGCGGTGTAAGATTAGATCGTAGATCATCTTACATATCTTGTAATGAAGATATGTATAACGAAGGCACATTCTAAGGTGTAATGTAGGATATTTGCATATGGTTTTACTATATGCAAATATCGAAATGCGACAATTTTTGTGCCTTCGTTTGCATCATCTTCATTAACAAATAACTATTAACAAAAGAAAGGAGATCAACCTATGGCCAGCATAAAAAAATTCACACATGCAGCAATGGATAAAATGTTTCAACACAATAATCGTGAAATTGAACAATCTTCCAATCAAGATATTGATATAACAAGGGAAGGACTAAATTACTCCTTTCCACTTAATCACGGAAATCTTTCAGACTTTAAATATTACCATAAATTGATCAATGCAAAATATTTATATGGACGGGGCACTCAAAGGGAAAAGAATGCAATTACCGGCTGTGGCTGGGTTGTCACACTACCGAGAGAACTTTATGGAAATCCTGAAAAAGAAAAAGCTTTCTTTAAAGGAGTATTTGACTTTATCTCTTTGCGATACGGAGCAGAAAATATCATTAATAATCATGTGCATTATGATGAAGGTGGACTCCCTCATATTCATATTATATTTTGTCCGGTTACTACTCTTAATCATGAAATAGTACAACATAAAACACAAAAAACATCTCAGTTCGAAAAGCTTCCCTCTGGTCGATATGAATATAAATACAAATTCATATTGGATGATAAAGGAGAAAAAATCAGGTTAAAAAATTACGCCAAACAGTCTGATTATTATGATGAAAAGATTGATGCAAATTCCGTTCTCAATAAAATTGAACTCCGAAATTTTCATCCTGATCTGCAGAAATATCTAACATCCCATGGTATTGAAGGTACTGTCATCACAGGTAAAACGGGAACCAATTTTACGGTAAAAGAGTTAAAAGAGTTTACTGCCAATACCGGCTTGCATCTTGATGAAGTAAAAGAGATGCAGGGGGATAAATCACTTTTAGAAAGTTTCGTTGAACATGATGCAAGAGTTCATAGCCTTGAACAAATTGTTGAAGAAAAAAACCTTTTAATCGAATCACTTCAAGAAAAAATTCTATCTAGAGATACGATAATTGACAGGATAGATAGAAGTGATGAAATTTCCCATAAAGATGAACAAATTAAGAATTTATCTCATATCATTTCTGAAAAAATTCAGGAACTTGAAAAAGCAATTGGACGCAATATAGAACTTGAAAGAAAACTCGCTGAAATGGAGAAGGCTATTGAAGCGAAGCAATGCGAACTTGAACGTGCACAAGTATGTGTAGAGGAGCTTAAAAAAAAGACAAATGAAATATCCCAAACGCAAGAACAAGGCTGGGGACACTTTTCTTCATCCTGGGGCGATAAGGCACCATCTCCATGGAATTCTAAGACTACAACTTTTGAGGAGGAAATTATCCGATGAAAAAAATTACATTCTGGTATACCATACTATATTATGATCTCATTCCTCTTCTCTTATTTGGCTTTATTTTAACCACTTTTAGAAATTACATCTATGATACAATATGCACTATCTTATCTCTCAATAGACAAAATGATTTAAAATATATCTTATACATTACTCTGTTTGGTATATGGCTTTACATTTCTTTCACTACAATCAGAGATAAGCGTTACAAAAAACTGACTGGACGAAATTATCAAAAAGACAAAAGAGAATTTCATAAAACCTATTCCGCACTGGTTCAGTTTTTTTCTTCCAATGACCCCTATAAAATGGATCTCTCTGTGTTACCGATTGAAGATTGGAAGGATACCGAAGGAATCATACTGGCTAAATTTAAAGATAATCAAGGAAACTATCGATTAATAAAAAGAGATAGTGGTGCAAATGGAAATTTGATATCGTTCGGGTTGCCCGGCTCTGGAAAATCTACTACTCAGGCAGCCACAACAGCGTCCCGTTTTAATAGTCATTTAAAGGATGGCGGTTGTGGGGTATTTGCCATCTCCATCAAGGGAGACCTTTTAAATTTTGTCGGGGATCAACGCACAAATATAAAAGTTTTCACACCTGATAAAGAAGAAGGATCCTGTCACTTTGATCCATTATTGGGCATATCCCATATGTCTTGGACCGAACGGCGAGTTTTTGCCGAAAACTTAAGCATTATCATCTGTCCGGATGAATCTGGAGATAACGCTTCTTTTTTCGTAAGTGGTGCAAGAAATTATCTTTCAGGTATTATTTTATATTTGCTTCATGTCCATGATTGTGAAGAACGTCCCGGACAACTTAAATTTCCTGAAATTATTGATACAATACTACAGAACAGTGTCTTTGAAATTACGATGACTATACATAACTGTATCAATAAAATTCCTGGTGAATATACCAATGGTTATATAGGCTCCTCAGAAAAAAATGTGGCGGGTATCTGGTCCCATCTTTGCAAATCTATTCGTCCCTTTAACAATGGTGCAATCCGTACTCTGTTTGATGGGGAAGGGGACTGTATTACTCCTGATGATCTCAATATCGGAGACATTTATATAGATGTTCCTCAAGATAAATATGATATCTATGCTCCTTGCATGGCCATTATTATATCCACTTTCCTTCAAGCATTCATGCGACGACCGGATGTATCTTCCTCAGAAGAGGTCATACCTATATTGTTTTTGTTAGATGAAGCTCCTCAACTAAATCTTGATTTCAATATACTTTCAAAAGCCATGTCTACATTACGTTCAAAGAAAGTATCTCTTTTTCTTCTCATGCAATCCGTAGCTCAGCTAGAAAGCCGATACGGTGAATCACATGCGCGAGAAATCATAGATTTATGTGCTTATGTCAGTATATTCAATGCACAGGATCCAAAAAGTAGAGAATATTTTCAAAAATTAATCGGTCGAAGAAAAATGCTCAAGCGTTCTACCTCCCTTTCATCTTCTGGTAGAAAGAAAGATCGTTCATCGGGAATAACTATCTCCGAAACCTATGAATATATCTTTGAAGCTGCAGACTTCGGTGACTTTAATCTTAAAGATAAAAAAACAAAGAAGACTATTCATCGTGTACTGATTTATGCTAATGGAAAATATCTTCTTGCAGAAACAACACCTTGTTACATATAAAACATTATTTATTTAAAAATCCCATAAGATTCATTCTTATGGGATTT
>JBJFCH010000111.1:0-13587 GCA_051888835.1 Oliverpabstia sp. | reverse complement strand
TTCCGGAGTAACCACACATACATGGCTCGGTGAGAATGCCTGACACAGGATACAGCTATAATATACATCAACAGACTCATCTGTTAAAGTTCTCAGACGATCATCACGTTTGTTGAAAGTAGGAATAGCAATTTCATGACGGATTCTGGTACACTCTGCAGGATCTGTGTAGATTGTTACCTGACATTTATCAACTACTGCTTCGAATTCGTTCTTAACGGATGCATACAGAACTTCTCCGATATGTTTCAGACGGAAACCTGCATTGAATGCCGGGATACCGATACGGATACGCTGCATATCTCTCTGACCGGTATGGTATACACCTTCGATACAGTTGATGTAGTTGTGGAATTTACGCTCGATAACCGGCTCAAAGTCAGGCTGCATGGATTTTCCAGCTACTTCTACAACGTATGCGATGCTGTTCTTGCTTCCCAGTTCCATTTCATCAACATCCGGTCCAACGATTGTGATCTTATGATCTTCAATCTCGCTCATTTCTCTTGTCTGTACAAGCTCTGCACAGTCAACACGAGAACCATCAAATTCAACCTGCATTTCTTTACGACGGATAATCTCACCCTCGAATGCAGATGCAAATGCTACAGGGATATCAATATTTGTGATCTTAATCTTAATGTCACGAGCTTCCAGGGATGTAGCATTGAATTTGCTTACATCTTCCTGAACGATCAGGCTCTTCGGTACACGGAAGATATTTTCTGTTTCATTTGTAACAACCGGGAATCCCAGTGCGATAGCACCTGCACCACAAGCTACGATTACATCATCCAGAGGTGCAAATGCATTTACAAATGCAGGTACACGTTTGAATGTGTATTCCATAAGAGCTGCAGCATCACCAGGTTTGATATTACCGAAGATCAAAGCTGCTCTAAGAGCTACAGATACAACATGGATTACAGATGTAACATCTTTTCCAAGTGGAATAACACGTACATTTGCACCTGTGTTCATTCCTGCTTCTGCAACCTGATCACAGATACCACCAACCAGTGTTACAAGAATACCCTGTGCCTGATAGGATTTAACCAGAGCCACACCTTCTTCAACAGTCGGAGCTGAACCAAGAACAACTGCTACACCAGGGATATCACCTGTTACAAGCGGTACACCCAGTTCACGGATTACTGCATCACCCAGATGTCCATACAGTGGCTGTTCATATGGAGTTGCTCCATCAATATATTTCAGAGCTTCGATAAATTCTGCGCAAAGTGCGGTAGCAACACCTGACATAAATGCATCATTCAGACGAGGCTCTCTTGTCATCAGAGTTTTTACAACTCCCAGAGCTTCTTTCAGTTCTTTCAGATTTGTTACTTTAACACCTGTTACAGCGTAGTAACAAGGCAAGCAGTATGCTGTATCAGGAAAGCTGACTGCTTTATCTTCGCCATGCTGTGCGATAGCTGCATCAATAGCCTGTTCTGTAAGACCATATACAGCGTCATTTCCATTAAATACTCTCTCAAATAATGTCAATGTTTTTTCCTCCTATTTGTTGCAACCATCAATTTTATCAATGGTCGCTTTAATTTTACGAATTTCATCGGTTGCGGATTTACTGAAGTCATATGGGGAGCATCCCTGACGGTCCGCATCCATAATTTCCGTATTGTAGTGGATAAATCCCAGCAGATCTTCTTCCGGAATATGTGCCTTTACAAATTCCTCATCTTTCTCATCACGGATTTTATTGGCAACTACATGTACCTGTTTTACTCCCAGATCCTTTGCAAGACGTTTTACATTCTTATATGTCTGCACACTTCTGGAACCAGGTTCAATCACTACAATAAACTGATCCATTCCTTCTGTAGTTCCTCTGCCCAGGTGTTCCAGTCCTGCTTCCATATCAAGGATTACCACATCACCTCTATGGAGAATCAAGTTGTTAATAATTCTTCTTAACATCACATGTTCCGGACATACACACCCGGCACCTCCGGTTTCCACCGTACCTAGCACCAGAAGTTTTACACCATTACATACTCTGCTGTAAGCATCCGGTATATCGTCTACTTTTGGATTCAGTTTATAATACTGATTATCCGGACCTGCACCCGTTCTTTCCTCAACCAGTTTCCGCATTTTACTGATGGGTACTATACTGTCCAGCTCTTCCTCGGAAAATCCTAATGCAAGACCCAGATTAGCGTCCGGATCCACATCTGCCGCCAAAACGTGTCGACCCTCTTCCGCATAAAGTCTGGCAAGAGTTGCAGCAAACGTTGTCTTTCCCACGCCGCCTTTTCCTGTAACTGCAATTTTCATGTTTTATCCACCTTTTTCTTACTTGATCTTATGTCAAAACCGGGAGAATTCCCGGGAATCACATATTAGATTCCCAGAGCTGCTCTCTTCTCTTCGATTCTTTCGATCATCAGATCTACTAATTTCTCAATATCTGTTTCAACTGTAAATGCTGCACCAGTCCATTTTCTAGTTCCTTCTGTCAGCAATGCCTGCATCTCCGTAGAACCGGAAACATATGGGTCAACACCCAGGAAAGTATCAATACCGGTAGCGATTACATAGTTACCAATAGAAACTGCTTTCTCAGACATCCACTCAGGAGCACATCCTACTACAGGAAGCTGATTGATCTCAAGACCGGAATCTTTCGCAAGCTCAGAAGCCAGAATCATCATACGGGAGATATCTACACAAGAGCCCATGTGCAGTACCGGAGGAATATCAGCCAGTTCACATACACGTTTCAGACCTGCACCACAGACATCTTTTGCTGCCTTATCCATCAGACCTGCTTTAGCTGCAGCCTGTGCGGAACATCCGGAAGCAATAACTACGATATCGTTTGCAATCAGTTTCTTCATCAATTCGATATGTGCATAGTCAGGACGAATCTTCGGATTATTACATCCTACCATAGCTACTGCGCCACGGATAACACCGGAAGTAATACATTCCAGAAGTGGTTTTGTAGTTCCGGTTTCGTCAACCTGTGTATTGGTAACTCCATCCAGAGTTTTAACAATTGCTTCAACAGAGTATCCAACAGTAGCTTTCTGTTTGATATCCGGGATATGTACCAGTTCCGGTTTTCTGTTCTTGAAGTTTTCAATCGCCATCTTAACGATTGCTTTTGCATTTTCTCCTGCTGTCTCAGCACTGAAACGAATAAATTCTGAATCAGGCATCTGAGCGATCGGAGAAGTTGTAACAAATTTTGTATGGAAACATTTGCTCAGAGGTCCCAATGCCGGGAAAATACACTGAACGTCAACTACGATAGCTTCGCAGGCACCTGTCAGCACAACATTTTCCTGCTGCAGGAAGTTACCTGCCATCGGGATACCACGACGCATAGCCACTTCATTGGATGTACAGCAAACACCGGATACCGTAATTCCTTTTGCACCCATTTCTTTTGCGTAAGCGATCATTTCCGGATTATCTGCATATTCACAGATCATCTCAGAAAGGCTCGGATCATGACCATGAACAACGATATTTACATTATCTGCGTTCATAACACCAAGGTTAGCTTCGGTATCGACAGGCTTCGGTGTACCAAACAGTACATCAGAGAACTCAGTTCCCATCATGGAACCGCCCCATCCATCAGCCAAACCGCAACGAAGAGACTGTTTTACGAGTGCTTCCGGTTTAGAAGAACATCCCATATGAGTCATATGCATAGAAGAAGAAACCTCACGATCAATCGCACGAGGTGCAATCTCATTATCTATCAGTTTCTTTTTCTGTGATTCCGGCATTCTGTCCAGAAATCTCTGGATGCCAAACGGTTTACCATATTCCATCAGACCAGTTTCCGCCATCTCATGAGCCAGATCATAAATATCTTTTCCTTCTGTCTCAACGCCCCATTCTTTTGCTATACGAATCAGCTTGTCAGGATCTTTTACCTTGTAGTTGCCGTCCGGAGCTGCGCAATACAATGTATGACAGATCTCGCGTCCATGATCGGAGTGTGTAGCTGCTCCACCTGCTGTAAATTTCAGGTAGTTACGTCCTACGATACCATGAGCATCGCAGCCACAGATTCCTCTCGGAGCTTTTGGTGTAATACGGCACGGTCCCATAGCACAGATTCTACAACAGATACCCTGCTCACCGAACTTACAATGCGGTGTCTGGTTTTTTACTCTGAGCTGCCATGCATCAGCTCCCACTTTTGCTCCCGTTTCCAGCAAACGGGCGGTTGCCGCTTCCATTTCTTCAACGGTAGTCATCTTGAATTCACTCATTATAAACCTCCTTAAAGTTTGTAACGTACTTTAAACCCGTGATCCTGTATCCTCCTACAGCCACACGAGCCATGTTTCACGTGATTCTACACATGAAAATATTTCAGCCTCTGTTTTTTCAAAAGTCCAGAGGTTAAAATCCTTTTACAGATTAAGTTTTGCAACGATTTCCTTAAGCGCTGCACGAACCGGAGAATCCTGTGGAAGTTCAACCGTCGGTCTTCCCTCACAATCGTATTCAAATACCAGTTCATCCTGAGGAACAACACCAAGAAGATTTAATCCCTGAATCTCAATTTCTTCCTTTGTTCCTTCATTTAATACACCGTTCGGTGCTCGATTTACAATCAATCCGATCTGCTGCGGATGAAGATTGCACTCTTCAATCAGCCTTGCAATTCTTCCAACTGCCTGAATTCCTCTTCTGGAACAATCACTGACAAGGATCGCTGTCTGCATACTTGGAAGAACGCCTCTGCTGATGTGTTCCATACCTGCTTCATTATCCACAACCATATATGGATAATGATTCTGCAGTTTCGCCAACTGTGCCTGAAGCAATCCATTTACAAAACAGTAACATCCTTTTCCCTGGGTTCTGCCCATTACCAGCAAATCAAAATCGTCATCTTCAATCAAAGCTGAATTAAACTTCAGCTCAGCATAATCCGCTTTACTCATTCCCGGAGGAATCGGATTATCCTTTGCAAGCTCTGCACGAGCAATTTCTTCTCTGATATCTCCAAGAGTTGCTTCTACTTCTACTCCCAGAACTTCATTCAGATTAGAATTGGCATCAGCATCAACTGCAAGGATCGGCCCTTTATTCTGTTCGCAGAGGTACTGAATCAACAAACCACATAAAGTTGTCTTTCCAACACCGCCTTTACCTGCCACTGCAATTACATGCGCCATTGGAGGCACCTCCTTAATATTTATTATCTCTTACATAGAGTATACGCACCTGATTTAATTACAATTTTGAAAACAATCTGCCTGTAACCAAGGTGCTGTGCCTTATCGCTCAGCTTTATTCACATCTGAGTTTTACGATACTGTTTGCAAGATCCACCATAAGAATTGTACCTTCTACTGTGGTCTCATCTCCCATAATATCTCTGATGATTACTTTTTCATCATCCACTATAATTTTACTTACATTTCTACAGATGACTGTATCATCGCTTTCTTTATATACAGTAGCCAGACACATATTATTCTGCCTCCTTAAACTGTTCCTTTACTGTTGTTAAAGCAAGACTCAGACGAAGATTTCCTTTTTGAAAATCTGATACTGCATCTTTGATCTGCTTTGCAGCTGCATCCATACCCAGCTTCTGCAGATTATCCGCCATCTGATCCAACTCTGCTGCATGATGCTCATTATGATCAAGCATATAACTCAACAGCGCAATTGTCTCGTTCTTACACTCTCCGGATTTGCCACAGCCAGCTCCGCATTCATGGTTGTGATCGCATCCGTGGGAATGGTCATGGGCATGTTCGTCATCGTGGGAATGTCCTTCGTCATGACTGTGCTCATGAGTATGTGTAACAGAATTACCGTGAGTATGCTCATGAGTATGCACTTCGCTGTGATGATGCGGCATTACATTTCCATTCTCATCTTTAATCAAATGCATTTTTATCTACTCCTTTCTGACAAATGGTTTATCCCCCCTGGGGGGACGTTAATCTTTTGTCAATTATGCTTTATTATACTCTATTTTTATTTTAGATTCAATAGAATTACAACAATTTACTGGGAAAATAATCCGTTTTTTTATAAGTTAGCAAAATGAAAATTGTATAATTTGCCATATTCTTTTTTTCAATATTATCTCATTGTTAAATTCTTCACATTATATTATTCCTTTTATGCTATGATTTGGACTTTTTACACTGTATTCATGTTATAATTATTTAATAATTTTATCCTATTTCTTTCACATTTTTATGATATACTTTACAAATTATATGGGGGTACTACGCATATTTCCCCTGATATCGGAAGATTGCAATACGCTCTGCATTCTCGCTATCATTAAAATTGTACATAAGGAGGTCTCCACAATGACGGTCATCCCATCGCTTACTCTTAATACAAAAGATAACATGCCGATGCTCGGTCTGGGAGTCTATAAGGCTACCGGTCCGAACGAAGTGGAAACAGCTATTTCATATGCGTTGGAAGCAGGGTATCGTCTGTTTGACACTGCATCCGTTTATAAAAATGAGGAAGGTGTTGGCAGAGCACTCAAATCATCTTCTATTCCCAGAAAAGATTTATTTATCACAACAAAAGTCTGGAATACTGCACAGCGGATCGGAAGTATTGACAGCGCTTTCGAACGCAGTCTGGAACGTCTGCAGCTTGATTATGTAGATCTTTATCTGATTCACTGGCCTGTTCCGGGTTGTTATCTTGAAACCTGGAAGGAATTAGAAAAAATATATCATTCCGGCAGAGCGAAGGCAATCGGTGTAAGTAATTTTGAAATTCATCATCTGGAAGAGTTGTTTCAGATATCCGGCATAGTACCGGCCGTAAACCAGATCGAATATCATCCCCTGTTTAACCAGTCGGAATTGTGCAGTTATTGTCAGGAAAGGGGCATTGCTGTTCAGGCTTATGCTCCACTGGCCAGAGGTGCTTATCTGAATCGCGATACTCTGATCCGTATCGGTGCAAAATACGGTAAATCTCCTTCTCAGACAGGTCTCCGCTGGCTGATACAAAAAGGAATTTCTGCGATTCCAAAGTCAACGCATCCGGATCGTATCGCTTCCAACGCTGATATTTTTGATTTTGAACTGACTGACATCGAGATGAAAGCCATCGATGCTCTCGACGAAAAGTTTCGAAGTTCGGGCATTCCTGAAGATATACGCAATTAATTTGTTTCCAAAGGGCACAGCAAAAAAAGCGGAGATAAAAACCATTTTACCAAGGTTTTTCGTCTCCGCTATTTACGTCATAAAAAATCTTTCTGTTTCCCTGTTTTTATTCAGTCTGCCATAAATCAGAACCTATCTCATCCTTTTTCATACGCAGCATAAGTTCATTTACCGCATCTGCTGCTTTTTTATCCTCAAAAAGCACTTTATTCACCTGGGCAATGATTGGCATTTCTACATGATATTTTTCCGAAAGAGACAAAGCAGCTTTTGCAGAATGAACTCCTTCTACAACCATCTTCACTTCATCCATTGCCTCCTGCATGGTGTAACCTTTTCCCATCAAATAACCGGCTTTCCTATTTCGACTGTGAACACTGGCACAAGTCACAATCAGATCTCCTATGCCTGACAGTCCAAAAAATGTTTCCGCCCTGGCTCCCATAGCAATTCCAAGACGCGAGATTTCGGCGATCCCTCTGGTAATCAGAGCAGCCTTTGTATTGTCTCCATATCCCATTCCGTCTGCCACACCTGCTGCAAGGGCAATTACATTTTTAAGAGCTGCTCCCAGTTCAATTCCCAGAAGATCCGGGCTGGTATATACACGAAAAACAGGACTCATAAAAATCTCCTGCAGATATTCAGCTGTTTCTTTTTCTTTTGCGCCGATTACACATGTAGTAGGAAGTCCTTTTCCGACCTCTTCTGCATGACTTGGTCCTGACAAAACCGCAACATTTGCTGCGGAAATTTCCTGTTCAATAATCTGACTCATGGTAAGCAGTGTATCCGCCTCTACACCTTTTGCAACATTGACAATCAGCTGTCCTTGTTTTATATAGGGATTCATTTTTTTAGAGGTACTGCGTACTGCCGGTGAAGGTACTGCAAGAACCAGAACTTCTTTCCCCTCAATCGCCATTTCCAGTTCACTGGTAACAAGCAATCCCTCCGGAAATATCACGCCCGGTAGTTTCGATTTATTTTCCCGTTCTTTTTGAAGAAGTTTTGCGTCCTCTTCCCTATGAGACCACAAAGTAACTTCATGACCATTATTTGTCAGAAGCCATGCCAGAGCTGTTCCCCAGCTTCCTGCTCCGATCACTCCTACTTTTATCATGTATTCCTCCGTTATTTCTTTTTCTTTAAATACGTTTTATTTTCATTTCCATGAATCAGACGAACAATATTTGCTCTGTGCTTATATAAAGCCAGCACTGCAAGCAAACCTGCCACAATATACATCTCATGGATGCGATCCGGTTCCATGTTAAGCTGCCCGGTCTGTCCCATTATAATCAGTCCGGTAATAAAAACAACATACACAAGGATAGATCCCAGCGAAACATAATGAGTTGTAAAAAACACAATCAAAAATACAACCAGAGCCACCAATGTCAGTCTCAAGTCAAAAGAAAGCAGAAGTCCCGCCGTACAGGCGATGCCTTTTCCACCTTTGAATTTCAGGTAAAAAGGAAAATTATGTCCCAAAATTGCTCCGGCCGACGCATACAATCCCAGAAGCTTAATTATCTCCGGATGGCTTCCCCCAAACACCAGTCGGACTATCATAACCGCAACCACACATTTAAAACAATCGCCCAAAAAAGTAATTGCACCGGCTTTTGCTCCTAATGTACGCAGCGCATTTGTCGTGCGGGCATTTCCGCTTCCATAATTGCGTATATCAATTCCTTTCGCTTTACCATAAAGATAAGACGTCTGCAAAAGTCCGCAAATATATCCAATTAAAATACAAATGATTCTCTCAACCATTTTCCCTCTCCCATTTCCTTATTTCTCCTCATTTCGTTCCCGGATAATAAATTTCAGAGATGTCCCCCTAAACCCAAACGCTTCACGCACTTTATTTTCCAGATAACGTGTGTACGAAAAATGCATCAGTTCTTTATTATTTACAAAAATAACAAATGTCGGGGGTTTGATTGCCACCTGCGTCATGTAGAACAATTTCAAACGTTTTCCTTTGTCTGACGGTGGTTGCTGCATGGCGACTGCTTCTGTCATAATTTCATTCAGAACACCTGTCTGAATTCGCAGTGACTGATTCTCCAGTACCATATCAATTGTTTCAAACAGTTTCGGAAGCCGCTGTCCTGTCTGTGCAGAAATAAAAAGGATTTCCGCATAAGGCATATAGGAAAGAACTTCACGAATCCGGTTTGTAAATTTATAAATGGTTTTATCATCCTTTTCAATAGCATCCCATTTGTTTACCGCAATAATGATTCCTTTTCCTCTTTCATGAGCGATTCCTGCAATTTTTGCATCCTGCTCTGTGATTCCTTCCTGGGCATCAATCACCACGATCACAACATCTGCACGTTCCACCGCTGTAACCGTTCGGATAATACTATATCTCTCCAGTTCTTCCTTGATTTTATTCTTTCTTCGAAGCCCTGCTGTATCGATAAATATATACTCTTTTCCATTCCATAAAATATTAGTATCAATGGCATCTCTGGTAGTACCGGCTACATTTGATACGATCACACGATTCTGTCCCAGAAGTTTATTCACAATCGATGATTTTCCCACATTTGGCTTACCAACAATGGCAATATGAGGAATATCATTTTCCTCATCCTCTCCGCTGTCTTCCGGGAAATATTTTACCACTTCATCCAGCATATCACCGATTCCCAATTTACTTGATGCCGAGATAGGAATCGGATCACCAATTCCAAGATTGTAAAACTCATACACATCCGGCATGTATTTTTCATAACTGTCCACTTTATTTACTACCAGTATGACCGGTTTAGCGCTTCTCCTCAACATATCCGCCACTTTTGAATCCGCATCTACAAGCCCCTGGCGAACATCCGTTATAAATATGATAATATCAGCCGTATCAATAGCAATCTGTGCCTGATCTCTCATTTGAGAAAGAATCACATCATTACTCTCCGGCTCAATTCCTCCTGTATCAATCAAAGTAAAATTATAATTCAGCCAGGATGCATCCGCATAGATCCTGTCTCTGGTAACACCCGGCGTATCCTTTACTATTGAAATATTATCTCCTGCAAGGGCATTAAATAATGTAGATTTACCTACATTCGGCCGCCCCACAATTGCTACTATCGGCTTGCTCATATATCTGTCTCCTTTTATGCTTTATCAAAACCTGTTGTTCTATTACTGCATGAACAAAAGATGCACCATCCTCATCCACCACAAATACTGGCACACCCAGTTCTTTCTCCAGTTCCTCTACTGTCACATCATCCAGAAATACATTTTCTCCGGCCCGCAGCATATTGCACGGCAACAGCAAACATTCTCCCAGTTCCTTTCCTTTCAGCTGTTTCTTCAAATCCTGTCCGGTTATCAACCCAGATACGGTTATCATCTCTCCGAAGAAATCATTTCGTATTGGATAGATCTCCGCTTTCACACCCGGGTATTTTTTCTGAATACGTGAGACATTTTCACGTATACTTGGCGCTGCCAGTTTTCCTGTCGCGATAG
The DNA here is from genome assembly GCA_051888835.1 of Oliverpabstia sp. GTDB lineage: Bacteria > Bacillota > Clostridia > Lachnospirales > Lachnospiraceae > Oliverpabstia. Next base: position 2,932 of record JBJFCH010000111.1, on the reverse strand, counting down.
ATACGTTTCTCTTTCTATGATCCCCGTTAAGCCTTTCCACTTCTTCCCGGACCTCTGTATCCAAAAGCCGGAGCATACCTACACCATTTTCCAGCTGAAGATATCCGTCATACTCCTCTTCCTCCGGGATTGGAAGTTCAGCAAGAAGATACCATTCATCACTGCAGTGAATAAAATGCAGTCCGTACTCAGGATATAATTTATTTTGCCAACGTTTTACAATATCGATAACTTTTATCGCATCTTCTTTTGTGAAAGGCTCCAGCGGATACAGATTTTCCCGATAACGACTCAGACCTACCGGAACTACAGAAACACTTTTTAAATAAGGAAGATACTGACTCAGATCATAAATACTTCTTTCCAGTTCTTCTCCATCATTGATACCCCTACAAAGTACGATCTGTCCATTCATCTCTATTCCCGCATCATAAAGTCGTTTTACTTTCGGAAAAATATCCCCTGCAAATCTATTGTTCAGCATCTGACAGCGAAGTTCCGGATTCGTTGTCTGAAAAGAAATATTGATCGGTTCCAAATGGTATCGGATAATTCTGTCAATATCATGATCACTCATATTGGTCAGTGTAACATAATTTCCCTGTAAAAAAGATAAACGAGAATCATCATCTTTAAAATACAAAGTTTCTCTCATTCCCGGCGGCATCTGATCTATAAAGCAGAAAATACACTTGTTCCGGCAGGAACGATATTCATCCATAAGGCTGTTGACAAATTCTACGCCCAGATCTTCTTCATATTCTTTCTCAATTTCCAATTCCCACTCTTCCTGATTACTTTTTCGAATCAGGATTTCCAGATATTCATCATTCATCAGATAGTGATAATCAAACACATCTTCCACCGGCTGTCCATTGATGGAAATCAACTCATCTCCCGGTTCCAGTTCCAGTTCTTCCGCTATGCTTCCGGGAAGTACTTTTTTTATCACATGCCTGTTTTCTTTCATATCTTTCTTCTCCATTCGGAATCATCTCTTTTACTTTTAAAGCTCTCACAGTGTACCAAACATTGAATTGTTTCACATCTTTTTAATATATAGAACCCATTCAGGATTGTCAAGTTTTTTGCCGCACTTCGTGAAATCCTGTGGATTTCTGTGGGAAAAACTGTTATTTTTCACAAGAATTCGACATCATTCTTGACGTGGTCTGATTTCTAGGTTATAACTATTATGTCTGTAAAAATCAAGTAAAACACATTTATGCGGAGGTTTCCATGGCTAATTTAGACTTGTTAGAAAATTCTATCCCTGTAGCGCCGATTAAAATTGCTGCGCTGAAAGGCTGCGAGGAAATGGCTAAAACAGTTGACAACTATCTTGTTCAGTTCCGTAAAGAAATGGCTGCTCATCAGAAAAACGGAATTTCCTGGTTGGGATATTCCGAAGATTCTTTTTTGATTGACTGTGATTGTCCCAGATTCGGAACCGGGGAAGCAAAAGGAACGATCAATGAATCCATTCGCGGCGTGGATCTTTTCATCATGTGCGACGTAACCAACTACAGCATCACCTACAAAGTCAACGGATATGTAAATCATATGTCTCCTGACGACCATTTTCAGGACTTAAAGAGAATCATTGCCGCTGCAACTGGTAAAGCCCACAGGATTAATGTTATCATGCCTTTCCTTTATGAAGGAAGACAGCACAAGCGTTCTAAGAGAGAATCTCTGGACTGTGCTATTGCACTTCAGGAACTGGTTCATATGGGTGTATCAAACATCCTCACTTTTGATGCCCACGATCCTCGTGTGCAGAACGCAATACCATTACATGGCTTTGACAATTTCATGCCTACCTATCAGTTTTTAAAAGCTTTGCTTCGTTCTGTTCCTGATCTTCATCTGGACAACGAGCATCTGATGATCATCAGCCCGGATGAAGGTGCCATGGCAAGAGCTGTATACTTTTCAAATATCCTGGGTGTCGATATGGGTATGTTCTACAAACGTCGTGACTATTCTACGATCGTCAACGGAAAAAACCCGATTGTAGCACATGAATTTCTTGGCGATTCTGTTGCCGGGAAAGATGTTATTGTAATCGATGATATGATTTCTTCCGGTGAAAGCATGTTGGATGTTGCAAAACAGCTGAAAGAAAGAAATGCAAACCGTGTTTTTGTCTGCACTACTTTTGGTCTGTTTACCGATGGATTGAAAAAATTTGATGAGTATTATGAAAAAGGATATATTCACAAAGTAATCACTACAGATTTAAATTATCGTACACCGGAGCTACTTGAGAGAGAATATTACGCTCCTGCAGCTATGGGAAAATATCTCGCAAGCATTATTGATACGCTGAATCATGATGTATCTGTTGAAAAGGTACGTTCTACCACATCCAAAATTAACAAACTGCTTGCGAAAAACCGCAAAAAATAAGCTATAAAATAAAGATCCTATAGAAATCTATGTTTTCCAGCATAATTCTCTATGGGATCTTTTTTCAATTACTATACTTTTTGATTCGTGAGCAATATAAGTAAAGAAACCGACGAGTTAGTGTCTATCCTACAAATGTCAGGTCGCTTCCCTTCAGCTAACTGTTAACTGCGACTATGACGCTCAGGAAAGCCTTCGCGCCAAGTCTCCGTAAACAGTGGATCTTCAGGCTCGCTTACCCAATGACATTGGTAGGATAGACACTAACTCGTCGGTTCTTTTACTGTATTTGCTCTACGAAGCTAAAAAACGGAACCACTGGTGTATCCGGTGCCACTTTGTATCGTGAGAAAACGTGCAAAAAACAGTAGACAATTTTAGAAGCATTGGAGCAAGTGAGCCTGAAGATCCAGCGCTTACGCAGACTTAGGCGCGACGGCTCTCCGGAGCGTCTTATGTCGAAGTTAGCGATTAGCTGAAGGGGAACGGCCTGCTTCTAAAATGGTCTACTGTTTTTTTG
>JBJFCH010000110.1:0-13603 GCA_051888835.1 Oliverpabstia sp. | reverse complement strand
GAAATACATGCCGAAGATGGTATAGAAAATTACCTGATTTGCAAATTTACATTACAACCGTTTCTTGAAAACTGCATTCAGCATGGATATTCCCGGAACACTACCAGTATTCACATCATACTGAATATCATGTATGGAGATGATGAAGTTATTATTACCATCACAGATAATGGTATCGGAATACAACCGGAGCAACTGAAAGAATTGCAGGATACATTGGAAAATAAAACTGTTAATTATGAAAAGCATTTTGGAATAGGAAATGTAAATAAAAGGATTTCAAGCCCTTCTTTCGGCAATGGATCTATACAAATCGAAAGCACACCCGGAGAGGGAACTGAAGTTACCATTATTTTTGAACAGATGGAGGAATGCTAATGAAAAAAGTGATGATTGTAGATGACAATTATTTTTCCACAGAAGGTATCGTAAAAAATATTAACTGGGAACATTTAGATGCAGAAGTGACTCATGTGGAAAACAACGGTGAATCAGCCATAGAAGCAATCAAAGAAGATCCTGTAGATCTTATTATTTCTGATATAGAAATGCCGGATCTGGATGGGATCTCCATGAGCAGCCAGGCTATCTCCATCAATCCGTTAGTAAAAATCATACTTATAAGTGCATATGATAAATTCGAATATGCCAAACGGGCCATCCGCCTGGGTGTCTGTGATTATATTGAAAAACCTTTGGATTATGATTATCTTACAAAAAAAATTGAACATGCTTTTGCTACCATTGACCGGGAGCATCGCAATATGGAGTTGTTGAAACAAAGCCGCCCTGTTCTGACAGAAAAATTTTTTCTGGACCTTCTTCATTACTCCGGCAATGATGCACGCACGCATCTGGGAAGATATGCAGAATATCTGAATCTAAAACTGGATTATAATAGTTTCTCTGTTATCAAACTGGAAATAGAGAATTCTGCTTCCATAGAAACAGAACTGGGAATCACTCAATATCAAATGGAATTGATGAACGTAGTAGATTTTCTTCAGGAAACCTTCAGTGTTTTCGATACCGTTTATTTTGTGAAAGAATTCAGTGGTATCATCTGCATTCTGGCTCAAAATACAAATAACACTAATCATTTTTTTCAGGTTATTCACAAAACGGTCTCATCGTTTATCGATACCTATAAGGATGGAGTATTGCAATTGAATATTGGAATCGGAACGATTGTAAATAATATCTGGGATTTGCACATTTCCTTTGAAAATGCTTCTCATGCTCTGAAATACCGTTTTTTCTTTCCCCACCAAAATATATTTGATGCAAAAGAAGCTATGGGAAAAGAATTCAGTCTGCTCTCTTTTTCCGATTCCCGGGAAGAAGAACTGATCCAGCTGATTTGCCAGAAAAATACGCAGGCAATTGATCAATGGTTACATAACTTTTTCCAGGATTTATCTCAGAAATGCTACACAAAAAATATTCTGTTTATCCGAATTTACTCTCTTCTGGGTCGTATACTGAAATTTCTCTATGAGTTAAATATTGATACCTCAGACCTGGAAAATAAAATTATATCTGTTTACAATCAATTTGACCAGTTCAGTACTTATGAGCAATTTTATCAGTGGATGAACGATCTGTGCATTCTGGTCTGTAAAAAACTTGATACCTCTCTGAACTCCTATCACAATCAATTGTGTGAACTGGTTCAAAGTTATATTACAGAAAATTTTGAGGACAATACTCTCTGCCTGAATGACATAGCCAAGCACGCCAATGTAAGTCCTGCTTACTTAAGTGCTTTGTACAAAAAGAACTGTGGGCAGAGCATCAGTGATACTATATCCTCCTGCCGTATAGAAAAGGCCTGCCAATATCTGACAAAATCTACACTTTCTTTGAAAGAAATAAGTACACGATGCGGGTATACCAATCAGTATTATTTCAGCAACAGTTTTAAAAAGAAACTTGGTATTTCCCCTTCTATTTATCGGGAACAAAATACGCAACTTTCTCCATCATAGAAAGTACGCCTGCCGGCGTACTTTTTTCATCCTAATGCCACATCCAAAATCATCATCAACACAAATCCAACCGCAAAACCAATCGTTCCGATATTACTGTGTTCTCCCTCACTTGCCTCCGGTATTAGTTCTTCCACTACTACGTAGATCATTGCTCCTGCGGCAAATGCCAGAAGATACGGGAGCAGGGGCTGAATAAAACGAAACAACAAAATTGTAATTCCCGCAGCAATCGGTTCTACAACACCGGAAACAGCACCATAAAGAAATGCCTTTCCTTTTCCCATTCCCTCTTCACTTCTAAGGGGAAGGGAAATAATCGCCCCTTCCGGGAAATTCTGAATAGCGATACCGATAGACAATGCCATGGCAGCCATCAGACTGATCTCCGCCTGATCTGCCATCATTCCCGCAAAAACCACACCTACTGCCATTCCTTCCGGAATATTATGAAGGGTAACTGCCAGGACAAGCATCGTTGTTTTTTTTAATGAACATTTTGGACCCTCTGCCTCATTACAACCCAGATGCAGATGCGGTGTAATACGATCCATCAAAAGCAAAAAACCGATTCCAAGTAAAAATCCCACAGCTGCCGGAATGAAAGCAAATTTTCCCATAGATTCTGACTGATCCATAGCAGGTATCAGGAGCGACCATACAGAAGCCGCCACCATAACTCCTGATGCAAATCCTAAAAGACTTTTCTGTACCAGAGGCTTCAGCTGATTTCTAAGAAAAAACACACAGCCTGCTCCCGCAGCAGTTCCGATAAACGGAATCATAAGTCCCAAAAATATTTCCATATTCTTACCTCACAATCTCGGACAGGGGTCTGTCCCCTATCTGGTTATCCCCTTGATACTTGCTTCATCTCCCATGACAAGTAATGTCTCGTCCGGTGAAAACACATGATCCGGATGAGGCAGCGGATACATTTTTCCTTCTTTCTTTGTTGCCAGAACACTGACCTTATAGCGATTTCTGACTGAAAGATCTACCAGACTTTTTCCATACCATTTACTGGGTACTGCCACTTCATATATGGCATACTCCGAATCCAGCATTACATAATCAAAAATATTATCTGCGCCAAATTTGACCGCCAGACGTTCTGCCAGTTCACGTTCTCCATACACTACATAATCCGCACCATTTCGAAGAAGCAGTTTCTTATGGACATCCCTGCTGGCTCTTGCAAGAACAAAAGGAGCACCAAGATCTTTCAGCAATACTGTAATCTCCAGTGAAGTCTGGAAATTATCACCAATAGCAATTACGCAGATATCAAAATTATCCACGCCCAGGCTCTGCATAAATCTTTCATCTGTAGCATCACCAATCTGAATATTCTGCACAATTTCAATGGCAGAATCTGCTCTCTCTTCATTTCTCTCAATAGCAAGAACCTCATTTCCTTCTTCAATAAATTTTCTCGCCATATGACGTCCAAAACGTCCCAATCCAATCATTAAAACAGATTTCATCCTAATCTTCATTCCTTTCTGTCAACCAATCTGTACTTTTTCCAGTGGCAGTTTAGAAACTACCATTTTTTTCGGTGAAGAAAAAGCCATCAAAATCGTTAGCGATCCTACTCTTCCCACAAACATCAATGCCGCCAGCAGCATTTTTGAAAACATTCCCAGCTGAGGGGTAATCCCCAGAGTCAATCCTACCGTTCCCAGCGCTGAAGTTGTTTCAAACAGAGCAGTCAGCATCGTTACATTCTCCAGTTTGGATATCAGCATGGCTGAAGCGCTGATCAAAAACAGGTAAATCATAAAAACGCATGCCGCAGTTCTCATAACTCCTTCTTCCATTCTTCTTCCAAATGCTTCCTCTGACTTCTTTCTGCGGAAAATAGAAATAATACTGATGGTGAGGACAGCTATCGTTGTGGTTTTCATACCACCGGCTGTAGATCCCGGAGAACCACCCACCAGCATCAGCATGATCATCATGAAAATACTTCCTTCTGTCATTTTCGTCAGATCTACTGTATTAAACCCGGCGGTACGTGTCGTAACCGACTGGAACATCGCATTTAGTAGCTGCTCCGGAATGGATTTTCCCTGTGTTCCGGTTTCACCAAATTCCATCAGAAAGATAATGACCGCTCCTGCAATAATCAAAATCACAGACGTTGTGAGAACAATTTTTGTATGCAGTTTGCATTTTTTAAAATGAAATCGGGTAACCACCAAATCTCTCCATACAAAAAATCCAAGACCGCCTACAATAATCAATATCATAATCACCAAATTCAGATACCAGTTATTCCCCATAGTAACAAGGGAAGAAAATTGTTCCTCTCCGCCCATCAGATCAAATCCTGCATTACAAAAAGCCGAAATCGCATGAAACACAGAATAATAGATTCCTTTTCCCGGACCGTATTTGGGTATAAATACAGCACTCAATAACAGTGCTCCCAGCCCTTCCATCACAAAAGTCCCCAGCAAAAGGAAGCGGGTCAGTCTTACCACGCCACCCACCTGTGGTGCTGAAATGGAATTCTGCATCAGAACCCTGGAATTCAAACCGATTTTATGACCGGTCAACGATACCAGCCAGAGCGGAATGCTCATAAATCCAATACCACCAGTCTGTATCAGACATAAAATCACGATCTGACCAAATGTACTCCAGTGTGTACAGGTGTCAAAGCGAACAAGACCTGTCACACAGGTAGCCGATGTTGCCGTAAACAATGCATCCGTAAAACCCGTTCCCTCTCCACTCTTTGAAGCAACCGGGAGCATCAAAAGAAGAGTACCCACAAAAATGATTATCAGAAAAATCGTTGGAATAATTCGTAATGCAGATATACCATGCATTCTTTTACGTATTTTCTGACTCACTTCATTCAGATTTTCTATATGTTTTTCCATAATCCATCCCTTTATACTATGATGTTATTTATTATTTGATTGTAAATTCTCTCTATATTTTTGTCAATGTGTTCTCATTTTTTACATAAATATTCCCCGGGGATTTTTTTATTTTCCCCGGGGAAGCCCTGTATCTTCTATATTTTATTTTACATATTTTTCTCACCGCACCTACATCGGCGATTTCTTCCACAAACATCTCTTGAATCTTCTCTCCGATTCCTGCCGCATACAGGTTGCTTCCGAAAATATCAGCATTGAATACCTTACCGTTTCTTCGTCAGTTCCGGAATCATCGTTAAAATCGTGAATGACCAGATGGTGCATTTCAACAGACTTCGTGCTCCCTCTTTAAAATCTATCAAAAATAAAAATTGCCTATTTTGCCACTTTTACTCTTGCCGGTCTTAAGAGTCTTTCCCTTAAAAAGTATCCTTTCTGGATTTCTTCCGTAATCATACCTTCTTCAACACCATTTGTCTGTTCTGCGATCATCGCATGGTGTATATACGGGTCAAAACGCATGCCTTCTGCCTCAACAGGTATCAAATTTAGCTTACGTAGATTGTCACGTATTTTTTTATAAAAATAAATAAGAAGCATTTTTTCATTCCTGCATTCCATTTTTCCAACTGCTTTTAATGCATATTCGAGATTATCTGCAATTTCCAGCATTTTTTCAATAAACACATCTATCTGTATGTCTACATCCCCCCTCTTATAAACGCCAAATAATTCTGCACTTTGTTTTGCTATCATTTGAATTCCCTGCCCTATCGCAGGATTCATGTTCATATTCTCCAGCATTCTCGCATCTGTACGGAATTTTTCAGCCGTTTGCCATACGTCCTGCAGTATTTGTTTCGGTACACATGTAGTCGTAAACGGAACACAACTATCTTTTCCTTTATCATATTGCAGAAAATCAAATGCATTTATTTTCTCTTCGGTTCCTGGCTTTTTAATTTCTATCTCGATTGCCAGAACATCTGTACCCAGCCTAATGACTGCTTCCACGTGTTTCGATTCTCTTCCGAATCCTTTACACACTTTCTCCAATTTCCATTCACGGATCATTCTGCCGGATACATTGGTTTCTGCGCTTCCTATATACAATCTCAAAATTTTTCCTTGTATTCCTGAATCCAACCGGACACTAACAGGATTACTTTTTGCCGGAAGTGTTGTCTGTTCTGCAATCATCCATGTTAAAGGAAAACAGACTTTTTTATCCTCTTCCACAATTTCCAGTCCCGCTCTCCACGGAAAACAATCCAGCACAAGAATATTTCTCTTCATAAAGCCCAAAATTCTTGCTCCTTGAAGCGCCGCCCCATCTGCCGCAACGGTCGAAAGCTCCTCATAGCCAGCAGCTTTCTCTACATATTGCCTGCAAAACGTCTTATCAGCAGCATAATATTTCAAAAGTCCTCGTTTAGTATCCGTTCTGTCATGCTGCAGCAAACTAGTTGTACTTTCAACAATTTCTAATATATTATCTTCATACACTGCTGTCACATACTGTTGTTCGTCATTTGCTGCCGCACATACCATAAAATATTGATTCTGCGTCATCTGATATGCTTTTGAAATCGCACAGGCTACCGCAGTGCTAAATTGCCGGATTACATGGAAACCTGCTTCTTCCATCGCTTTATATACACTTCTTTGTATCATTAATGATGAAACCGGAACAGTAATCACACAATCCCGAATCTTTCCATAGGAAGCTCTATGAAGACTTTTTTTCAACTCCTTCATCAAAACACAGCATTTTTCTTCTGCACTTTCTTTCGCTGCTATATTTTCGCTATTATCTGCTTTTTTCATTGCTTCAAGGACAGAATACAATTTCTTTTCTCTGTGGCATTTCCGATAATTTACCGCACGATTTCCAGTCAGTATATCACTCAGATCGTCCAATGTATAAATTGCCGGCATCTTAAGAATTGGTCTGGTTTCACCACCAATCCACAATCGCACATGAATCTCCTCGGCATCAAAATAAATACCAAATACGCCTTTCCCTCCTGCGGTTTCCTGACACTTCCTTTGTACTGGGTTCTTTTCTTCCTGTTTCTCTTTTCTTTGTGGCATCTTCTCAATGGAACGCATATCCTCCAGCATCTCTTTTGCTGAGTGATAACGTTGATCCCGCTCGTATGATACCGCCTTCAATACAATCTGTTTTAATTTTTGACTGCCTTCTGCCGGTTCCGGAATCCCCTTTCCCTGCATTCGAAGCCGATATGCATTCTCCATATCTTTTACCGTAATCCGTTCCTTTAACGGCACAAACGGCAAACGATAATGATTCAACAGCCAATACAGCACCAGTCCCAGAGAATACGTATCCACACTTTTCCCATACTTCATCTTTTTGGCTACTTCCGGAGCCATATACCAGTCTGTCCCAGCCATCGATGCACTCATCGTTTTCTCCATCGTCCGTGCTAGTCCAAAATCACCCAGCTTAAAAGTGCCGAATTCTGACATCATAATATTATCTGGTTTGATATCTCGATGAATGATTTCTTTTCGCTGACAGATTTCCAGTGCCTGACAGATATCAATTCCCATCTGAATAATTCTTGGCTCTGAAAATTTTTCTTTCTTCAACACTTCATTCAGAGGCGTCAAAAGCTCCATCCTTATATAAATCGTGCACCCTGGCTGATGCGGATTCTGAATAACTGAAAAGTCATGACAGTTCACAATATTACTATGCCCCTTAAACTCCAGCATCTGCCTGTATTCTTCCACCATATACCGCTGGATATATGCATATTTTTCATAGACTTCTTCATTGGTCATGCCGTTATTGTAATCATCATCCAAATCAGATATTTCCTTTGGAATCTTGATTACTTTCATTGCGGCCCGTTCTTTTTCTCCATAGAGATCTCTTTCAATCTCATAAACATTTCCGAAACCTCCGCCGCCTAATCTGCGTACAATATACCATCCTTGCCAAGGAATATGGATGTTTGCATAATTATCCATCGTAATTCTCCTGTTTTATTTTACCAGCTTACATTACTTATTATTTTGATGCTTTGATTTCATTTACCACGGCTGGATTCAATTTTTTCATATACTTCAGCAAATGTTTATTCGGACACTTTTCATAATATAAGCGTTTAGCAAAATCGGGATTGTTTTTAATCAAGTTATCGATATTTTTCACTTTTACTTTGTTTTGTTTCATCCAATTATCAAAATCTACACTCCCGGAAGCTAATATAGGAATCATACCAATCAGAATAGCAACTAAGCCATACGGCCACAAACCTACTACAATGCCAATACCTCCAGAGAATAAAAACATTAATACCCATAATACATCAAAAAAAGTTAATGGGGCCTTTTTTTCCAGACTTATCTCCTTAAGTATTTCATCTGTCAAATCAGCAGCATTCTTTTTCTTCTCGGCATTCTTTTTCTTCTCGGCATTTTTTATTCCTATCGTAGCGGATGCATCTTCTCCAAATATTTTTCCAAATATATCACCTGGGTTTTCATTGAAATCTTCTGAGGTATAACCCCCGGATTTTTGCTGCTTTTTCTGCGCCTTTCCTCCCGGATTTCCGATTGTTCCAAACGAATTTCCCCAGGAATCGCCTGACGTCTGGCCTCCCTGACCCTCGGAAAACCCAGCCCTATATCCGATAGAATCACTTTCATCCCATCCGCTGTCAGAGGATCTCCCATGATCTTCCGCCACCTCAATATCCAAATATAAATCGCCCGTTGTTTTTCCTGCCTCCGCAATTCCCTGTCCCTTCAGCCGGATAGACTGCCCGCTTTTTATATTCACCGGTATCTTTACTTCAAATGATTTTTCCTGACCGCCCGGATATCGGACGTGAACCGTTTTGCTTCTTCCTATTTCGCTTTCCATGACTGATAACGTCTTATGTAAGCTTTTCCCTTTACCAGATATGGTTCCATTTTCCTGATAATTTCCGCTCCCGGTTACTTTCTCGTTTTTTAATGTATCCAAAGCTTCATACAATTCCTTTGCAGATGCATACCTGTTTTCCGGACGATATTCACAGGCTTTCAGCACGATTTGTTTTAATTTCGCACTTCCATTCTTCGGTGCCGGAAGTTTTTCCCCTCTGTAGCGCTTCTCCATCGCCTGGCTTTTTACCATCGGTGTCAGCATTTCGTCTGCACTGATAAATGGCATTTTCCGGTTATTCAACAACCAGTACAATGTAATTCCAAGAGAATAGATATCTGCTGTCTGTCCATATTTTTCCATATGCACCACTTCCGGCGCCTGATAATCCGGCGTCCCCATGGCTGTTGCATATGTATTGTGATCCATAATCTTTGATACTCCAAAATCTCCCAGCTTGTAGTCACCAAACTGCGAGACCATGATATTAACCGGTTTGATATCCCTATGGATAATATTTTTACTTTCACACAAAATCAGTGCCCGGGAAATATCTTTTCCCAATTTGATGATTTCCTCCTCAGAAAGCATCCGTTCTCTTAGTACCTGCTGCAAAGAAGTCAGAAGCTCCATACGGATAAAAACATCCCCTCCGATTCCATTTGCATGTGGAATTACAGTAAAATCATCACAGCTGACGATATTGGACTGTCCCTGCAGTTCCTTCATCAGTTTATATTCCTGTACATAATTCTGAATTTCACTTTCATATGTGGCTGCTATACTTTCTTTATCATAGCCGTTATCATAATAAGATTCCATTTCACCGGCATCCTTCGGTCTGGAAATAATTTTTAATGCCGCTTTTTCCTGAATCCCTGATATATTTCTTTCTATTTCATATACTTTTCCGTATGCCCCCCCGCCAAGATATTTTACAATCTTCCAATCCGGCCATGGCAGGCGGATGTCTTCATAACTCTCCACTACTATACCTCTTCTCATGTCCTATTCTTGCTTGTTACACAATATCAAGAACTATTGCTGTAATATTGTCTTTTCCGCCGCCGTCTAATGCCTCCCGGATTACAGCCCTTACACAATCATCCGGATGGTCAAATACTGCCAGCAGGTTACAAATCTTCTGTTCATCTACCATATCCGTAACTCCATCGCTGCAGATAAGAAAGCGGTCTCCACTGTCCAGATAATAACTCTTAACAAATGGAACGATCTCCATCTCCTCCGGGTCAATTCCAAGATACTGGGTCAGATACGGCTTTCTTCCGGTAATTCCATTCTCCTTCATAAAATCCTCATCCGTATGATCTTCGGATATCTGCCGCATTTTACCGCCCCTAAGCAGGTAACACCGGCTATCCCCAAGATTACACACCCACGCCTGCCCTGCATGAAAATACACTCCAACTAAAGTCGAACCCATATTTGAAGATCCAAGCTTTACGCCTGCCTCAAATACTGCTTTATTCACAACTTCACACATCGCTTCCAGCGAAGGGGTGATATCACATGGGTTCACATTCGTTTTAATATTCAGAAATTCTTTTGTGGTCTTTGCTGCGGTATAGGAAGCCACTTCACCAAAGTCGCCTCCTCCCATGCCATCATACACGCAAAAGAAGCTGTCTCCGCTCAGAGAAATCTCTGTGCATTCCAATTCTGTAAGCCCATGATTATCACTGCCCATGTAGCTCCCATTGAAGTAAAAATTATCTTCATTATTGTTTCGCTTTTTCCCCTGATTGCAGCCACAGGCTGCCTGAAGCCGCATTCCAGACACCAGACCTTTGATTACTTTTGTCAGATCCATACTGTTCTCCGATCTTTATTCGCTTTTATGTCTCTCGGCACAAATTTTTAATAATGCTTCCCATGGTTCGAAAGATTCATCACGGTATCCTTCAAACAACACTTCCTTAATATCTGTCATCTGAAAGCCAAACTGTGCCTTGACGTGAAGGTTCCCCTCTGGATATGGTACACCCACATAATCCGCCATCTCTCCCGGATGCAGCGAAGATTTCTGCATATATCCAAAAATCATCACTGGTTTTGTCCCCTTTTTTAACATTACAACTGAGCCAATCGGTAAAATTGTATTCACTGTATTTTCCTCCTGTTATTCCTCTAATCTCCAAAAGCAGAATGCCATAATGTGCCAATTTTCTCTCCTACATAACCGCCGATTTCAACTACACCGTCAACGATTCCTCCTGCAATTCCGCCATGCTCTTTATAATAATTTCCATCCGCCGCTGCTGCTTCAGGATCCCCGGTGATTGCTAATGTGAGATCTCCAATCATAGAGCCAATCGCCCCTTCACCGTCTGTCACACCCTTTTCTGCATAATATTTACCAACAAACGGCAGATTTTTCACTGCATCAAAAGCTGCGTCCATACCTGTTTTGATAACAGCACCAGGTCCTGCATTCCATGCCATCTCACCCAGTTGTTTGGCCGCATACTCCGGATCACCATTCCCGTAAAAAACTTCTTTTCCAATCTCTTTTCCAACGTTAAATGCATTTTCTGCAGTATCTTTTAATTGATTTTTCCGAAAAGCTTTTTCTAAACCACCTAATCCCAGTCTTCCGCCGGTCGCTTCCTGAAGCTTTCCCACCCAGCTGTCTGAATCAAGCTCTCCCGACATACCAGATGCAATCCAGTCGATTCCTTTTTCTCCCGCAGTCTTGAGAGCGCCTTCATAGTCGCCGTTCATAATCTTCTGGAGTACATCCTTTGCACTGGAAGCATCGATTCCTGCCATTTTTGATAGTTCCCCAATTATGAGATCTGTATTGTTTACAGTTCCGCCCTTCTGTGCAGTCTCAGCAAGCCAGGATAGCAAATCAGAACCTTTTCCCAGCGAATCTGTTCCTCCGCATATGAGAGCCAACACGGCTCCTGGCTCCGAAAAGGTATTTGCACCTACTCGTGCTGCTGCCGCACCGTTTGCCATCATCTCTGCCACACTGGAAAATGATTTCTGTGCAGCTGTGATTTTTCCCGAAAAGTTACTTGCCAGAGCTTCACTCCAACTTTCATTCAGACTGTTAAGAGAACTCGTCACCTGTGAAAACAGAGTCTCAAATTCTGACTGGATGGAAGCCATCTCTGTACTTTGCGCCAGAAGCTCTTCCGGCGTCAATTTTATTTTAGCCATACTTTATTCCTCCATTGCATTACCAATTCCAATCATATCTACAATATTGATGTCACTTCCTGCCCCAGCGCCGCCAAATACACTTTCCGAAATTTTAGGTACAACTGTACTGACCTTCCCTATAATATCGTCTACACCATTGATTCTATGACAACTATCTTGCTCTGTCGTATCGAATCTCTCCGAAGATGTCTTAATGGCTGAGTAAAAGGCTGAGCTTCTTTCCTGTATCTGCTGTGCTTTCTGTTTATTCGACAAGGTCATTTCTTTTATTTTGTAACGCTCTCTGCAAATCCAGTCCTCATGAACGGTAATCGAATTCAGAAGATTTGCCGCTTCTTCGATTGTTTCATTTGCCCGTTCCGCCACACTTACTGAACTTCTCAGTATAGATGTATCAATATTCAAAATCCTCATGTTCTTCCCCTCCTAGAATGAATTCCGGATCAGATTTGCACATTCCCGGTCTACACTTTGAAAACTGTTACTGGTCATATCTGCATATCCCTGAATCGTCTGAATAATTTCTGTAATTGCTTTTCCCTGCTGCCGGTATTGTTCCATAATCTGAGCAAATGCATCGGACGCCGCCCCTTCCCATGTAGAAGAAATCTGATCTGACATATTTTTCATCCTGCTGCATAAACTTTCATAAGTTGCTGCATAATTTTTGAGTGCTGCCGACTGCTGCGCAAGTCCGTCATAATCTATCTTAATGTGTGCCATTTATACCCCTCCACTCCTGAATGCTCCTGCAAGCTGTTGATCTTTTTCCTGATATTCCTTTACTGCAGACTGAATGAGCCTTATGGTATAGTTCAGGTTTTCTTTTAACCGGCTGATCTGTAAATTCAGTTCATTACATTTTTCTGTAATTGCCGTTCCCGTCTGCCCTGTCATATCACCCGCACTTGCGCTCAGTTTCTTTATGCTGCTCTGTGATTCTTCCAGTTTATTGATCGCAGATCTCAATTTTGAGATATCCGCCCTGGCCGCATCCGGATCAATAAGAATTGTACTATTCGCCATCTTATAATTCCCCTTTCATTAATTTCATCGCTAATTCTCTGTTCGCTCTTATTTTCAGATCTTGCGATGTGAAAACACCATTTTTTCTTCCTCTTCTGACATCTGAAAGATAGATTTCTACCTTCTCTTCTTTTAAAAACGACGCCAGTTCTTCTTCTGTAATTTCACAAAAAGAAATTCTTTCTTCGCCGATCAGTGACATTACAATCTTTCCTTCATAAATATGAAATCTCCGGCTTGGTTTATTTTCCACATCCAATCTGCTTTCCTTTTCTCCGAAAAATACTGGTTTTAGAAGTTCTTCATAATCCGGATCTACCACTGCATTTCCATCAAAATCCAGTTCAATAATACCTTTCTCATCTAACTGGTCCAATGTTTCCTGCTCATGGAGCAAATACTGTTTCTGCACATCCGGCGTTTTTCTGAAATAATCATAATCCAGATATTTCCCCTTCATCACTCTTGTACAAAAGAAAAGTTCCTTCGGAGTCAGTTCACATTTCAAACTCATATCATTTATCCCCTTTCCTTTTCATTCTTATCATTATTTTAATACTTCCAGAATCGTAAGTACGTCACCCTGCCAGACACCGCTTTCA
>JBJFCH010000109.1:0-2424 GCA_051888835.1 Oliverpabstia sp. | reverse complement strand
CCCGCTTTCATCATATGCGAACACATACGCATAAACTTTTCCTTCTCCCTGATCGGCTTTATGCGACATAATTTTTAGTGCCGGCAGTCGGATCAGAGTATCCACTTTAGAAGCAGTATCCAGGTTCTTATACGGATACGCTTCTTCATATGCATCTACAGCTTCTTCCGTAAGCTCTCCCTGATCGCCGCCCATGATGGTCGTCCATTCATTCAGATTACTGCCGATCAACAGATCAACACCTTGTCCGCTTTCTGCAAATTCTTCTTCCGTAACCGGATTTGTCGGAATAAAATCGCCATCCACAACAGGACCCCATTCCATCGCATATCCGTCCGAGAGAGGTGCCGGTATACCAAATTCTTCTGCGGTTTCTTCCATCGCCTGATTCGCCGCTTTCTGCAGATCCGATGTGGATACATTCTGAATAGACGCTATATTCTCATCCGTGATTCCCAGCTTATCCAGTATCCTCTCAGTCAATTTTGTACTTGCTTCCTGACTTGTAAATATAACTCCCATCGTTTCAGTTGCCCCACTCTGGACGATTCCCCGCTGAAACAATCCCTTTGCGTAGGGAGTTGTCATCAAAGCAAGTACCTTTGCGCCGCCTCCGGATTGACCGAACAACGTGACATTATCAGGGTCGCCGCCGAAATGTTCTATGTTGTCACGAATCCACTGCAAAGCATTAACCATATCTGTCACACCTGCATTTCCGGAATACTGATATTGTTCTCCATAAGCAGAAAGATCCAGAAACCCGGAAAAACCAAGTCGGTGATTGACGGATACGACCACGACATCGCCATATCTGCTCAACGCTTCTCCATTGTATTGTGATTCATTTGCAGAGCCGGATGAGAACCCGCCTCCGTGAAACCATACCATTACCGCGCGTTTTTCTCCATCTTCGATCCCCGGAGTCCAGATATTCAGATTCTGACAATTATCATCTGTTCCGTTCTGACTTCCCACCGGCATTCCCAGAATAGAACTTTGAGGAGAAATAGGACCGCACTTTGTGGCATCCAGTATTCCGGACCAGGCATCCGCTTCTACTGATGCAACAAATCGTTTCTTCACCTGCGAATAGGGAATTCCAAGATATTGATAGATCCCGTCCTCATAACTTCCCCGTACGGTTCCCTTCTCCGTTTCCACAATTGCTTGATCATCGGCTGACGCCGCATCGATGGAGTCCGGTGTAAACATTCTCCGAATCATTACCAGTGCCGCGATCACCAGAATGATCAGTACAAGCAATACTGTCACCAAAATCTTTTGCCATTTTTTCCATTTCTTCATGATGTATCCTCTCCTTGAATCCTGATTTCCTTCTATCTACAGTATAAAAAAAACAAGACTTCCCAAGAAGTCTCGTTTCGTTCATCAGTTTATACCTATAGGTTTCAGCTATTCATTCAATTACTGCCGCAGCACATTTTGAACGGCTGTAAGAAAACGTTTTACATGCTCGGATGGATTTTTCGAATGCAGAAGTCCGTAAGGAATCGAGTGATCCCATTCTATCGGAATCACTTTCAGCAGCGGATGGACATTCTCCCACGCCCGGACTGCCATCAGGACATCATTACTGTTTTCACACCGGTTAAAAACATCAACACTGTAAAAATCGAAGTCTACAATATGAATCTGACTGTGATTCTGCCATAAATCATCACGAAGTTCATCCACATAACGGCTCCAGTTCCGGTGCATCATCATGAAATTCTCTCCATACAGATCCTGGACAGCCAGTCTGTTTTTGTCTGCCAGACGGTGATGAATCGACACAGCGCAGCACAATGGCTCCCTGGAAATCTCAAATCCTGCACAATCCCGCACATTCAGAAGTGTATCGTCAAAAATACCGGCAACCACATCAATATTCTGTCCAAGATTCTTAAGGATCTCCCTCGCATTTTCCGGTGTATTCTCATAGGGGACAAGCTGAAACTTGATCTCCGGACAAAGCACATGAATCTTCGGCCAGAGCTCCACAAGAATCTGTGCCGGCGTCATTGGAGATGTTCCGATGCGGATCACATTTCCGCATTCCTGCATGGCATTCTTTGCACGGATCACAGAATCCTGGCAATACTGAATGATATATTTTGCATCTTTATAAAGAGATATACCCGCTTTTGTAAGGCGTACGCCCCGATGCGTTCTCTCAAAAAGATCCACCCCCAATTCCGCTTCAAGCAGGTTGATCTGCTTGATTACCGCCGTAGGTGTAATATATGATTGTTCAGCGGCTTTGCTGAAACTCCCTGCATCCGCCACCCGGAGAAATGTTTCAAGCTGAGGATTATACAAAGTGTGCACCTCCTTTTTTACTGGTCTCTTTCTTATACATCCAAATGTAGAATATTACATTTAAAACAATTCCGAATATCGTAGCAGCCGGTGCCGCAAAAC
>JBJFCH010000108.1:0-13838 GCA_051888835.1 Oliverpabstia sp. | reverse complement strand
AATGGAGCCATTGCTCCATAGATGATTATTCATCTATTTTGCAACGGCCCCACTCAGAATGCCTGTTTGTGGGGTATCACTGAATTACGTTTTCAGGACAGCCCCTTTTTTCAATCGACCAAAGAGACGATTATTTGCACAGATATTATGGAAAAAGGGTATCATTTTACTGGATGAGTACGGTACTCCCATGCATGTCATTGCCAAAGAAAAGCATATGAATGGTTAATATCACAATTTCCACAATCTCAAGGAATTGATCTAAATTCAATAGATGGACCATGGCAGGTAAGATGATTTAAGAAAGCAGACAAACTCTATGTTTTAATTATGAATGTTCTTGAAAACAATAAATTGATATGAAAAGAATGGTGTGGATATTGTAGTAGGAAAATGGTTTTGATGGGGATCAATTAAAAATATTTATGAATAAAATAGCAGCTCTTGGGCATGCAGCTAAGAATCATGAAGATATGGTGATAGCTACGAAGTCATTTTCTGTTTTTTATATTACGGATGAAACCAGAAATTAATTTATTCTGGAGAATGCAGTGGTGCTTTATAATGATTATTCCAGAATATAGATTCCTTATTTCAACAACTTGTAAATGAATATGGGAAAGAACAAGGCTTTAAAATATTAGCGTTATATCCGGAGATTATCTGTTTGAGGTTGAGTTTAAGTGAAAAAATGTTTTTCATGAGTAAATGATTCAAGTTTGGGAGAAAAACAAAGATCAGAAAGGGGGGAGAAAAGATATATGAAAACGGGATACAATTTGCAAAGATTTATTGTAGCACATCAGAGAGATTATGCTACAGCATTGAGCGAAATTAAAAGATGAAGGAAACAAAGTCATTGGATGTGTTATATATTTCCGCAAATACAGGGTCTGGGAAAGAGTTCCACTTCCCAGTATTATGCAGAGAGCAGTCTGGAAGAAGCCGCTCAATTTCTAGAAGAATCTTATTTGAGCAAAAACTTTTATGAAATATGTGAAGCACTTATGCAATTGGACACAAGTAATGCAACAGAAGTATTTGGCAGACCTGATGATATTTTTTTAATCAGGTATTGGGCACATATTTTCATGGAAAATACGACAATAGAACAAAAAGAATTTTGAATATGGAATGATTTTTTAGACAACTATGCATAGTGAAAAATTTGGAGGATTAGTATGAGAGATGAAAAATATCTTAGTTTATGGGGAGCTGTTCAGAACTATTCGCCAGGTACTGCTGTTGTAATGGCTGATCGTCAGATTAGAAGAGCAATTGAAAAAGATACGGTATCCTTTGATGATAGTATGGGTAATGACAAAGCTGTTGTAAAGTACAAAGCCACAGGAAAATGGTTTATTATCAGTGGTGGCTGGGGAAACGATAGTGTATATACATCTATGATAGGTGCTGCTTGTGGTGATGTGGCAGGATCCTTCTATGAGTGGAATAATATCAAATATAAGCTTGATATAGAACAATTGATTCATCCTAGTGCTAAATTTACAGACGATACGGTTATGACCTGTGCTGTAGCGAATGGAATACGTACTGGATTAAGTCAGCTTCCTCAAAACTGGATTAATGAGCCAAATGCTGAAACGGTATTGCTTTCTTCAATTCAGAATAGCCTTCTATGTTACGGGAGGAAATATCCAAATGTTGGATATGGTGGGTCTTTTCGCCGATGGTTGAGATCTTCTGATCCCAAACCTTATAATAGTTATGGGAATGGATCCGCTATGCGTGCTTCATATGCTGGCTGGGTAGCATTATCTTTAGAGGAAGCCGAAAAATTAGGAGAGTTATCTGCAAAAGTAACCCATAATCATCCAGACGGAATAAAAGGTGCGGTTGTTGTTGCAGGATGTATATTCAACTTACGTAATGGAGCAACAAAACAGGAAATTTATGAGTATGCCAGTAAATTCTATGATTTGAATTTCATGTTGGATGAAATTAGGGAAAAATACTCTTTTGATGTTTCCTGTTCAGGTTCTGTTCCGCAAGCAATAAAGGCTTTTCTCGAGGGAGAAAACTTTGCGGATGTGATTTCCTGTGCGATTTCAATTGGAGGCGACAGTGATACTATCGCGGCGATTGCGGGCAGTATTGCTGAAGTAATTTACCCCATTCCGCAAGGTTTACGTGGTAGAGTTATTGATCGAATGGATAAATATTTGCTTAATACAATAGTAGAGGCAGTAGACTTTGCGCAACTAGAAAGGTTTGACATATAGAAACGAATGGGAGGCGTACTTGAATTATAAAAACGACTTAATAAATGAAGGATGTTAAAGCGGAATTTATGATGAAAATCAATCAGAGGACCAAATCATACTGATATGCCTTAAGGAAAATATTGACTACATATAGAGAGGAATGATAGAATTATACGGGAAAATAGGATGTAAAATTAAGCAATTTTCACATATCGGGAACGGAAAAATAAGGGAGATTACATTATGAGATGTTGGAACTGCAATGAAGAACTGGAGGATGGAAGTTTGTTTTGTTCTTTCTGTGGAAAAGAGCAGAATTTAGATACAGACAATTCTTATGTGGAAAGTGAAGAAGATAAGGACGAAGCGAAAAGGTGTCCTTTTTGTGGTGGATTATTAGAAGAAGATGCACAATTTTGTATTTTTTGCGGTAAAGAGATACCGATAGAAGAAACGGTAGAGAAAACAGAGGACAAAAATATATCTGAAGATGATAGTTCTATTGAAAATAAAGACGAGGATGGGATAAAGCTGACTCTCAAAGATAAAACACCTGTATATAAATATTTTTCTGGAATTGTAGTAGCCGGAGTAGTGGTGGCTGGAGTGTTGGGAGTGCTGACTGTGATGAAGCTCAAGCCGAATGAAAAAGCAGAATCTTATGAAAAAGCAGCTGTAAATGAAGAAACAGGTGTGGTGAACGAAAATATAGATTTGGATACAAGTTTGGACAAAGAAAAGGATCCTTCAGGAGAAGCAATAGAAACAATTTCGTATGATGGAGCACTGAATGCTGTGCATCAGGATAATTTGACCATAAAAGGCAGCATAGAACAGGGAAATGTTATCTTACTGGAGGAAAATCTTGATATCTGTGCGTTAAATGAAGATAAACAGCCTATGCGACTAAATCAGGTATATTACTTGCAAATAGAAGATGTAAAAGAAAATGATTTCGATTATGAAAATGAGGTGGGGGCAGAAGTTGAACTGAGTGGGACTATTGAGTTTATGGATGGCGATCCGATTATCTTTGTATCCGGTATTAATGTTTTGAAAGAAGCAATTCATGAGGATGATATACATAGATATGAAGTATTTGTAGATGATTGTACCTGGGATGAGGCGTATCAGAAATGTCTCAGAATGGGAGGATATTTGGCGAGAATTAATTCTAAAAAAGAATTTGAATATATAACGACAAATGTAGTTGAAAAAGTGAAAGATTATTCAAAAAAACAGTATTATGTGGGGATGCGACGGGATTCAGATTCTGATGCGTATTACCTTGTAGATGAGAACAACAAGTTTATGGGGGAACGTCTGGATAATGGATATACAAAATGGGCCAATTCATTATGGTTGAGCAAGGAACCCAGTTATTATGACAGTACGTTAAATCTTGAAGAAACATGTATCAGCATATTTAAGTATAAAGAAACGAATAAGTGGGTTATGAATGATATTCCGGCAAACCTGGTAATACAGGTACCGTCATATGAAGGGAAAATAGGTTATATCTGTGAGTTTAATGAATAGTAAGTAAGATATTTATATTTAGGGATAGGTGAAAAAATGGAAAATTTGAATGATCCCATTAAATATGAGATGAAATTTGTTTGTAGAGTTTGTGGCAATTCCCTTAAAGAGAGTGCAGTTTTTTGCCCAAAGTGTGGAAATAAAGTTAACAGAAGTGATGTTTTGAAGAGTTTAGAACAGGAAGAACTTAGAATCGACCATATTATGGAGCAATTGAGAAAGGAACGTATTAAAATAACACAGGAATTTAAGGAAAAAGAGCAACAGGTTCAAGTACAAATCGTACAGGCAGAGAGTAAAGAAAAGGAAATTTGGAAAATAATTGAGCAAGGTGATGAAGAACTCTTTCCAGATCATATAAGAAAGCAGAAGATGGAATATGAACGGTTGGAAAAGCAAAGTGAAGATAACAGATATTTACATGAAGAGAAAAAAGAACAACTGGAAAGTGAAATAAATAAACTATCGGATGAGATAAGTATATTAAAACAGGAATTTGCGGAATTGATGAATAAAGTAGAATTATCAGAACAGTTTTGTCCTGTTTGTGGAATATTTGTTGGAGAGAAAAGATATTGTGGAAAATGTGGATATCAGATGAGGAAGGAGAAAGCGGCTCATGTTGTGTCCTAAGTGCGGAACAGAGAACAAAGACACAGGTGTTTTTTGTAAAAAATGCGGAACCAATATAAAGGAAGAAACGCAGATAGATTCTTTAAGTAATGTGTTAAAAGAAAAAATACTTATTGCAGAGAATTTAAGGAGAGAAATCCTCTCTGAAAGCCAGAAATATGAGAATCAACTAGAAAATTTACGTGATTCTCTGCAAACTCATGAGAAAGAGGTTCATGTAATATGGGAGGAGTTTGGAAAAAAGCGTGAAGAAAAATTAAAAGGCATAGAATCGAAATTTCATGGGGAAAAAACAATAATGGATGCGGAAATTCAGCAGCTACAGGGTAAGTTATCACGAATAAGAAGTGAGATTATTGAGATATATCAGAAATCGCAAAAGGAAAAAATGTTTTTAGAATATAAAAAACAGGTTAAGGCAAGACGTGAGATAACAAAGAAAAAAATTGAGATTGGAAATACAAGAAAACCTCAATATACGATAAAAAATCAAGATGCTTTCCAATGCTTTAAAGTAAGAAATTATCAGCCTTTTTTACCTCTTCGATTTACACGGATGTACCTGGATAGTTTAAATAGAGATAGAATTTATGCAGAAGCAGTCTGTTATCCAGGCGAGGGAATTCGTTTTGTAACAGTGGATATTGACATGGAAGATACGAAGGGAAATATATATCGAATGGAAAAGTGTCAGTGGGAGTTACAAAATGTGAAGAAAGATTATAAAGCGATTTCTACTAATGTTCTGACAATACCCGATAGTTTTTTATCGGAATGCAAGATAAAAAATGTAAGGATATATATTGATAAAATCGATGAAAAAGAAGAAAACAAGTTGGAGAACAGAAACAAACTAAGTCTGGATCTGTCAAAAGAGGATTATACTGCACTTGACGGCTTACGTAAGAAATATAATGCTGACGATGCAGTAAAGGAACCGGAAATTACGGAGCAATACTGGTATTGTCTTTGCGGTATGAAAAATGATTTACATTATGGAAAGTGCTTTATATGTGGCAGGGAAAATAGACAGTAAATATTAGGATAAATTGCTCTTTTTTGGCTGAAATGATTGAAAAAAGGATAAGGTGAGATTATAATTATTTTAGTGTTTTTATTTTAATTTAAGAGAAATTTAAGAAGGAGAATCTAAAGATGAAAGGGAAATGTAAACTAGTAAAGGTCATCAGCAGTATTTTATTGGCAGCTGTATGTTTGCTTGTTATGGCTGGTGGTGTTTGGGCTAAGGAAGAGGAGAAAGAAAACATTGACTTTGTTCTTATACTGGATTGTTCAAAGTCTATGGATTCTTCAGATCCGGAAAGTTTGAGTATCAGTGCCGCTAAAATGTTTGTGGATATGTTACCGGTTGAAAATACTCGCGTCGCTGTCGTTGGTTTTGGACCGGAATGGGGGAAAAGTACATATGTCCTGGATTATGACAGTAAAACTGACACTATGTCTAAGGTCGCGTATGATCTAAACGCAGTTTCAACACAGGAAAAAGCAGAGGTAAAGAACTCTGTTGAAGCGATAAAAGCGGAAGGCGCCAAGGCTGACGGAGATTTGACATATACGCAGGTAGGTTATGCTCTGGAAACGGCAAATGATATTTTGCAGAAAAATAATTCTAAAAAGAATTCTGCCTGTATTGTATTGATGTCAGATGGGCGTCTTACCGAGAAGGAGTCAATAAAAAAGAAAGATGCCTATAAATCTGGTAATATGACATTGTATAAATCAGTAGAAAACGCAGTGGATGTAGCAAGTGAAAATGAATGGCCTGTATATTGTCTGGAACTTAACTATGATGGTCTGAAATCCGGTGACTCTTGGATGAAAAATACGGCAATACAGCAAATGACTCGTATTGCGGAAGGAACCGGAGGAAAGAGAATAGAAGTAAATAGTCCCTCTCAAATAGATGAAGCCTTTACAGAGATATTTTCACGTTTCTTTGAAAATGATAATTTTGAAGTGTCAAATTTAACACTGCATAACGGAAAAGCGGAAAAAGAGTTTAATGTGCCGGATATGACTGCAGAAGCAAGTATTATCATCAGTGGCACGGAAACTGCTCAGATTGATTCTGTAGAAATTACGGATCCTAAAGGAGTTTCTAAAAAATATGAAAAATCCGAGCAAAGTGACTCCAGAATCATAACGTTTGAAAATAAAAAATATATAATGATCAAACTGCTTCAGCCGACGGTTGGGCAGTGGTCTGTTGCTGCCTACGGAAAAGATGGAATTACAATTAAAGTGATGTCCACATCCATTCAGGAAATGAATCTTCATTTAACAACACAGCAGGATACGGAGGGAACGTTACAAAAAGGAAAACCGGTAGAATTTACGGCTTCTTTTGTCTATAATGGAATTTCTTATTCATCAGAAAAGTTTTATCAGGATAATCCGGCATTTCTGGAAATCGTGGAAACCGGCGACAGGTTTGAGATGACCAGTGGGGCGGATAATTATAAAGGGACTGTTACATTTAATGATTCAGGTGTATATACAGTGCGAGCTGTAGTAGAAAGTGGATATTTCAGAAATGACAGAAAAGAAAGTGAGACCTTTACATTTAGTGTGGATAATCTTCCTACAGAAGCATCCGGAACTATGGAAAATCAGGAAATGGGACTGAATGATAAAAAAGAGATCGATTGCACAAAGTATTTCTCCAATCCGGATAATGATACCTTGTATTATGATCTGCAGAAGGATGCGACTTCAGGGATTACCGGCGAATTTGACGACAAAGGTGTGCTTACGTTAAAAACCGGTGAAAAAGCAGGAGAATATGAGGTCACTGTGACAGCCAGAGATGGTGGTATGGATGAGACAGTAAATCAGACTTTTGTTGTTACTATTGCAAATCAGCCGGCAAAGATAAAAGGAAGCGATAAGATTAAGTGTAAAGTATCCTACAATACGGACAGTCTTCCCAAATGGTTATTAAAGATAACAGGAGTTGACAGTGTTGGGGATGCAGTGATCAATTGTGAGGAAGAATTTGAAGATCCGGACGGTATTCCATTAGTATATGACATTAAAGATTTGGGAAACACGGATGTAGTGGAGATTGCAAATCATGCAGAAGATAATGGAACAATTGATATTACCGGAAAGGCAAAGGGAGAAGTGGAGTTTACATTACAGGCAACAGATGCCAGTGATTCTTCTGTGGTTCTGACAAAGACAGTTTCTGTGGATTCTGTAGATATGAAGGCCTATGTATGGAGTCAGGTAAAATGGAAAGTGATTGCTGTATTGGTGATTCTGATTGTGATCATTGTACTCCTTATTAGTCTTTTTGCTGGACGGAAAATCTATGGAGTTTGGGATGTTGCTATTAATGGGGAATATGAAGAGGAGACACGTCTTAGCAGTCTTGCAGCGGGAAAGAAAAGTAAGGTCAGCCTTAATGCAATTTTGAATGACTTGAATCTGTCTACATGCGACAGCGATCATATTATACTGAAAGCAGGAAATAACTGGAATCAGAAAGTGACGATTATAGGTCTCGAAAATGCACAGAACGTTTATTTTAACAGGGATTATGATCAGATGTCTAATGTAATTAAAAAAGCTGTACTGAAAAAAGGAAGTTCAATTGAAATAGAGATAAACGGAGATATGATTACGCTTAAAAGGTATTAAGATAGAAAAAGAGAATCTATGTATAAAGTATGTACATACGTAACACAAAGGAGGAAGAAAGAATGCCGGAATTAAAACAACAGACACAAAAAGAATACCAGGAAATGCTTCAGATTGGCAAGGTGGACGTTGGAAATAATACTTTGTTTGCTAAGAATGTGAAAGTGCCCATCGACAAAAGACATCTTACTCTGGTAATCAGCAGCGGTGGCAGCGGTGCAGCTGCAATTAAAGAAGCCATTCGGACAGCGGAACAGAAGCTGGAAGAGGATTTTTCACGTTATATGAAGTTTATACTTGTGGATTCTGCTGAAAATGAAATCGATGGTGCGAAAAAACAAATGATGAGCAGTAATCTTCGAACATTTAACATTTCGGTGGATGGTGCACAAGAGAGAATGGAGTATAACAATCGTCAGGCATTCTTTCGTACATGGGTACATAAAAAGTATGATGTGACACAGTTAGATAAGCATGGTTCTGGAAGAGATCGTATGACGGGAAAAATCAAATTCTATGATACAATCGAAGGATCATATGTGGATGTGAAATTCCGTCAGCTGATTCGTGGGCTGTATAATGCAGACTGGGCAACTTTTAAAAATCTTCCGGTAGATATTATGATTCTGACAGGTGTATCCGGAGGAAATGGCAGCGGAACTTATCTTGATCTGGCCGCACATGCTAGAAAGGCTTGCATGGAATCTGGTGTTACCGGAGAAATCAGAGTGTTTGGATATCTGTTTTTGCCGGATGTGGTTGAAAATTTTGAAAAAGATAATCTGGATATTCGGAACCAGTTATATACCAATGGGTATGCAGCACTGAAAGAACTGGAAAGTTATATGGATATTCCGTTTAATCAGGAGCGTAAAGAAGTCTTTACATCCAGAGATGGTGTTACCAATATCGTAATAGATAGTAATAAGCCATTGTTTAATTATCCTGTTTTGATCTCCGGTGATTATGATGAGACAAAGTCTATGATGGCAGAGAGTATCATCAATCTGGCATTGGAAAATAACGGTGAATTCGACCAGAATTCATTTTATAGCAATACGGGAACTATGCGTGGAAATTATTTGTCTTCTGCTAGTCGATTAAATGCAGGACTTTTAACGCCGGATTCTTTTCCAGAAGATTCTCACCGTTATGCAGGAATTGGATATGCCTACGCCTCCATACCGGAAAAAATTATTACTGCAAACATTGTAAGTAATGTATGCCGTAAAATGTATGAGCCGGATCCGATGAAGCCGGGAGATAATACCTGTTTCTGTACAACAGAGAAAAGACTTCCACGTTCGGATATGGAAAAATTGGTTCGGCGTTTGTTTAGTTTGAGTCCTAAGAGTAAAGTAACAGAGCATTCTTTCTGGGATGAGAAACTTAATGGAAAATTAACACAGGTTTCTAATTTGTCCAATAATCCACGTGAAATCACGAAAGAGGAAATTCGGTCAGGGAAAACAGAGACGTATAAGCAGGGATTTAATGCAGTAGCAAAAGAAAATGAAGGAAAGGAAGAGATGAAGGAGCATCTCAAACTTATCTGGAATTCTTTTGTGGGAAATGCAACTGGAGTTATGGAAGAATACGGTCCCCGGATTATGGAATATCTTTATACAGGAAAAGGTCCGGATGATAAGGATGGAAATCCACAATATTTCCCGGAAATTTCTATTAAGAAAATGCTGGAATTTGCAAAAGGTCAGCTTCAGGCTATTGTTGAAGATGGAAAAAAAGGAGTAGAGCCTTCAAACGATATTCCGTCGGGACTTGGAGAAGTAATTTTTAGAAGGAGATTGAATGAGTGGAAAACAGATTTCCATGCGGCGGTACAGTATCAGACCAAACAGGCAATTGCCAAAGGTATGATTGAAATGAGAGGACCATGGGAAGAGATTATTTCCAATCCGATCAGAAATTATGTGGAGCAATGTACAACTTTTGCCGGTAGAATGGAAACCTTGGCTGACTTTTATAAAAGTGAGGGAAATGCACTGGAAGATGCAAGCTATGAGCGCTTTGTAGAACAATCCCAGCAGGATAACTGTGTAAGCCTATGCAATAATGCGAACGTATTCCAGTGGGTAAAGGATAAAGTAAGGCAAAAGATCAATTCGATTCCGGTTGTAAGCGTGAAGAATGATATCATTCAGGATTTTACACAGAATACCAAAGCCTGGGTGAGTATGGAAGAAGGAGTTACAAGAAAAGAATTTGATGCGGTCATGGCAAAATGCTGTGGACTGGGAATAGGTGCTGTAGGTGCAAATGTTTTGTCACTGACTGCAACGGATTATTTTGACTATGTATTAAATCAGGTGGAACCTGCGCAGGTGGCGGATACGGCAGAGCGGATTGTTGAAGATATTATAAATAATCTTATACAAAAAAGTAAACCGGCAATTCGCAAAGTGCAGACAACAGCATCTGTTAACCGGTTTATGCTGCTGCCACAGAGTATCCAGGCAAGTCCATATGGGCAGGCAATCATTGCCGCTTTCCAAACAGCATGGAATAATAATGGAGCGGGAAATAATAACATAGCTCTGTCTCCGGCAGTAAGCGACATTGTCTGTTATCAGACCTCTGTGGCTAATGCAATGTGTGATCTTTTAGATCTGAGTAAGTGGGAAAAAGCATATTATGATTCCAAATCACCATCCATTCATTTGAGTAATGGTGAATACGGCAGTTCTTATATAGAGCTTACGAAAACCCAGATAGATGAAGCGGAAGCAGTAAAGAATGGAGTACCGGTTGTTTCTGAAAAATTGACACAAAAAGAAGATATTATTTTTGGAACAGGCTTGAGTTGGAGACATTATCCGCCGCTTGATTTGAGGAATGTTTCCAATAATAAGGAAGAAAAGAAATTCCTGGACGATATTTTTAATCCTATCGTTGACTTTGCGATGGAAGAGGGTATTATAGAACGCCTTGATGCAGGAATGAACACTTATCGTTATGTAATGCATGTGATCCCTGAGGACTGGGAGAATCTGGATGTCAGCGCATATAATAAGAGAAATGAGGAAGGGGAATATATATTAGGAGATGAGTTGTTCAAATATCTGAGAAATCTGAATCCTTTAGGTGAACAGGAATATACGAAAGAAATCTTATTATCAGGAAGTGGATATTTTGATCATCCGTTTGACTTTACTGAGGCGAGAAATGCCGGAGGAGGTAAGACGGTAGCGGTAATCGAAGATATCAGTCTGCAGTATATGAAACGTATCTTGCGAAGAAATACAGGGCTGTTTCTGAAATTGAGGACTACTCTGAATCGATACTATCCGGTATATCAGATGATGAAGGATAAAGTACGTAGTACAGAGAATGTTACAAAAGTTAATAATTTCGTGAATTACTTTAAATATGGGCTAATCACAGAAGAGAATAATGTGTGGTATCTTGCTTTGAACAGCAGCGGAACAAGTAAAAAACCGTTCTGTAAATTCGGGGATCTGGACACGTTGGAGTATACAGCGTTTGAGAGAAAACTGAAATTTGACTGGAAGATTATTTTGGCAATACAGAAATTGACAAAACAGGATTTTAAAGGTTTGAAGGTACTGCTTCGTGATCGTCTGATCGATACACCACAGGAAGAAATTGATCAATTGAAATCTGAGAATACCGAAAAGATCTTGCCGGTCTATTATCAGATTGAAGAAAAATTTGCTAAGAAGTGGCCAAACAGAGAGCTTTATGCAGCCATTGAGAAAGAACTGAACCCGTCCAGCGATGCGGATTATAAACATGTAAATATTATAGTTACGCTGTATAATAAGTTAAAAGAAGACATTCATCAGGAGCCCACATCAGTACCAGAAACAGTTCCAATGGATACCTGGGATTGCGAATGTGGAGCGAAAGGAAATGCAACAGCTTTTTGTCCGACTTGTGGCAGACCAAAACCGCATGTTGAGAAGAATACCTGGGATTGTGAATGTGGAGCGAAAGGAAATACAACAGCCTTTTGTCCGACTTGTGGCAGATCAAAACCGCATGTTGAGAAGAATACCTGGGATTGTGAATGTGGAGCGAAAGGAAATACAACAGCCTTTTGTCCGAGCTGTGGCAGACCCAAACCAGTTGCGGAAGAAAACAAGACCTGGGATTGCGAATGTGGAGTGAAGGGAAACACAACAGCCTTTTGTCCAGGCTGTGGAAGACCTAAGGCAATTTTGATCCACCCTGTAGAACCGGCTACATGGAATTGCTCAAATTGTGGAAAGACAAACATTTCAACAGCTTTTTGCCCTGGATGCGGAAAAAAGAGATAAGTGTATGATTCAGCTGACATTCCTTGGAATGTCAGCTTTTGAAAGGAGTTATAGATGCCAAAAACATTAAATAATGGTTATGATGCGTTGGTTATCGTTTTTGAGAATAGTGCAGATCACGGAAGTACTTTTTTTGAACGTGAAATAAGTCATGTTTTTGAGAGTCAGCGAATTCTTTATTTCAAAAATGAATCCATGACGGGGGAAGAACTGTTTCAGGAAATATGGAATAAAATGAACAATCGGACCATATTTCTTCCGCCAAGTCAGCGAATCATTATCTGTAATTACATAGATTTTGAATGTATCAACGAAAGATGGTTGCAGGAATTCCGGACATTTATGCAGGAGTTTCGTATGAAAACCGGTGCAACAAGTCGTACACAGCACCATTATCTGACATTTTTCCGGTATCGGGCGGGCAGTAAACTGACGACACCGATGGAAGAAGTGGTAGAGACGTTGAATGATATGTGGAAACCGGAGGATCCGATGCCGATGCAGCATACAGAGTATCTTTTATATGCAGGTGGATTCAATACGTTTGACGATCAGGAAAAAGGCGTCGTAAGGTTATTGAAAACCTTGAGTGTTCAGGGCTGGGAAGAGGCTTACGATATATCAAAATGCAAAAATGCATTGCATATCATTGCATTTGACGAATATTATGAAAAGAAATCATTAATCTGTCAAGAAGAACTGGAAAAAATCAATGCATGGCTTCAGCAGGTTAGTGATCCGAATTTTGATAATTTGTTTATTAAGATTCAGGAATGTGCACAGACCATGGTGAAATCGTATCTTGACAATTTGAAAAAGTTTGAGCGCTGGTTGGGCCTTTATCCTGTCAGTGTCCGTGAATTTACGGCTCACGGATTTGGTCCTTTTAGGAGATATATAAGAAATCAGATAAGAAATTCTGAGTTGGAAGTGCAGCGTACAGAATATCAGGATTCTTGTATGGCGGAATTTCAAGATTCTGAAGAACGAAAAAAATTGTATGATTTTATGGAAGAAAATCTGTTTTATTCGGATTATAAAAATATAGAAGCGGCGTATAAGGAACATTTGGTTGAAAGAAGGACTCATAGTATCATAGAGTCTTGCAGTGACAGACTGGACAGTGAAGGAAAGAAGAAGTTTGAAGATATGATCCTTGGATGGGTCCAGGATTACATTAAAGGAAAGCTGAAAAGTCTGGAAGAAATAAAAAAAGAAAAAGAAAATGGACGTATCCGTTATATGTATGAGCAGAATCTGACCATGAAGTATCAGAATCTGCAGTCCTGTTTTAACGGTATTGTAGGAGGCACTACTTTCCAGGTACCGCCTTCTTTGCCGGCAGCAACGCTTATGACAACAGCCTTTATCAATGATGAGGTTTCAAATGATTGGTCATTGAAAGGGTATCGGATCACAGGTATTGAGGAACAAAATATTCTGATTGACAGTGACATTGATCCGCTTGAGATACAGTATC
>JBJFCH010000107.1:0-14069 GCA_051888835.1 Oliverpabstia sp. | reverse complement strand
TGAGGATCAAGACCGGTGGTTGGTTCATCAAGTATCAAAACTTTCGGTCTGTGCAGCAATGCCCGGGCAATATCGATTCGCCGCCGCTGTCCCCCTGAAAGTTTTCCTACCGTGCGTTTCAGTAAATCCTCAAAATCCAATAAACTTGCCAGCTCCGCCAACCGCTCCTTAAAGGCATTTCCAAAAATACCATACAGTGCCGCCCGACTCTGCAGGTTATCCCTCACAGAAAGATCTTTGTCCAGAACAGAATTTTGAAATACTACACCCAGGCTGCGTTTAATGCTGTCAGGGTCTTTATCAAGATCAACACCCCCGATATGTACACTGCCCGTATCTTTAGCAAGCTGTCCGCACATAATATTGATGGTAGTAGATTTTCCTGCACCATTAACACCCAGAAAAGCGAACAACTCTCCCTCTTTCACACGAAAACTAAGATCCTGTACTGCTTTCACTTCTCCAAATGTCTTGCTCAAATGATCAATCTCAATAATATTCTTCATACTGAGAACCCTCCTCAATGATCAAATAATAGATTTCATCAGAATGTTTTTTTATCTATTAGATATTCTATAAAAGAATACTATTTTTAAATAGACATATTTTACAGGAGAATGTGTCAGTTTTGTATATAAAGAATCCCCGGGGATTCTTTATTTTCCCGGGGATTCCCTGCTGCTTCTATATTCTATTTCACATATTTTTCCAGTGTTTTTCTTACTGCTCCTACACCGGCGATTTCTTCCACAAACATCTCTTCAATCTTCTCTCCGATTCCTGCCTCATACAGGTTGCTGCCAAAAATATTTGCATTGGAAAGTATATTTTTCAGCTGTCCCTGATAGGTTTCGGGTCTTCCTACCTGGATACCTTCCAGTTTCTTCGTCAACTCCGGAATCATCGGATCTGCAGAAAGTTCAAACTTATTTCCTTCATCATCTACACCGAGAAGGTATCTGCACCATCCTGCGATAGCCAGCGGAATCGCTGTCAGTTTTTTTGCGTCCCCGTAAGCTGTCACATAGGATTTGATGGTTTCTCCATAACGGATTCCCACTTTCTGAGAGGTATCCGTAGCGATACGCTGAGGAGTATCCGGCATAAATGGATTCGGAATTCTCACATTGATTACTTCATCTACAAACTCTGCCGGAGAAAGGATTCCGGGATCTGTAACAACCGGCATTCCCTCCACAGGACCAATCTGATGAACCAGTTTATTCAGCTGTTCATCTTTCATCTCATCTGCGATCAGTGTATATCCCAGAATACAGCCATACACAGCCAAAGCGGTATGCAGAGGATTCAGGCAGGTCGTCACCTTCATCCGCTCCACTTTATTGACAGTATCCCTGTCTGTCATATATACACCTGCTTTTTCCAGTGCTGGTCTTCCATTCGGAAATTTGTCTTCGATGACCAGATACTGTGGTCCTTCAGCATTGACAAACGGAGCAATATAGGTTCTCTTGGATGTAATCACCGGTGCAATATTTTCAACTCCCGTCTTTTCCAATTCCGCACATACAGACTCTGCCGGCCGGGGAGTAATCTTATCGATCATAGACCATGGGAATGAAACCTGTTTTTCATCAGAGAGATATTCTATAAATTCTTCTTCCACGAATCCTTTTGCCTGCCATTCCTTTGCCATAGTCAAAATAGAAGACTGAAGTTTTTCTCCATTATGAGAACAGTTGTCCATGGACACAACAGCCAACGGAGCTTTATTTGCTTTAAAACGCTCATACAGCAGTGCACATACTACTGCCATAGCAGATACCGGTTTTTCCGGTCCATTATCAATATCTGCCTGAATAAATGGGAAATAATTGCCGTCAACACCTTTCAGCGCATACCCCTTTTCTGTAATCGTAAAGGAAATCATCTGAAGTCCCGGATTTACAAAAACCTCTTTCAGACGGCTCCATTCTTCACTCACACCCGACTGTGCTTTGATTGCTTCTGTCAGAGAACCCAGAACTTTTTTGTCTGTAGAACCATCTGCTTTTAATGTAACTGCAAGAACCAAGTTATCATATGGTTTATAAATTTTATCCACCACATCAAAATCAAAGGTTTCCACACAGGTAATTCCTTTATCTGTCTCTCCTTCGGCAATCAGAGTGTCTGCCAGACCTCCGATAAAAATACGGAAAATATTTCCTGCACCAAAATGCACCCATACAGGAGCCTTTTTGGTATTCTCAACCACTTTTTCGATATCATAGGAAGGAAGGGCAATGCCTGCCTCTTCCCATTCCTTTTTATTTTTAATACCATCTAATGTCAGCTTCATATTTTCTCACACTTTCCATCCTTTAATTGTCTTTTTTGATAGATTCCCAGAGTCCGCACAGATAAGCAGCTCCCAATGCACGATCATATAATCCATATCCTGGCATAGCTTTTTCACCCCAGATCATACGTCCGTGATCCGGGCGGATCGGTCCGTCAAATCCTGTCTCATACAATGCTTTCATGATTGCATGCATATCAAAGGTTCCATCTTCACTGAGGTGTGCACTTTCCTCAAAATCACGCATACCATCGTTAAACCGCAGGTTACGTACATGAGCAAAATGAATTCTTCCTTTCAGCATATGGATGGTGTCGATCAGATCATTGCTCAGATTTGTTCCATAGGAGCCTGTACAGAATGTAACACCATTGTGTTTGTTTGGAACCATATCCATCATACGTTTCAGTTTCTGCTGAGTGGAAATAATACGCGGCAGTCCAAATACACTCCAGGAAGGATCATCCGGATGAATCGCCATATTAATATCGTATTTGTCACAGACCGGCATGATTGCTTCCAGGAAATATTTCAGATTATCAAATAATTTGTCCTCATCAATATCCTTATACATTTCAAATAACTCTTTTACCTTGGCCATACGCTCCGGTTCCCATCCGGGCATAACCGCACCGTTCATATCATCTTTGATCGCTGCAAACATTTTTTCCGGATCCATACCGTCAATCTTATCCTGGCTATAAGCAAGCACTGTAGTTCCGTCCTCTCTCATACGATCCAGTTCTGTTCTTGTCCAGTCAAAAACCGGCATAAAATTGTAGCATACCATATGAATATCTGCTTTTCCCAGATTCTCCAGCGTTTCAATATAAGCGGCAATATCTTTATCCCTTTCCGGGGCACCTGTCTTGATCGCATCACTAACATTTACACTTTCAATACCTGCCAGATACAGACCGGCATCTTCTACCTCTTTTTTCATTGCCATAATCTCATCCAGAGTCCATACCTCACCCGGCATTTTATTATAAAGAGTTGTAATAATTCCTTTTACATAACAGGTCTGACGAATCTGTTCCAGTGTAACGGTATCATTTTCTTTTCCGTACCAACGCATTGTCATTTTCATAGTTCAAAATCCTCCTGATTCTAATATTATTATACTTAACCCATAAAGAAATTCATCGGAACCGTAACAATAGCCGGGAAGAAAACCATCAACAGCAGAATGATAACCTCAGCCAGCAAAAACGGCCAGACAGCTTTTACGATTCTCTCCATATTGATTTTTCCTGCACTACATGCCACGTTCAAAACAGTACCTACCGGCGGTGTCAAAAGACCAAGAACTGTCATCAAAATAAACACCAGTCCGAAATATACCGGATCAATTCCCGCTGCTGTGATTGCCGGAAGCAGAACAGGTGTCAGAATCATAATGGTCGGCGTAACGTCCATAGAAGTACCAACCAGCAGAACAATGACACAGATAATCAACATCAATAATGTCGGATGAGCAATAAACGGTGCCAGAATTCCGGTAACAATAGACGGAATATTTGCCACTGTCATCAGCCAGGAAGAAACCATAGCCGCTGCTGCCAGGAACATAATAACAGAAGAAGATTTTGCTGCGGACACCAGACAATCCATCAACATGGAAATTTTTAATTCTTTATAAACAAACATACCTATTACCAGAGCATAAACTGCTGTGATAACACCTGCCTCTGTAGGTGTGAATTTTCCGCTTCTCAGTCCTACAAGAATAAATATCGGAAGGAGCAGCGCCCAGAATCCATCCAGAAGAGCTTTTGCGATTTCTCTCTTACTCTGACGCTTTGCTGTAGGAAGATTATGTTTTCTTGCAATAAAGAACCACAGAACACACAATGCAACAGACAGATATACTGCCGGAGCAATACCAGCCATAAACATTTTTGTTACAGATACCCCTGCCTGTACACCAAAAATAATCATTGGTACGGAAGGAGGCATAATCGGTGAAAGAATATTTCCGGCTGCAATCAGTCCTGTACAGGTATCTCTCTTATATCCGGCTCTTACCATCATAGGAATCAGGATCGCACCAAGGGCTGCTGTGGAAGCAACTGCAGAGCCAACCATACTGGCAAACAACAGGATAGCCATAATTGATACATAACCAAGTCCGCCGCGTACATGACCAACCAGAGCATTGGCTGCATTTACAATTCTCTTTGTAATACCTCCACGGTTCATGAATTCACCGGCCATGATAAAGAACGGTACAGCCATCATGGAGAAGGAATCTGCTCCGGAAAACAGATTCTGAGACAAAATCTGTGAGTTAAATCCATTCAAATACAGCATCATGCAGACACCGCTGAATAACAGTGAAAAACAAATGGGCAAACCGATCAACATACCGCCGATCAAGGCACCCAAAAATACCAACAATGTCATCTTACTTTCCTCCCTCTTCCTTTTCTCTCAGGCGTTTTGCATACTCTTCATCAGACAGATTTTCTGCGTCTTCCATAGCTTCCGCAGCAACTTCATCATCATCAGAAGTGCTCATGGTAACAATCTGTGAAATCTCTGACGGATGAGTCACTGCATGAGCTATATTTCCGATTGCCATAATTGCAATAGAAACTCCTGTAATAATACCTGCAAAATATAATACGGAATAAGGAATGCCCAGTGCCGCTGTTTTTGATGCTGTATTCTGCAGCACCATTTTATATGAACCATGAATCAAAATTCCCATAATAACTGCGATCAATGTCTGAGAAATCACATACATGACCATCTGAACCTGCGGTTTCATTCTTGAAATCAGCGTATCTACTCCCAGATGTCCGTTCACACGCATAGCGCTGATTGCTCCAATATAAGTTACATATACAAACAAATATCTTGACAGTTCTTCCGACCAGGTCAGTCCTGAATTAAAGAATGTACGAAGTACAACGTTCAGAAACACGAACACTACCATAAGCCCGGTAAGAATACCTGTAAAGTAATCAATTCCCTTAAACAGTTTATCCATTAACTTATTCATTGTCTTCTCCTTATTCAATATTATCTACCATTTCTCTGACTTCCGGTACCCAGTCATACTGAGATTCCAGATAATCATATACCGGCTGAATCTTTTCAAGCATGATCTCTCTGTCTTCCTCAGACAATTCTGTAAATGTAAGTCCCTCATCTTTCATAAACTGCTTGTCTGATTCCAGCTGCTCAATATATAAATCCCATGCATAATCAGAAGCTTCAGCGGCAGCTTCCTCAAAAATTGCCTGATCTTCCTCGTCTATGCTGTTCCAGAATTCATCTCCTGCAAAAAGCTCCAGTGAAGCAATGATATGATTTGTGTTATAGACGTAATCCTGAACCTCATACCATCCTTCCGTCTTAACTGTAGCAAGCGGATTGTCCTGTCCGTCAGCAACTCCCTGCTCCAGGGCAGTAAATACTTCACCCATATCCATGATAACAACATTTGCTCCAAGACTTTCCGCCAGTTTTACATGAATCGGATTGTTCGGCATTCTCAATTTCTGTCCTTTAAAGTCGTCCAGACTTTCCAACTTCTTATTGGAAGTAAATACACGAGCACCATTAGGCAGCCAGGAAAGAAGCTGTACCGGCTGACTTCCCTCTATATCATCCGCAATATAACTTCCCAGTTCTCCCTGATAGCATCTTCTGGCATGCTCCACATCCCGAAACATAAACGGAAAATCAGGTATAGCCATCTTAGGTGTTTCTGACCACATGGAAGTTCCGACTACACACATCTCAATAATACCGTTCCTTGTATAGTCATAAGTAACTTTTTCACTTCCAAGCACACTTGAGTTATAAATCTGAATATCATATTTATTACCCGTTTTTTCTTCTACCATTGGTTTAAAGACTTCCTCAAGGGCAACTGCCGCCGGTGTCTGTGCTGACACACAAACGGCAATCTTTACCAGCTTACCTTTACTCTCTCCGTCCTGACCGGAACATCCGGTAAGTGTACTGATCATCAGGACAGAAGCAGTAAGCACACATAGACCTCTCTTTGCAATTTTTGCAAATTTCATATAAATACATCCTCCTACATTCGTATGATTTGAATCCATTTATCTCACTCACTTACTCAACACCTTGCATACTTGTATGGTAGTATATTTGAATATTTTTTACAAGTCGGAAAAAGCACTAATATTATTGTGTTGTTTTTGTGCAATTCTTACATTTATTGCAGGTTTTGTCATTTTTATATTGACTTTTTTTATTTCTACTTCTATTATACTTGTATACAAGTTATCTCATTTACTTACTCATCGCCAATAAAATCACTCACCAATAAAACATCTTGTCAAAACCAATTAATATTTATTAAGAAAAGAGGACTTGTTACATGAAAGCAATACAAATTGTAAAACCAAATCAATTAGAAGTCATTGATATTGAAAAGCCTGTGATCAATGAAAAAAATAATGTTTTAGTTAAAATGACAGCTGCCGGCATCTGTGGTTCTGATATGGGTATCTATCATGGAACCAATGCTGCCGCCACTTATCCGAGAATTATCGGTCATGAAATGGTGGGAGTTGTAGAAGAAATCGGTGTGGATGTGAAAAATCTGAAAATCGGGGACCGTGTGATCATCAATCAGGTTACCAGCTGCGGAGAGTGCTATCCCTGCAGAAAAGGCAGAGGAAATGTATGTGATAATCTGAAGGTCAGAGGTGTACATATTGACGGTGGTTACAGAGAATACATCGCAGTTCCGGAAAGTGACTGTTACGTTCTTCCGGATTCCCTTTCTGATGCGGATGCTGTTATGATCGAGCCCACCACAATTGCCATTCAGTCCTGCACAAGAGCGGAGCTGGAAAAAGATGACATGCTTTTGATTTACGGTGCAGGTGCACTCGGAAGTTCCATTCTGAAAATCGCAAGCAAAATCTGTGACCATATTATTGTTGCAGATATTATGGATGACAAACTGGAAGAAGCAAAACATGCCGGTGCAAAATATACAATCAATGCCATGACTGAAAATTTCCAGGCAAAAGTCCTGGAGTATACCCACGGACGTGGTTCTACCGTATCCATTGACGCAGCCTGTGTAAAAAATTCTTTACTGCTTTTATTACAGGCTACCGGAAATGCCGGCCGTGTCATCACTATGGGATTTTCTACTGCTGCCACAGAAGTAAATCAGTTCCTTATCACCTCCAAAGAACTGGACGTTAGAGGTTCCAGACTGCAGAATAAAATGTTCGGGAAAGCAATTTCCATGATCAATGAAGGAACTCTGGATCTTACCGATTCTATCTCCCATACTTTCCCGCTTACAAAAGCTCAGGAAGCATTCGATTTTGTAGACAGCCGTGATCCTTCTATCCGGAAAATTGTTTTTACTTTCGATGAACTCTGCTAAATACTGACTCATTAATATATACATGATAAATAGGATGAAGCAAAAAGTAGGTTTCTACAGAATTTGCTTCATCCTATTTCTTTTTAAGATCGAGTATAGAAAATTTTATTTCAAAGTAGTATACTAGTATTGTTGATATATTGTAATTGATTAGAATTCAAGTACGCTTCGGCATACTTGGAAGGAGATAAACAGTTTTTCATAAAAAAAGCGAGGACTAAAAATTGACCATGAAAATTTTAGACAAAATTCCCTATGAAAATGCCCGTTCTTATGCTATACGGGTACTTATGTATAATATTATAAATCTGGAACTTTCTCCCGGAAGTGCAGTAAGTGAAAATGAACTTTCCTCAGCTCTTTCCCTCTCCCGTACTCCCGTCCGGGAAGCACTTATTGAGCTGAGCCGTATCAATCTTGTTGAAATTCTTCCCCAGCGTGGAAGCTATATTTCAAAGATTGATTATGATTTGGTAGAAGAATCCCGATTTATGCGACTGGTCATGGAAATTGCAATTCTGAAACTGGCCTGTGAAGGAATCTCTCAGGAATATATTACAAAACTGGAAAATAATCTTCTGGAACAGAGTAAATATACAGAACTGGAACATGCAGCGGAATTCATGGAACTGGATAACGAATTTCATCGCCTGATTTTTGAATCTGTTAACAAAATGTGGTCCTATAAAATCGTAAATGACCAGATGGTGCACTTTAACCGACTGCGTGCACTTTCTTTAAAATCCATAAAAAATAAGTATTCATTGAAAGATCATGAAGATATTTTATATGCGATCAAGCGACAGGATGCCGAGATGGCAGAGATGCTTATTACACGTCATCTGACACGCCATCAGATGGAAAAGTCCGAACTTCTGGAACTTTACCCGGATTACTTTAAGTAGCAATTACCCCGGAATCTAAAATCTCCGGGGTAATTTTTCTGCTGCTATTCTATTAATCTATCCTGATGATTGCTTTCACCACATTAGATTTATCATAAATGGATGCTTCAAATGCTTCCTGAATCTGATCCAGTGTAAATTCATGAGTCGCTACCTTTTCTACCGGAATCAGACCGCTCGCCACTGTGGCGATTGTTTTCGGGAACATATTTACATAACGGAACAGAGATTTAATTCTTGCTTCCTTTGCCATAATCTGTCCAAAATTATATGTAATTTCTTCTTCTGCAGACATTCCTACAAGAACAATCAGACCACCACGGCGTACAATATGGGCTGTCTGTGCAATTGTAACCTTGCTTCCTGCTGTTTCGAAGACCACATCCGGTCCTCTTCCGTGAGTGAGACGGGAAATTTCTGCCAGCACATCCTGTTCTCTTCCATTGATTACATAATCAGCGCCCAGTTCTTTTGCTTTTTCCAGACGAATATTTTCCAAATCACATACAATGATCTGGCTGGCTCCGCGTGCTTTACAGGACATCATAGTCATAAGTCCTATACAGCCGGAACCAAGGATCACAACTGTATTTCCTACTGTAACTTCACCCAATTCTGCAGCGTACATACCTGTTGCCAGTGGTTCGATCAGACAGCCGGCTCTGGAACTAACATTATCCGGCAGCTTAAAGCAAAGATCTGCAGGAAATGCAAGATATCTTTCATAACACCCCTGAACAGGCGGTGTAGCGAGAAACTCCACATCCGGGCACAAATTATAATGTCCGGATTTACAGAATTCACATTTTCCACAGGTAATACCCGGTTCTACACAGACTCTGTCGCCTTCCACCAGATTTTTTACCTCTTCTCCAACTTTTACGATAGTTCCGGCACATTCATGTCCCAACATGAATTCTCCATCTCCAAGTACAAATGTTCCGCATCTTCCATCATGGAAATAATGTACATCCGAACCACAGATACCTACATATTCAATTTTGATCAGTACCTGATCAGGTTTTACTTCCGGTACCGGAATATCTTTCAGATACATGTGATCAAGCTTGTCCATAAAAGCTCCTCTGTTCTCCATAATTATAATCTCCTTTATGAATTAATTTTTTTAAGTTTTATCTTTATTTCAAATCTTATTATCTCATGCAATATTTATAAATTACTTTCTTATCTGAATTTTGTTTCTGTCTATGACATTTTGTATTTCTTTCAGCTGTTTTTTATAATTTCCATCCATTCTGGTGGTATATCCGAGATAAAGAGCATCCAGTATAAATTGATCGGCCACCCGCCTTGTCACCTTATCTCTTCCAACAGTCAGGTCACTGACAGCGATAAACAGATTGATATCTGTATATTTTTGCAAAGGAGACTTATTCATCTTTGTAATACTTATGGTTGTCGCTCCTCTCTGCTTTGCAGTCTTCATAGCGTCCACAACATTTTTACTTCTTCCCTCATAAGAAATAGCAACAGCCACATCATCTTCTGTCATATTTCCGGCAGTGATCATTTGAAGCATCACATCACTGTGCGCAGAACACTTTACTCCCAATCTGCTGAACTTCATATAGGCAAGCTGACAAGCTGCATAAGCATCTCCTACACCGAAAAAGTGAATCTCTCTGGCTTTCAGAAGAGCATTCAATGCATTTTCATATCCTTCATCCGCCAAAACCAATGTATCACTCAATATCTGAACATTACTCTGATATACCTTTTTCAATATGGTCTTCATGTCATCCGACACTTCAATATTTTCCGACTGAACTTCTTCTCCCTCTTCCAGCGCATTACCAAACGCTTCTTTCATCTCCGAATAGCCTTTAAATCCCATTCTTTTACAGAATCGAATAATAGAAGCATCACTGCTTCCGGATTCTCTGGAAATCTCCGCCAATGTCATATGAAGAATTGCTTCCGGATTCTCTAAAAGTGCTTCCGCAATTGCCTTTTCCGCTCTTGGTAAAGTCGGTAATAAAAATCTGATACGTACAAATAAGTCATTCATTTTCAAATACTCCGATTTACTTCATTTTTAATAATATGTTTTGAAGTTTCCTGTTAATTAAAACATATCATTCCTGCTAATTGAAGTAAATAATTATA
Source organism: Oliverpabstia sp. (assembly GCA_051888835.1). Taxonomy (GTDB): domain Bacteria; phylum Bacillota; class Clostridia; order Lachnospirales; family Lachnospiraceae; genus Oliverpabstia. Next base: position 3,346 of record JBJFCH010000107.1, on the reverse strand, counting down.
TTATTTTTCGCTGTTTTTACTATTTTCACTGAGATTTTTCATTTATTACCCCATAATTTTTATACACTTTTACCTTTCCACGAGTACAATTACTTTATTTTGAAGCTTTATTTTTTGATTTTACTTCATTCTTTAATAATTAATGTTCTTCTTCATACTCCAGTGCAACAGGATCCCGATACTCAACCACACGACTCCACTCTTTTGTGCGATCATTTCGTACGGTCTCCGACTGATTCTGATACAAGAATCGTACCAAAGGGTATACATCAATCCATATCTGATTATTTCCCTCTCTCTGTGATTCATCAAATATAAGCTGCAGTCCAAAATGAAGATGATATTCATCAATATTATTAACATTTTCCTTTACACTGTAACCAGTACGTCCCATATAGCCGATCACATCCCCGGCCTGCACTACACTGCCCTTTTCCAGACCTGCAGCATACGGTATATTCTGTCTCAAATGTGCATAATAGTAATACCGTTTTCCGTCAAAACTATTGATTCCTATTCTCCACCCTCCATATTGATTCCATCCCAGTTCAGCCACATAACCGGATTCCACCGCTATTATAGGGGTTCCCACCTGCCCCATCATATCATGTCCCAGATGATTTCTTTTATATCCGTAGCTTCTGGATACACCAAAATCATCATAATCCGAATACGGAAATCCTTTTGCTATGGGATGGAAAGCTTTCAGTCCATACTCAGTTTTCCATGTTGCTTTATTTTCATTTTTTTCAATGGTGTCATTACTCTCCAGAATCTGATACTCACCTATCAATCCCCCGAGAATTGCCTCATAGGCTTCCTGATAATATGCATAGTATTCCATTCCCTGTGTCAGCTGTTCTATTGTAACCTCACCGGAAGATAATTTTTCCGCCGCCTCATTCATATCCACCGGCTCAAACCGGCTGAACTCTCCTCCATACCTTGCTGCCAGATAGGCAAGAAGTTCCACCCAGTCAATGGGGTGCTCTGTATCATGTGTCTCAATATCATACTCACAGGCAAGCTGAAGTGCCTCTTTTGTCACATGGAACTCTACCCATTTGATATATTCTTTCTTCCCTGCACTGCCTGACTCCGTCTCATACAACACATTTCCTTCCGCATCTTTTATAGCTGTTCCTGTTTCAATTTCGGTATCTCTGTTCTTTTTCCAGAAAACACTTCCTGCAAAGCATAAAGCTAAAACAATAAAAAAACAGAGCATGATAACTCCATAGTTCTTTTTCATTCTCCACCAACACTGACTTCGGCTTAGAAACAGTATATTCATTTATTTCTATCATATTCAAATAGAAATTTATGGGTTTCTTTTCCTATCTGCCAGAAGAACCTTGTTCCACAAAAAAGGAGCTATCGGTAAACCTCCAGCTCCTTTTCACATACTATTTCACTTTCACATACATTCCTTCATCTATCGGAAACTGTACATATGCCTGTTCAAGCATATCTTCCGGTATTGTATACCATACATGCACTTCCTTAGTTTCTCCGGCTCCCAGGCTCATATAGAAGAAGTGGGTGCTTCCCACATATGCAGAAGAATCAAAGTAATAAGGCAATTCATATCCGATGTCATAAGAATTGAACCCTCTGAAATTATCATCTTTCTCATATCCCTCTATCTGATCTGACAAACGATACGTTCCATCCGCCTGTTTCTGCATAGTATACCATATCAGAGCCATTGCCACATCATCATCTGGCTCCTGTGACTGATTTTCCACCTGGACCGTCACTTCCACATTTTTCATTGGAACGGTACCCAACTCTCTGATCTGAAGTTCTTCCCCATTCCATTCTGTCACTGTTCTGGTCAACGGCGTAAAAGTTCCATCCTCCTGGATACATTTCATAACCTGATCATAATCGTTAGTGTTTTCCTTATTCAACAATTGTGTATTCACCGTATCTGAAATATTAATATCTGTCACTGTATAATTAATATCATCTATCAAGATAGATTCGTTCAGACCTTTGATTTTTTCTCCCGGTATGGTTTCTCCCTCTGCAGTTTCCATTTTCTCAGATTCTCTTAACAAGTCATAGGAAAATGCCTGATATGTTCTGTCCGGATCAAGCTCAGGTGCTTCCCTGTAGGTCAGACCTTCACATACTTTCATCATCTCTTCCTTAGACAGAGAATCACATCCCTTAACTTCGATCACATGTCCTTCTTCCTCATAAAACAGGAAAATATCCCAAGGATAAGTGTATCCTTTCCGTTCAATAATCACAGCTTTGGCATCGCCAATCTGCTGCTCCTCATATTGACTCACATCCCCGATAGAATAATTCTGCAGATATCCTGCATCCAGGATACTGATACCATTTGCACCATATTCTCCATTTGGCGAGTACTTGCATTCATCCCACTGCTGATATCCTTCTGGCAGATACTCTGCTGTAATCTCAATGGGCGGAATATATTCATCCGACTCATGATTCACCTCATAAGTCACTGTATTCTTTTCCTTATCTTCAGAAATAACAGCCTGAATTCCTTTCACTGCTGCATAGGTTGTTACAGAAAGTCCCACAACCAATGCCAAAGCTGCTGCCACACTTGTAAAAGAACGAACTTTATATTCCTTTTTCTGGTTCTTTTCCATAGTATTCAAAAGTCTTTGTTTCTTTATTTCATATTCATCTGAAAACACATGATTTTCTATACATGTATCATACTGTTTTTCTTCTTCCAACTGCCCCATTTTTGTCAACAGATAATCCATATTTTTTCTGCTCACAATCACATTCCTCCCATTCCATTTTCGTCTGAAGCTGTTTTCTTGCTCTCTCCATTCTCTTTGAGACATTATCACAACTGATATCCAGAATCTGGGCTGTCTCCTTTACTGAGAATCCATAATAGCACCGAAGTTTTATCACTTCCCGGTACTCCTGCGATAATCCCTTTAAAAGTTTCTCTATCATTTCCCTGTTTTCAACCGCATCTATAGGAAATACCTTCATTTTTGAATCCGTAACCGCTGTATCCTCAGACACAAACCGTTCCACTTCTTTTACATTTTTCCGATACAGATCGATAGCCGTCGTCTTCAAAATCTGCATTACCAGCCGCTTCGTCTCCTGAGAATCTGCTTCTTTGATTCTGGAAAGATATCCGGTCAACTTAAGAAAACTGTCATGAACCACATCCTCCGCCTGTTCCGGCTGATGAAGAATCCCATACGCCGCCGCATACATCTTCTGCTCATATAATTCATACAGTGATTCCAATAAAGCTTTTTCATCCCGTTTCTTTTTCCAGTGCATCCTGTCACCTCCCTGCTTTTGTGAGCGCTCTTATCTATTATAACGAAAT
>JBJFCH010000106.1:0-14092 GCA_051888835.1 Oliverpabstia sp. | reverse complement strand
GAACTGTCCCCTGTCCTATTTACTTTTCCTTTCCAATTCAGTAAAATAGTCTAAAAGATTTGTGAAATACCGTCATTTTATCTTGGTATTTCGCATTATTTCAGGAGGAACGTGCCATGACTTATGTATTAAACGGAACATCGGAAGATATCCGGCGCATAGAAGAGGGAACAGCTATTTTATTTCAGGATCTCCATATTTGTCCCAAAGAAATTCCTTGGCAGATTGAGGTTCTTTTTCAGGACACCGACATTCTTTCCATAGTGAAAGAGGGAAGTACGATCCACATCTCATGCCGGGAAACTTCCCATTATTTTCGTGGGCTGAACTGGATTCTTCACCATCTTGATAAAGATTCCATTCAAAAAAAGGAATCTGTGATTTTCCCGAAAAACGGCTATATGCTGGATTGTTCAAGAAACTCTGTTTTCACCGTGGAAAAAGTCAAATCCCTGATCCGTATCCTTGCTAAACTGGGTATGAATGATCTGCTGCTCTACACGGAAGATACCTATGAAGTCCCGGAAGAACCCTATTTCGGAACCTACAGAGGCCGCTATTCTCAGGAAGAAATACGTGAAATTGATGCTTATGCACAATTGTTTGGAATTGAATTGATTCCCTGTATCCAGACCCTTGCCCATCTTAAGAATGCTCTCAAGTGGCCTATGGGTACTGCACTGAAAGACACTGATGACATCTTGTTGGTCGGAAAAGAAGAAGTGTATCAGTTTATCGAAGAGATGCTCCGTTCTGTAAAATCATCTTTTTCCACTCGTCGGGTACATCTGGGAATGGATGAAGCAGTTACCTTGGGACTGGGCAACTATTTGATGCAGAACGGATATAAGAAAAGTTCTGAACTGATTAAAGAACACAGCTCCCGTGTATTTGATATCTGTAAAAAGCTGGATCTGGAACCTATGATCTGGAGTGACATGTACCTGACTTCCAATACAGGAAGTACCTATTATGACACAGAAGCCATTCGTAACACTACACAGTGGGTAAAGCCGGATGAAGGACTGGGACTTGTTTACTGGGATTATTATAACGATGATGAATCCATTTATCATACACTGCTTCAGGCTCATGAAAATCTGTCGGACCATACGATTTTCGCCGGCGGCAGTTGGATCTGGAACGGCATTGCGCCAAATTATTCCCGTACCTTCAAGTGTACACTCACCGGACTGAAAGCCTGTCGGGAACATCATCTGAAAGAAGTATTTTGTACCGGCTGGATGGATAATGGCTCCGAAACACCGGTAGATGCCGTATACCCCGGACTGGTTTTATTTGCTCATATGGGATTTCATGAAGAAGTGAATAAAACAGAACTGGCTGAAGACTTTGCTATTACCATCAACGGCAGGCTGGAGGACTTTTATCAGCTGGAATCTTTCGATTCCCTTTTCGTAGAAAATGATACAAATATTACTTCTGACAATCCATCCAAATATCTGCTTTATCAGGATAATCTGCTGGGTATGTTTGATTACCACATACAGGGGCTCGACACTGCTTTGTATTATGGCGAACTTGCAAAACGATTGGAATCCTGTGTAAAAACTTCACCTGCATATCAGGGACTTTTTACCTATTATCAATTACTGGCAGAGATCCTGTCCGAAAAAGCGGACCTTGGAATTCGGATCAAAAATGCATATGATCAAAAGAATTTATCCACATTGGATCGGATTTGCGAGGAAGTTATCCCCCGTCTGACGAAAAAAATGTGGCACTTAAAGCTGCTTCGGGAACAATTGTGGCTACGTGATGCCAAACCATTCGGCTATGAACTGTTGGATATCAAGCTGGGCGGAGTGATTACCCGTCTGGAAAGCAACCGCCGCCGAATCCGTTCCTATCTGGATGGAAATGTACCCTCACTGGAAGAACTGGAACAGCCACGGCTTCCTTACTTCCCCACAGAACAGTCACTCCACCACGAACGGCAAGTGGCGCTCAGCGAAAACCAGTGGAACAAAATCATCAGTGGATGCAATCTAATCGATACCATATAATTCAAGTACGCCTCGACGAAACAGGACAGGGGTCTGTCCCCCTGTCCTATAAAAGTTTCTGATAGATTTCCCTCTTCGACACTCCCCGGTCTTTTGCCACTGCTTTCATGGCATCTTTCCGGTTCATCCCCTGATTTTCATAGATCTTCATATGTTCTTCCAGCGTCATGCTTTCCCATTCCCGCTGTTTTTCTTCTGCCATTTCCCGACGGCTTCTGCCCTCCATGACAATCACACACTCTCCTTTGGGGTCATTTTCCTGATAATAGGAAAGTGCCTGGGACAAGGTAGTCAAAAATACGGTTTCGTGTTTTTTGGTCAGTTCCCGACAGATCGTCACCCGACGTTCCCCCAGTGTTTCATGTAACTCTTCCAGTGTCCGTACCAGCCGGTGTGGTGCTTCATATAGAATCGTTGTCCGTGTTTCTTCTTTCAGTTCTTCCAGAATCGCCTGTTTTTCTTTTTTATCCGTGGGCAGAAATGCTTCAAAGGCAAATCGTCTGGTGGACAGTCCCGACACAGTCAGCGCAGTGATGCAGGCCGCCGGTCCAGGAAGAGAAGTAACCGGTATTCCCGCTTCATGACACATTGCCACCAGTTCTTCGCCCGGATCCGAGATTCCCGGAGTACCTGCGTCCGTGATCAGCGCAATCTGCTGCCCCTGCTGCATCAACCCTACCAGATAATGCCCTTTTTCAATCTTATTATATTCATGATAACTTGTCATCGGCGTCTTTATTTCGAAATGATTTAAAAGCTTGATACTATTCCTGGTATCTTCCGCAGCGATGAGATCCACCTCTTTCAATGTGCGCAGCACCCGAAAAGTAATATCCTCCAGATTTCCGATCGGTGTGGCACATAAAAACAATTTTCCTGCCATAATATCTCCTTATTATCTTCCATCCCCGTAAATTTCCCGGATTTCTTTTGTATATACCCCCGGTTTTTCATATACAATCAGCGGCGGCTCTACGGTAATCCTGGGATTTCCTCCGGAAAGTCCCTCAATCAACACCATATTTGGCTCTTTGTCTACAAATGGATACACCAGACGCATTCGCTTCGGTTCCAATTTGTATTTCATCATCAGCCCCATAATCTCCGCCAGACGAAACGGCCGGTGCACCATATAAAATCTCCCATGAGGTTCCAGTACCTGTGAAGCCTGTGAAATCACATCTTCCAGTGTACATAAAACTTCATGACGGGCAATGGCTTTGGGCAGATGGGGATTGGTCAATCCATGACTGCCTGTCATATATGGCGGATTGCAGGTAACAACAGAAAAGGAAGCCCTGCCAAATATGGCAGCAGCCTCCTTAATATCTCCTGTTTGAATCGTCACCGTATCTTCCAGATGATTATAAGCCACACTGCGTCTTGCCATCTCAGCACTGCGTTCCTGAATCTCCAAACCGGTAAAATGCTTTCCCTGCGTTTTTGCCTTCAGTAAAATAGGGATGATCCCCGTACCGGTGCCCATATCCAGTGCACGCTCTCCCGGCTTCACTTTTGCAAATCCGGAAAGCAGAACTGCATCTATTCCGTAACAAAAATCCTGCGTATTCTGAATAATATAATATCCATTCTGCAGATCATCCAGACGCTCATGTTCTTTTAATTCCACTGTCATCTCAGATATCCTCAGTTTTCTCTTTCCAGTTTTTCCAGTTCCTTCAACTCTTCCTTGGATAATTTTACTTTATCCTTTTTATGCTTCGGACGGAACTTCAATTCGTCCACCTTATACTCTCTGATTTCCTTCTCATCATCGATATCCACGATAACTTTCACCAGCTGTCGCAGAACATTGACACTCTGCACCTCACCTTTGATTCCTTCCGGCGTAGTCACCGTATCACCGGTATTCGGCAGTCTCTTATTCAAATACTCATACGTCTCCTGCTCATTCTTCAGACAGCACATCAGTCTTCCGCACACTCCGGAAATCTTAGTAGGATTCAAAGAAAGATTCTGTTCCTTTGCCATCTTGATCGAAACCGGCGCAAATTCGGAAAGATAGGTATGACAGCAAAGTCCTCTTCCACAAATTCCCATACCGCCCAAAATCTTCGTCTCATCCCTTACGCCGATCTGACGCAGCTCAATCCTTGTTTTAAAAACCGCTGCAAGATCCTTCACCAGTTCCCGGAAATCAATCCGTCCGTCTGCCGTAAAGTAAAACAGCACTTTATTATTATCAAAAGTATATTCCACATCGATCAGCTTCATCTCCAGTTCGTGTGCGCGAATCTTCTGGAGACAAATCTGATATGCTTCTTTTTCTTTCTTTCTGTTACTCTCTGCTTTTGCGTCATCCTTCGGTGTTGCCACACGGATCACATCTTTCAGTGGCTGAACAACTTCCTTTTCACTGACCTCTTTCGGTCCCAGAACAACGGTACCGTACTCCACGCCTCTGGCCGTTTCCACGATCACATGCTCTCCCGGACTCACCTGAAAACTCTTCGGATTGAAATAATAAATCTTACCTACATTCCGAAATCTGACTCCTATTATTTTTACCATATTAATTCTCCCTGATTGTCAGGAACAGCAATTCCATAACCAGATCAAAGTTTACATTTGCATGCAAACGCTCCTTTGCAGTTCCTATGGCATCAATAATCTTCTCGATACCTTCATAAGAACTTTTCTTTGCCCGTTCCTTAATATAATTCAGCTGATCCTTAAACATCAGCCCATCCACCTCTTTAGTGGCCTTAAAAAACAGTACATCCCGAAACCACATAGCAAACAGATCCAGATATTCATCAATATTCTGCTTCTCTGCAGAGAGTTCTTTAATCATCTCCACCATTTCATACAGTTCCAGATCATTCGATTTTTTCAAAATCCTGAGTGCCTGCTCCGTCATCAGATTAAACTCGTCGGATTCCGCCATCTGTCTCGCTTTTCCTATATTTCCCTGGGAAAATGCCGCATCCATCTGTGCCTGATAATCCGGAAGATGCATTTTTTCCATAAGATAATCTTTTACCATGCTCTCCTGTACCGGACGAAGATTCAATTTCACACAACGTGAAGTGATCGTCGGCAAAAATGTTTCCATATTGCTCGTCAGAAGCAGGATCACCGCATAGGCCGGCGGCTCTTCAATCGTTTTTAACAGAGCATTCTGAGCCTGCAGTGTAAGTTTCTCCGCTTCATCTATAATATATATTTTATAGGAACTACAGTATGGTTTAATCATCACATCCTCAATCAGCTGGGTACGAATATCCTCAATACCAATAGAGTTCGGCTTTTCATGAGTAATATATATAATATCCGGATGATTTCTGCTCATCGCTTTTTTACAGGAGCGGCATTCCTGACAGGGATCGACTCCCTTTTTTTCACACTGCAATGCCATAGCAAATGTATTCGCCAACAGTTTTTTCCCGGAACCTTTTTCCCCACTGAGGATATATGCGTGAGAAACCTTTCCTAACCGAATTGCGTTCTGCAAATGCTGTATCACTTCTTCATGACCTACGATTTCTTGAAAACCTGGCATAGTTTCACCTCCTGTTATTTTGTGTAATATCATCGTTACTTTAACAGTATAACACAGATTTTACGTGTTTTTCAATGTCAGACATACAAGTAATAAAATCCGTATTTCGAAAACGGTGGGAAATCCCGGCAGCTTTAATATTTGCCTCACTAAAATCCTGACTGTCCGCAAGAAATCTGCGGCACATTTCTTCGTATTTTGGTATTTCCTGAGTTTCTTCCCGTGCGATGGCCCGCTTGAGACGCTCCCCGTCTTCCACTTCTATATAAATAGGGCATACTTTATCATCCCCGTAATACTTCTTTAGCTGTTCATAAGACTCCAGCGTACCAATCCCCAGATAATTATAGTTTTCCAGATCCATATTATCGGCAGTAAAATATCTCCACAGTCCATAAACCGTATTATATCCCCTGTCCTCAATAATTTTTCCGGCAGCTTTCAGAGACTGAAACGCCTCCTCGCTAACAAAATAATATTCTTGTCCTTCTTTCTCACCATCCCGGATCGGTCTGGTAGTATATATGATCAGCCTGCGGAAATGAAATTCCGGATCCTCCAATAATTTCTGATAAATCGTGTCCTTCCCGGATGCGCTTTTACCCATAATATAAAATAATTTACCCATATCTGCTTCTCTTCCTGTAAATTGATTCTGCTGATAAAACTCATGTATCATACTACCATAAGGAATCAATAATTTCAATTGCAGCAGATATGGGTCAATATTTTTTTTATATTTTTCAGAAATACTTCATTTCTTTTCCATACGCAGGACACATCTTTGGAATATACTGGATTTATCAAATGATAAAGTTACATATCAGCCTGAGGGCTTTGCAGTAACAGCAACAAAAAAGAGGACAGCGGCTGCGTATTAGGTAAGTCAGAGTTTACGTCGTGGCCGCCGGACCTCGCCAAAAAATTCAACCTGTTACTGTGTAAGGAATTTACACAATAACAGGTTTTTACATAGATTTCTTTTATTTTAGTTTTTGAATCGTCTCTTTCAGCGCTTCCAATGTTTCTTTTACATCTTTCTCATTGGCATTTTCACCCATATGTCCGATTCGTATTACCTGACCGGTCAGTACGTCAAAACTTCCCGCAATCATAATATTATAGTCTTTTTTCATAGTTTCCAGAATATCGGATGCTTCGATTCCTTCCGGAACTTTTATGACAGTGACGGTATTGGAATAACCATTTTCCAGATACAATTTCAGCCCCATATCCTGTACTGCCTGTCGTGTCATCTGTCCCAAGCTTGCATGACGTTCCCACATTTCTTTCTGCTCTGCTTTTACATTCTCCAGTGCAGTACGAAGTCCGCAGATATCACTGATGGGCATGGTATATGGGAACCACTGATTTTTATAGTAATCTTTAAATACAAGAATATTCGCATAGAAAGATGCGATCGGTGTTTTTCTATCTTCCATGGCTTTCATCGCTTCCCGGCTCACCGTCACAAAAGTAAGTCCCGGAGGTGCAGAAAGAGCTTTCTGAGAACCGCCGCAGAGGATATCAATCTGTCCCTCATCCACATGGATGGGCTCACCGAACATTCCGGACACAGAATCTACAATGGTCATAATTCCATACTTATGCAGTTTTTTACTGATCTCTTCCACCGGATTCAGCACACCACTTGGCGTATCACAATGAACAAGCGTTGCATATTTGAAATCATGATTTTTTTCCAGATATCTTTCAAACTCCTCTACGTCAATGGCTCTCGTATAAGGTGCGGTATAAAATTCCACCCTGCCGCCATACATGGTCACAAAATCCGCAAATCCTTTTCCATAGATTCCATTGTCAATGACAAGAACCTTGTCTCCCGGTTCCGTCAAAGAAGCACATGCAGCTTCCAATCCCAAAATCCCCTCTCCATCCAGGATAAAAGCTTCATTTTTTGTAAATAATAACTCACTGATCAATTCACATGTTTCTTTATAATAATCATAAAATATCGGATCAAGATCGGGGTTCGTACATTCCAGGCTTCTTGCCATACGCACATTTTCCCGAACCTGAGTCGGTCCCGGAGTCATAATTTTATACATGATCAAATCTCCCTTTGTTTTCTCTTATCTGGCTTTCACTGCTTTTCTTACAATTTCCACAATCGGAAGAACAATTACTGCTGCCACACCGATCTGAACCAGATTTCCCGGAATAGACAGTACCGGTGCAACCCAATTGCCATAGATAATAACTTCTGCAATGTAATATCCCACGATTTTGATTATGCATGCAACTGCAATCGCCAGTACATTCCATCGAAAACCGATACGATTTTCTGTGATCTTTCCGACAGCAAATCCCATCAGACCCACGATCACAAAGGTAAATGGTGCCCACAGAGTCCATCCGCTGAGCAGATCAAAAAGTCCCATACCGAACGCTCCTGCAAATGCACCTGTTTTCTTCCCGAAAATAATGGCTGCCAAAAACAGCGGCACATTTCCCAGATGCACCAGACCTCCGTTGGCTGCGATCGGCAGACGAATATTAATAAAAGCTGTAGCCACAAGGGTAAGGGCGATACACACTCCGGTGATTGCGATATCCGACACATTCACCTTTTTTACTGCAACATCATTATTACTCATAATAATAAAACCTCCTCTGATTCATTTATAGCTGATATGCTACTTCAGATTTGGTTCTATTAAAATAGCCAGTTTTTATATTTTTGACCAGTCCAGTTAATCTATTCTACACTTTAAACCGGTATCCCACACCCCAGATTGTCTCAATATACTGTGGTTTCGCCGTATTGAACTCTATCTTTTCACGGATTTTCTTGATATGTACTGTAACCGTAGCAATGTCACCTACAGATTCCATATCCCAGATTTCCCGGAACAACTCATCTTTCGTAAATACCCGGTTAGGATTCTGAGCAAGAAATGTTAATAGATCAAACTCTTTTGTGGTAAAATTTTTCTCCTCCCCATTCACCCATACTCTGCGGGCCGTCTTATCAATCTTAATTCCCCGGATCTCAATAATATCATTTTCCTGCACACCGGTTCCGATCAGTCGCTCATAACGGGCAAGATGAGCTTTCACCCGTGCTACCAACTCGCTGGGACTGAACGGTTTCGTCATATAATCATCTGCTCCCAGGCCGAGTCCACGGATCTTATCAATATCATCTTTCTTGGCGGACACCATAATGATCGGTGTATTTTTCTGAGCACGGATCTCCCGGCAGATATCAAATCCATCCATCTCCGGCAGCATCAAATCCAAAATGATCAGATTAAATTCTTCTGTCAAAGCCCTTTTAAGTCCCACATCTCCTCTATGTTCAATCTCTACTTCAAAACCACTGAGTTCCAGATAATCCTTTTCCAGATCAGCAATTGCTTCTTCATCTTCCACTATCAAAATCTTACTCATGAATCGGTACCTCCTGATATTTTCTCAAAGCCAGATACATGGTTGTACCTGTGCCTTCTTTACTCGTAGCCCAAACCTGACCTCCATGATCTTCCATAATTTTCTTAACAATTGAAAGACCAATACCACTTCCACCTTTAGAAGAATTTCTGGATGTATCTGTCCTGTAAAAACGGTCGAATATATTAGCCAGATCTTTCGGGGCAATTCCCTTTCCATTATCTTCAATCTCAATCTGTATAAAATCTCCCACATCACGCAGACGAATGTTGATTACACCTTTCGGCTTATCCATATATTTCAGAGAGTTACTGATAATGTTATTGATCACTCTTTTCAGCTGCTCCGCATCCGCGATCACAATGGCATCTTCCTCCAGATAATTAAAATACGTGAGAGAAACACCGCTGGATTCCAGCTCCGCTGTCAGATCGTCCACACAGTCTTCAAAATAATCCCTTACATTGATTTTATTAAATGTGTATGGAATACGGTTGGTATCAATCTTGGAATAAAAAGTAAGCTCATTGATCAGCCTGTCCATCTCATTTGCCTTGGTATAAATCGTGCGGATATATCGGTTCATCTTTTCCGGTGTGTCCGCCACACCATCCATAATTCCTTCCACATATCCTTTGATGGAAGTGATCGGTGTCTTCAGATCATGAGAAATATTACTGATCAGTTCTTTATTCTCTTTATCAAAAGCCAGCTTTTCCTCACTGGTCTGCTTGAGTCTCTGGCGCATCTCCTCGAAATCTTCGCATAAAGTACTGATTTCCTGCACACCACTTTTTTCTACAGTAAAATCCAGATTACCTTCTTTTATATTTCTGGTTGCTTCTTTTAGCTGCATCAACGGAGTGATTACTCCTCGATAAGTCCATGTACACAATCCAAAAGCGGTTATGACCAAAATCAGAATCATGATCAGTACCATATCGGCCATCAGTCTCTGCACCTGAGGAATCACTGCATCTGACTTGATAATAATAAATGCAGTTCCCTCTGACCTGTCGGTAAATCGAAAATCAACCTGTTTTACCAGTGCCTGCACATCTTCTCCGATGTATACTCCTCTGTCACTGCCTTCTGTTGCATCACCATAGACCGGAAGTTCCGAAAAAATCACCTGCACATCCTTACCGCTTCCATTATAAAAACATTCTTCTCCCTTTCTCACCAGAAGATATGCATTTTTCGCAAGCAGTTCTTCATTAATGCTGTTCAGATATCCTGTATTTTCCATTTTTTCCGGTTCTGTATTTACTGTATCCTGAAGGTTATCACAAACTTTCTGCGTGATTTTACTGAGCATATACGTACTATTGGACAAGCTCTCATACGTAATCTCCTCAATCCCATACTGTTTTCTTATAGAATGAACCTGATAGCTAGTAAATGCCATCAAAGCAAGACTAATCAAAAACAGCGGAACAAGTATAATCACAAAAAAAGAAATATAAATTCTATTTTTAAGTTTCATGACACGCACCTGTCTTCTAAAAATTCTATCATAAGAAAGTATAACATATCTTTTAAATATTTACACATAAACAAAGAAAGACAATTCTAAACTTTCTATAAAAATCCGGACGATTCGTGATACAATTAACGGACAGGGGACAGTTCTGTGTCCGTTCCCTGTTCGTTACAGGAAATTACAATATCTAAGAGGAATATAAGAAATGACTGACAAATATGTGATAGGATTGGACTATGGCACTTTATCAGGCAGAGCTGCTTTGATTCGATGCCGGGACGGATATCAGAAAGCATCTTCCGTCACAAAATACAAGCACAGGGTAATAGATGAATCTCTTCCAAACAGCACAAAAAAACTTCCTACTGTTTTTGCCCTTCAACATCCCCGAGATTATCTGGATGTTCTGGAAGATACAATCCCTGAATTATTAGAAAGCACAGGGATATGCAAAGAAGATATTATCGGACTGGGAATTGACTTTACATCCTGTACCATGCTTCCTGTAGATGAAAATGATATTCCTCTCTGTCTACAGCCAAAATGGGAAACACATCCTCATTCCTATGTAAAACTGTGGAAACATCATGGAGCCCAGAAACAGGCCGATCAGATTAATCATATTCTGGCTGAGAATGGAATGGCAAACGACCCCTGCTTTGGAGGAAAAATTTCTTCGGAGCTTATGATTCCCAAAATCCTGGAAACCTTCCAGCAGGACAGGGAACTTTATGAAGCTGCTTTCGCATTCACAGAGGCCGGTGACTGGCTCACAAAAATATTGACCGGTTCTCCCAAAAGGAGCTGTTCTATGGCCGGATATAAAGCATGGTGGATTCCGGAAAAAGGATATCCCGATGATGCATTTTTTAAAATAATAGATTCCGACTTTCAAAATGTAATCCATGATAAACTTCCCGGTGAAATATGTGAAATAGGACAAAAAATCGGAAATCTGAATGAGAAATGGGCAAATCGGCTGGGATTGATGCCCGGTATCGCCATTGCCGCAAGTGTGATTGATTCTCATGCAGGAGTTCCGGGAAGCGGAATCTGCCGAAAAGACCAGATGATGATGGTTTTAGGGACTTCCAGCGTTATGGTTGCACTCAGTGAAAAGCCCTGTGCAGATTCGGGAATCTGTGGTGCTTTCAAAGGGGGGATCGTCCCCGGATATTATGCACTGGAATCAGGTCTGGCTGCAGTCGGCGACATGCTTGAATGGTTTACAAACACCTGTGTTCCTGCATCTTACACAAAAGAAGCAGAGCAGAAAGAAATCAGTATACATGAACTTCTGTCTCAAAAAGCATCCTGTCTCAAGCCGGGACAATCCGGTCTTCTGGCTCTCGATTGGTGGAACGGCAATAAAACTCCCTATGTTGATGGAAATCTGTCCGGTGTAATTCTTGGACTGACGCTGAACACAAAACCGGAAGAAATCTACCGTGCACTGATTGAAAGTACCGCTTTTGGTTCACGGATGATTATAGAGCTTTTTGAAAAAAATAATATACATATTAATGAAATCATAGCCAGCGGCGGTATCGCAAACAAAAATCCTCTGTTCATGCAGATTTACGCAGATGTGTTGGGAAAATCCATCAAACTGGCAGACAGTGAACAGACTGCTGCTCTGGGTTCTGCTATATATGCATCACTTGCTGCCGGAAAAAGTAATGGAGGATACGATACCTATGAAGAAGCAGTTTTATCCATGAGCAGACAAAAAGATCTCTGTTATCAGCCCCATAAGGAAAATAAAGTACTCTACGATCAATTGTATCGTCTATACTGCAGCACCGGCAGACAATTACATGATTCAGAATTGAATACTCTGCATGCTCTCCGTCAAATTACCGCTTCCGGACAATCTGATAACAATAAATAATCTCTGATTTTTACAACTTCTCACGAAAAATCCCGGAGGATTTCAACGTTAATCGTTTGAAATTCTCCGGGACAATCATTGCACCGACTTCAACACACTGCTATTCTATGTTTTCTATTTATACAAGATATTTTTTCAATGTATCCACTCTATCCAGTTTCTCCCATGGCAGATCCAGATCATTTCTTCCAAAATGTCCGTAAGCTGCTGTCTGTTTGTAGATCGGACGTCTCAGATCCAGCATTTTAATGATACCTGCCGGTCTCAGATCAAAGTTCTCACGAATAATCTCTACCAGTTTTGTATCCTCCAGCTTTCCTGTTCCGAAGGTATCCACTCTTACCGATGTAGGATGCGCCACACCGATTGCATAAGACAACTGAATCTCACACTTGTCAGCCAGACCTGCTGCCACAATATTCTTAGCCACATAACGTGCTGCGTAAGCTGCGGAACGGTCAACCTTTGTGCAATCCTTGCCGGAAAATGCTCCGCCGCCATGACGTCCATATCCACCATAAGTATCTACGATAATCTTTCTTCCGGTCAGACCGCTGTCTCCGTGAGGTCCACCGATTACGAATCTTCCGGTTGGATTAATAAAGAATTTTGTATCACTATCAATCATATCCTGAGGCAAAACCGGAGCAAATACATATTTCTTAATATCCTCGTGAATCTGTTCCTGTGTCACATCCGGATCATGCTGTGTAGAAAGAACTACTGCATCCAGACGAATCGGTTTTCCCTCTTTATCATATTCTACAGTAACCTGAGATTTTCCATCCGGTCTCAGATAAGGCAAAATGCCTTCCTTTCTTACTTTTGTAAGCTGTCTTGTAAGCTTATGAGCCAGCGCAATAGCAAATGGCATATATTCTTCGGTTTCATTGGTGGCAAAACCGAACATCATACCCTGATCACCTGCTCCGATGGCATCCAGCTCTTCCTCCGACATTTTATTTTCCTTTGCTTCCAGTGCTTTATCCACACCCATAGCAATATCAGAAGACTGCTCATCGATAGCTGTAATAACACCGCAATTTTCCGCATCAAAACCGAATTTCCCTCTGGTATATCCAATTTCACGGACCGTATCTCTTACGATTTTCTGGATATCCACA
Source organism: Oliverpabstia sp. (assembly GCA_051888835.1). Classification (GTDB taxonomy): domain Bacteria; phylum Bacillota; class Clostridia; order Lachnospirales; family Lachnospiraceae; genus Oliverpabstia. The sequence continues at coordinate 630 of JBJFCH010000106.1, read as the reverse complement.
TATGCTTTTGTTGTAATCTCTCCCATCACCAATACCAGACCGGTAGTAATTGCTGTCTCACACGCCACACGGCTCATGGGATCCTGCTCCATCAATGCATCCAGAATCGCATCGGAAATCTGGTCACAGATCTTGTCCGGATGACCTTCAGTTACAGATTCAGAAGTAAATAAGATTTTTTCCATGTTCTTCTCCTTTTTTATTTGTTGGGCGCTTTTCTCCCCGGGTTTCTATTTTTGGGCTAATTGCTGACTGGTACTTTCCCAGACGCCGTGCCACCTCCCTTCGCTTCACTCCGGTCGGTCGCGGGCTTCGCTTCCTGCTTCTGTTTCGCAGTTCTCTTCGCCGTGCCACCTCCCTTCGCTCCGCTCCGGTCGGTCGCGGGCTTCGCCCTATGTATGAAACGATAAGAGAAAATTTTTACGTGCAAGCACGACAAATTTTCTCTTATCGTTTCATACGCACGGCTCATGGCTTTCGCGAAAAAAAGAGTCCGCACAAAGCGGACTCAATAACTCAATATCAAATCCCCTTATTGTTCGATTACTCGCTCAGGTAGGCACCTTCCGACTTGACGGGGTTGCCGTGACTTCACAGATCCTATGTATCTCCATCACTCTGAATAAGAGA
>JBJFCH010000105.1:0-14099 GCA_051888835.1 Oliverpabstia sp. | reverse complement strand
TGACCAGAGCCGGTCTTTCTATGACACTTCAAAAACTGACCGGAAAAGGGCTCATTCAGGTTCGGGACAATGGAAATAAACGGGAAACAGAAGAAAAAAATACCGTTCGCCAGCTGGATATTGTACTTCTAAAAGAAGCAGATCCCATCGTGGAAAATCTGATGACTGCCCAAAAGGATTTCAGACAGATGATGTTTGCCGGTTTTGGTGAGGAAGAAGTGGAACAGTACCTGTATATGAATGAAAAAATCAGGTCCAATATTCAGAAAGCACTAAAATAGAGGAAAGAGAATATGAAAAGAAACGGAAAAGAAATAATGATTCGCGTGGTGATTCTGTTAATCGGATTAACCATAGCACATCTTGGAGTGACTTTGTTTTTGTTGGCTGACTTAGGAGCAGATCCATTTAATGTGATGGTGCAGGGAATCTTTCGGACAGTTGACAGATTGGTGAATTGGAGTTTTCTGACTCATGGCAATACCCATATGACGATCTGCTTCCTGATTATCTTGATACTTTTGATCGCTGATAGAAACTACATAAAAATCGGTACCATTTTGTGTATGATCTGTGGCGGACCGATTATTGATTTTTTTACAGGATTATTATCCTGTTTCTTTGAAAATGAAATGGAATTGTGGGTGAAAATTATTGTACTTGCTGCTGGATGTGTGATTCTTGCATTTGGAATGACCGTCGTGATCAAATCAGATGCAGGAACAGGACCAAACGATCTGGTGGCTGTGGTAATCAGTGACAAGACAAAGCGTAAATTTAGTATTGTGAGGATTATCGTGGATGTGTCTTTTGTACTGGTGGGATTTTTACTTGGCGGTTCTGTGGGAATCGGAACAATTATCTGTGCTGCATTAGTGGGTCCGGTTGCCGGATTCTTCATGCCCTTCAATGAAAAAATTGTACATAATGTGTTGAAAATGTGTGGTTTTCAGAAATAATACGTAAGAAAAAACGGGAGGATATAACATGTTATCTTTTGAATGTGATTATACAGAAGGTGCTCATGAGAAAATTCTGCAGCATCTGGTGGAAGCAAATCGGGAGCATTTATCAGGTTATGGAAATGACCGGTATTGTGAGAGTGCAAAAGAAAAAATACGTCGGGAATGTCAATGTCCCCAGGCGGAAATCTCTTTTCTTGTGGGAGGAACCCAGACAAATGCAGTGGTGATTGATTCCATGCTCAAATCCTATGAAGGCGTAGTTGCTGTCAAGACGGGGCATGTAAATGTTCATGAAGCCGGAGCTATTGAATATACCGGTCATAAGGTAATGGAAATTCCTCAACATGAAGGAAAGATGGATGCGAGAGAACTGGAAGTATATCTGGAAAGTTTCTGGAGTGATGCAGATTATGAGCACATGGTATTTCCGGGGATGGTTTACATTTCTCATCCCACAGAATACGGAACGCTTTACAGCAAAAAAGAACTGGAAGAACTTTCCGCAGTCTGTAGGAAATATAAGATACCTCTTTATATGGATGGTGCTCGTCTGGGTTATGGATTGATGAGTAAAGAAACTGATGTGACACTGCCGATGATTGCAGAATACTGTGATGTGTTTTATATAGGCGGAACAAAAGTGGGAGCACTTTGTGGGGAAGCAGTTGTATTTACAAAAAACAACATGCCTGCACATTTCCTTACCATTGTGAAACAACACGGTGCCCTGCTGGCAAAACGCTGGATTCTCGGACTGCAGTTTGATACCTTATTTGCAAACGGATTGTATTACGAAATCAGCAGACATGCCATCGAAATGGCGGAACTGTTGAAAAAAGGATTTGAAGAAAAAGGATACCCCTTCTTCATCAAATCCCCCACGAATCAACAATTCATCATCCTGGATAATCAACAGATGGAAAAACTGAAAAAAGAAGTCACTTTCAGTTATTGGGAAAGGGTGGATGAAGACCATATGGTGGTCAGATTTGCTACCAGTTGGGCGACCGCGAAAGAAGACATTGAAAAATTGTTTACCCTGATCTGAAATTTGTCAGGATAGAAGCCGTAAGGATCAAACGGGGGAAGCCAGATGGAAAAAGAGAGAGTAAGAATCATTGATATAGCAGAAGAACTGGGACTCAGTACCGCAACGGTATCCAATGTGATCCATGGAAAGACCGGCAAAATATCTGATGAGACCGTACGAAGAGTACAAAAGCTTCTGGAAGAACGTCAGTATATTCCCAGTATGGCGGGAATTTTACTGGCACAGAACAACTCAAGAATTATCGGTGTAGTGATCAATGATCATGAAAAATATGAATCAAAAGTTCTGGAAGACAGTTTTATTGCTTCTGCACTGAATGCTTTGTCACATGAAATTGAAAAAGCAGGGTATTTTATGATGACCAAAATTACCCGCGAGTATAATGAGATAACACGATTTGCATCCATGTGGAATATGGAAGGTTTGGTTGTGATCGGATTTTGTGAACAGGATTATAAAAAGTTGAGAGATTCTATGCACATTCCGTTTGTAGTTTACGATGGATATCTGAAGGAACCGGGAAGATTGTGTAATCTGGTGCTTGATAATTACGATGGCGGACATCAGGTGGGACTTTTTTTTCGTAAATTGGGACATCGAAAAGTGCTGTGTATAGCAGACAATGATAAATGTATGGACGGAGAACGATACAGGGGATTTCGGGATGGCATGAAAGAATATGGTGCTGACTTTATGGAGATTCCCATGGGAAAAGCGGAACAGAGAGAGTTTTATCAAAAAAACCTGAAGCTGATCCGACAATATACAGCTGTGTTTGCTGTCTCAGATTACTATGCTATCACTTTCATGCAGTTTTTACAGGAAAATGGAATCAAAGTACCGGAAGAAATCTCTGTCTGCGGATTTGATGACACACCACTTTGCGAAATGGTTTGTCCAACCCTTACCACAGTAAAACAGGACAACAGTGAAAGAGCCCAAAAAGCTATTTCACTGCTGAAACAAATGAAAGAAGGCACGGTCAGCGGAATGACCTACAGACTGCCGGTAGAACTGGTTATAAGAAAAAGTACAATTTCATTCACTAAGGATGGTGGGGACTTAAATTTGGATTAAAATGTTCACATAATAATGTGGGTTGTAACCATTTTGTTTCGTATGGTGGATAAAATAGATTGGCTGATGAAATCCTTTACTTTCTTCCAATGACATTGGAAGAAAGTAAAGGATTTCATCAGCCTCACTACTTTCATTGATCAATACGAACCAAAATGTGCTTCTTTGACATATTCCCCGGTTATGGCAAAGGCGTGATTCATAGGTCCGCTTCCTTTCCCCAGGTCCAGCATGGCTGCCAGGGCACCGGATATATAGGATTTTGCACGTTCTACTGAAGTATCAAGATCAAATCCTTTTGCCAGATTTGAAGCAATGGCACTTGAGAGAGTGCATCCGGTTCCGTGAGTATTGGGGTTTTGGATTCGGGTTCCGTAGAACCATCGATAATCTCCGTCACGATACAGAAGATCGTTGGCATCGTTCAGCTGATGTCCCCCTTTTAAAAGTACAGCACAGTGATAAGCATCACTGATTTTTTGTGCAGCTGTTATCATATCCTCCGCAGTTTTGACTTCCATATTGGCAAGAACTTCCGCTTCAGGGATATTGGGGGTAAGAACAGTGGCAAGGGGAAGAAGCTGTTCCTTTAATGAAGATATGGCATTGTCGCTGATCAGTTTGGAGCCGCTGGTAGCTACCATGACCGGATCCACTACAATATTCTGTGCATGATATGCGATAAGTTTTTCAGCGATAGCCATGATAAGATCAGTAGAAGAAACCATACCGATTTTAACGGCATCAGGACGAATATCAGTAAAGATACAATCTAACTGTTCTTTCAAAAAGGAAGGAGTCACTTCCATAATTCCGGTTACACCGGTCGTATTTTGTGCAGTAAGAGCAGTGATTGCACTCATGGCATATACGCCGTTTGCTGTCATGGTTTTAATGTCAGCCTGAATGCCGGCTCCTCCGCTGGAGTCACTTCCGGCGATTGTAAGTGCAGTTTTCATACTTTTTCCTTTTCTCCTTTCAGATTTTCTGGTCATTCAGATTGCCAAGATAGATATCAAAAACTTTCATCTTTTTCATGGCAGTTACCAATATGCCGGCAAGAATAGTTCCTCCAAGGCTGGAAATAAAAAACGGTACAACAAAAGCAAAAACAGCGCATTCATTTCCCATCAGAAAAGCAGCAACCGGATAACTTAAAAGTCCGCCGATTATGGATGTACCGAGCAATTCACCAAGATAAGCAATCGGAAGTCGCTTCCCATAGCGGTACAAAAGACCGCATAAAAGGGCACCACACATGGAACCCGGGAAAGCAAGCAGTGTTCCTGTACCCATAAAATTCCGTAGAAGGCTTGTCACAAATGCCATACAAACGGCATAGCCGGGACCCAGAAATACGCCGCTCAGAATATTGATAAAATGCTGAACCGGTGCACATTTGGATGCACCCACCGGTATGGAAAGAGGGGAACACACAATACCAACAGCAATCAAAATGCCTGCAAGAGCAAGCTTTCTTACATTAACACTTTTCTTCATAGAAACCTAACCTCCTGTGGATAACTTTCTAACGTGGTTAATCGTATCATATTCCCTATTTGATTTCAACTTTTATTCCGGAAGAAGTTCACGTAAAATTTATAAAAAATTTTGAAACCTTTTCTTGAAGAAAATCCATATAAGGTTATAATAAACTAAGAAAACATATATTGGAAATCCTGTTATGGGACATCCAAAGAAAAGGAGAGGATATGGATTTGAACGAAATCAAAAATAACAAACCACAGCGTCCGGTAATATACTACTATTTAATTGCACTTGTGGTATTGCTTTTACTGAATTTTGCTCTGGTGCCGTGGTTGTCAGAGAAAAGTATAGAGGAGACATCATACAGTGAATTTCTGGATGAACTGGAAGCAGGTAATATCACAAAGGTCGAGATTCAGCAGGAAGACTACTGTATTTATTATGTCATTAACAGGAATGGAAGAGAGGTTGTATGCAAGACAGGCCAGATGAATGATCCGGATCTGGTGGAACGTCTGCGAAGTAATAAAAAGGTTGAGTTTACTTCGGTAGTACCGCAGCAGCAGTCACCGATTTTGTCATTTATTTTCAGCTGGATCATTCCGATTGCTATTTTTATGGTAATCGGTAACATGCTTTCTAAAAAACTTGCCCAAAGTATGGGCGGCGGACCGGGAAGTATGATGTTTGGAAAAAGTAATGCAAAAGTTTATGTAAAGTCGTCTACCGGTATCAAGTTTTCCGATGTGGCAGGTGAGGACGAGGCTAAAGAACTTTTGACGGAGATCGTGGATTTTCTGCATTCTCCGGAAAAATATCAGGAGATTGGTGCACAGATGCCGAAAGGTGCTCTTTTGGTAGGACCTCCGGGAACCGGTAAGACACTTCTTGCGAAAGCTGTTGCCGGTGAAGCCAATGTGCCGTTTTTCTCAATCTCCGGTTCGGAATTTGTGGAAATGTTTGTAGGCATGGGTGCGGCAAAAGTGCGTGACCTGTTTAAACAGGCAAATGAAAAAGCTCCCTGTATTGTATTTATCGATGAGATTGATACGATTGGTAAAAAGCGTGATGGAAATATTGGCGGAAACGATGAAAGAGAGCAGACACTGAATCAGCTTCTGACAGAGATGGATGGTTTTGACGGCTCGAAAGGTGTTGTAATCCTTGCAGCAACCAACCGTCCCGATTCCCTGGATCCGGCACTGTTAAGACCGGGACGTTTTGACAGAAGAATTCCGGTGGAGCTTCCGGATCTACAGGGACGTGAAGAAATCCTGAAGGTTCATGCAAAGAAGATTAAAATTTCTGATAATGTGGATTTCAGCGCTATCGCAAAAGCAGCATCCGGCGCATCAGGTGCGGAACTTGCCAATATTGTCAATGAAGCGGCTCTTCGTGCAGTAAGAGACGGCAGAAAATTTGCCACACAGGCGGATATGGAAGAGAGTATTGAGGTAGTCATTGCAGGATATCAGAAAAAGAACAGAGTACTGTCAGAAAAAGAAAAACTGATTGTTGCCTATCATGAGATCGGACATGCTCTTGTTGCTGCAAAGCAGACTAATTCCGCTCCGGTACACAAAATCACGATTATTCCAAGAACCTCCGGTGCGCTGGGATATACCATGCAGGTAGAAGATGGGGAACATTTCCTGATGAGTAAGGAAGAGCTGGAGAATAAGATTGCTACATTTACCGGCGGTCGTGCGGCCGAGGAACTGATTTTCCATTCCATCACAACAGGGGCATCCAACGATATTGAGCAGGCTACGAAGCTGGCAAGAGGTATGATCACCAGATTCGGTATGAGTGATGAGTTTGATATGGTTGCTATGGAAAATGTAACAAATCAGTACTTGGGCGGGGATTCCACTCTGGCATGTTCCTTTGAGACACAGACTCAGATAGATAAAAAAGTAGTGGAACTGGTTCGTACACAGCATGAAAAAGCCCTGAAGATTCTGCAGGATAATATCCTGAAATTGCATGAACTGGCTAAGTACCTCTATGAGAATGAAACCATTACCGGTGAAGAATTTATGAAGATACTTGAAAACTGATAAACCGTAAGATATGAATGAAGAATGAGTCATAGTTTTGTATAAGACTATGGCTCATTTCTGTTGTCGGAGAATTGGAAAATAATGTTACACATGAATAGTGGGTAAAATTGTATAAACATCTTGTGCCATTTTCGTTATTTTGCTATAATTAAAATATTATTGGTCGTACTATTCATATTATCTATCAGTTGATAAGGAGGTAATTCATGGAACATTACAATCCATTACTGGAAAAAAACAGTGGAAAAAAATTTTTTACGATAGGAGAAATCATGCTTCGACTGACACCGCCAAACTATGATAAAATTCGTATGGCAAGCAGTTTTGAGGCAAGCTATGGCGGCAGTGAAGCGAATATTGCGCTTGCTCTGGCAAATCTGGGTGTTGACAGTACCTTTTTTTCTGTAGTTCCCAATAACAGTCTGGGAAAGAGTGCTGTCCGTATGCTGCGAAGTAATGATGTGCATTGCACACCGATGATTCTGAGCACACCGGAAGAGACACCGACCCATCGTCTGGGAACGTATTATCTGGAGACAGGATATGGAATCCGTGCCAGCAAGGTTATCTATGACCGGAAACATAGCGCGATTACAGAGTATGACTTTGATCAGGTAAATATGGATGAACTTCTGGAAGGATTTGACTGGATTCATCTGAGCGGAATCACTCCTGCTCTGGCACCGAACTGTCGGAAAATGATTATGAATGCGCTGCGGACCGCAAAAGAGAAAGGTTTGACGGTAAGCTTTGACGGCAATTTCCGAAGTACACTCTGGACCTGGGAAGAAGCCCGTGATTTCTGCACAGAATGTCTTCCTTATGTGGATGTACTTCTGGGAATCGAGCCATATCATTTATGGAAAGATGAAAATGATCACTACAAAGGTGACTGGAAAGACGGGGTGCCGCTTCAGCCTACCTATGAGCAGCAGGATGAGATTTTCCAACATTTCGTAGAGCGCTATCCAAACATTAAATGTATTGCACGTCATGTGCGGTATGCACACAGCGGAAGCGAAAACAGTCTGAAAGCGTATATGTGGTATGAAGGACATACGTTTGAGAGCCGTCTGTTTACCTTTAATATTCTGGATCGTGTAGGCGGCGGTGATGCATTTGCCAGTGGGCTGATCTATGCAATGATGCATAATTATCGACCGATGGATATGGTAAACTTTGCAGTTGCAAGCAGCGTGATCAAACATACGATTCATGGAGATGCCAATATTACAGATGATGCTAAGACCATACGGAATCTGATGAATATGAATTATGATATTAAGAGATAAAAGAAAAGAATAAATACCTTTGAAAATACCGGATTTTGTGTTATGATTCTACCAGTACATTTGTTGAGGAGGAAGATTATGGAAAAAGAGGTAGTTTCCAAGAATTTTATTGAACAGATTATAGAGAAAGATCTGGCGGAAGGAAAATATGAGACCATTTGTACCCGTTTTCCGCCGGAACCAAACGGTTATCTGCATATCGGACATGCAAAATCCATTTTGTTGAACTATGGACTTTCTCAGGAATATAATGGTAAGTTTAATCTTCGCTTCGACGATACCAACCCTACAAAAGAAAAAGTAGAGTTTGTGGAATCTATCGAAGCTGATGTGAAGTGGCTGGGAGCAGACTGGGAAGATCGTCTGTTTTTTGCATCCAACTATTTTGATCAGATGTATGAGGCTGCAGTTAAGCTGATTAAAAAAGGGAAAGCTTTTGTCTGCGATCTTTCAGCAGAAGAAATCCGGGAATACAGAGGAACTTTGACAGAACCGGGAAAAAACAGCCCTTACCGTGATAGAAGTGTAGAGGAAAATCTGGACCTTTTTGAGCGGATGAAAAACGGCGAGTTTGAAGACGGAAGCAAGGTGCTGCGTGCAAAGATTGACATGGCTTCCCCAAATATCAACATGAGAGATCCGGTTATTTATCGTGTGGCTCATATGACACATCACAATACAGGTGATAAGTGGTGTATTTATCCGATGTATGATTTTGCTCATCCGATCGAGGATGCCATTGAAGGTGTGACCCATTCAATCTGTACACTGGAATTTGAAGATCACCGTCCGTTGTATGACTGGGTAGTTAGAGAACTGGAGTATCCGTTCCCGCCGAAGCAGATTGAGTTTGCAAAGCTATATCTGACCAATGTGGTTACCGGTAAAAGATATATCAAACGTCTGGTAGAGGAAGGTATAGTGGACGGATGGGATGATCCCCGTCTGGTGTCCATTGCTGCACTGAGAAGAAGAGGATTTACACCGGAATCCATTAAAATGTTTGTGGATCTGTGCGGAGTATCCAAAGCGAACAGTTCTGTAGATTATGCGATGCTGGAATACTGTATCCGTGAGGATCTGAAGCTGAAACGATCCCGTGTGATGGCTGTACTGGATCCACTGAAGCTGATTATTGATAATTATCCGGAACATCAGGTAGAGGAACTGGAAGCACCGAACAATCTTGAAAATGAAGAATTGGGCTGCAGGATGGTTCCTTTCAGTAAAGAGCTTTATATTGAACGGGAAGATTTTATGGTGGAACCGCCGAAAAAATACAAACGTCTTTATCCGGGCAATGAAGTACGTCTGATGAATGCGTACTTTGTAACATGTAACGGATATGATACCGACGAAGAGGGCAATGTCACAGCAGTTCACTGTACGTATGATCCGGCTTCCAAGGGAGGAAATTCTCCTGACGGACGTAAAGTAAAAGGAACGATTCATTGGGTGAGTGCTCAGGAAAATGTTCAGGCAGAGGTTCGTCTTTATGAAAATATCATTGATGAAGAAAAGGGAGTTTACAATGAGGACGGCTCTCTGAATCTGAATCCGAATTCTCTGACCATTGTAAAGAATTGCTATCTGGAACGCAGTCTGAAAAATGTAAAAGCATATGACAGTTTCCAGTTTGTCAGAAATGGTTATTTTTGTGTGGATGCGAAAGATTCCAGAGAAGATGCGCTGGTATTTAACAGGATCGTGTCCCTTAAGAGCTCATTTAAACTTCCCAAATAAACGGAGCAGTAGCAAAAGATACAGCATCGAGGGAGAAGAAGGAATGCGATATCTTTCTTCTCGAGACAGAATTGTGAGGTATGGAAATGATTAATGATAAAAAAGTATTATTCAGTGGTATGCAGGCTACCGGAAACCTGACTTTGGGAAATTATCTGGGAGCCTTGAAAAACTGGGTTACGCTGAGTGACGAGTATGAATGCTTTTACAGTGTGGTTGACATGCATTCTATCACTGTTCGTCAGGATCCGGCCACACTGAGAAAGAGAGCAAGAGCGTTGCTTACTTTGTATATTGCTGCCGGTCTTGATCCTGAGAAAAATTGTATTTATTATCAGTCTCATGTATCGGGACATGCAGAACTGGCATGGATTTTGAACTGTTTTACTTATATGGGTGAGTTGAACCGAATGACTCAGTTTAAAGATAAATCAGCAAAACATGCGGACAATATTAACGCTGGTCTGTTCACGTACCCGGTACTGATGGCGGCTGACATTTTGTTATATCAGGCAGATGTGGTGCCGGTAGGTATCGATCAGATGCAGCATCTGGAGCTGACCCGGGATCTGGCGATCCGGTTTAATAATATTTATGGTGATGTGTTTACCGTACCGGATGCCTATATCGGAAAAGTGGGAGCAAAGATTATGAGTCTGCAGGATCCTGCGAAAAAAATGTCCAAGTCTGATGAAAATCCGAACGGCAGTATTTATCTGATGGATGATCCGGATACGATCATGAGAAAATGTAAACGTGCAGTTACTGATTCGGAAGCCTGCGTGGCATATCGTCCGGAGCAGCCGGGAATTAAAAATCTGATCGATATTTACAGTGCCTGCACCGGCAAAACACCGGAAGAAGTAGTACGGGAGTTTGACGGAAGAGGATACGGTGACTTTAAGATGGCTGTAGGAGAAGCGGTGGTCAGTGTCTTGAAACCGCTGCAGGATCGTGTAAAAGAGTTGGAAAAAGATAAGTCTTATATTGATTCCGTAATTAAAAACAATGCTGAGAAAGCGCAGTATTATGCCAATAAGACATTGCGTAAGGTTCAGAAAAAAGTGGGATTTCCGGAGAGAATCCGATAAGTGAACTATTCCATAGAAGCAATAGACAGTTGGGAGGAATTATAATGACAGTTGAGGAATTAGCAAAAGTTTTGGAAATGCAGGAAGAGATTCTTCAGTTTTCCAGTTTTACCAACGCAGATGCATGGGAGCTGGGAAATATGGTTGTGATGGAGGCAAGAAGACTTGGAGTATCCATTGCAGTAAGAATCCGGCTGAACAGCGGCTATACTGTATTCCAGTATGGAATGGACGGAACAAACCTGTATAATGAGCAGTGGCTTACAAGAAAGGAAAATACCGTACGGACGTTGGAGCAGAGCAGTCTGCGCCTGTATATGAGTCTGCGGGAAACTCAGGAAACTCTTGAAGAACGTTTCCTGAACCCGACTGAATATGCAGCCTGCGGCGGAGGATTTCCTATTCGTGTAGAAGAAGTAGGAGTGATCGGAAGTATTGTAGTGTCCGGATTGGATCATGTTTCTGATCATGATCTTCTGGTGAAATGCATCAGTAAGTATCTTCATGTAGCCGAAGTTCCGAGAATCAGAGCTGTATAACTCGGAAGTCTATATGGGAAAGAATTGTGCCATATCCTCCGGGAGAGGTGCAGAAAATCTCATAGATTCCCCCGTAATGGGATGAGAAAATTCCAGTGAATAAGAGTGAAGTGCCTGACGTTTCATAAGAGTAGTGGGTGAATTGTAAAGCGTATCACCGGGAAGCGGGTGCCCGATAGAAGTCATATGGACACGAATCTGGTGAGTACGGCCAGTCTCCAGGCGAAGCTGAACCAGGGAAGCACCCTTTAATAAGATGCCGGTATCATCAGTGATACCGGCAAATTTTTTTCCTTCACAATAAGCCAGTCTCCGGTAATGAGTGACAGCAGGATCACCATGCGTTTCATCAATTTTCCGTTCGATGACAGAATCACTGACCCGACCGATCGGTGCACAGATGGTCCCGGATTCCGGGGTAAGACCTTCTACAATGGCCAGATATATTCTATGAATCTCCCGGTTTTTCATTTGTCCGGACAGAATGGCACTGCTCAGCATATTTTTGGCAATGATTAAAAGACCGGTGGTATCACGATCCAGTCGATTGATACATCGGTATACAAATGATATATTTTGGGAGTTATAATACCAGGCGATTCCATTTGCCAGAGTATTTTCGTAATTCCCTATGGATGGATGAATGGGCATATCAGCCGGTTTGTTGACGATCAGAATATCTTCATCCTCATAAACAATATTTATCGGAAGAGGAATCGGTTTGATTTTTTCAGAGGGCAATTCATCAATCAGACAGACGGTTAAGGAATCACCGGTTTCAAGAAGTTGATAAAAAAGAGCCGGTTCTCCGTTTCGTAAAACAGAACCCGGGTGCTGTTTTAAATACGTACGAATGTGACGAGTATATCCCTTCTCCATGAGAAAATCTCCGATTTTCATTTGATTTTGTTCCGGAGTAATGTAGTAAGCGAAGACACGTTTCATAAGAACCTCACAATATTCAGAATAATACTTATGAGTACTATTATAGAAAATGGGAAAAAAGTGTCAAGAAATAAAATTCTTTTGCTGTGAAGTTGGAAGAATCAATTGTAGAATCTGATGAATTGTGATAGAATAGTCACCAGATAGACGAAAATCCGGAAACGAGCGTAATTTTTTCCGGATAGTGAAAGGATGGGTTAATCATGGGAAAAGAAAAATATATTGCCTATGTGGGCACCTATACACATGGAAGCAGCATTGGAATTCATCTGTATGATGTAGATGTGGAAGAAGGAACATTGTCAGAACGAAAAGTAGTTCCTGTCAATAACTCTTCTTATGTTGTTAAATCTAAAAACGGTAAGTATTTATATTCAATCGCAGACGAGGGAGTGGCTGTATTTGCCATTAAGCCGGACGGCGATCTTGAACCGATCAATAAAGTAGATATTGATGGAATGAGAGGTTGTTATCTGTCTGTAGATGATGATGGAAAATATTTGTTTGTGGGTGGATATCATGATGGCAAAGTAACAGCGGTTCATACACATAAAAATGGAAGACTTGGTAAAATATTTGACGGAGTGTTCCATAAAGGAATCGGAAGTGTGGCTGAGCGTAATTTCCGTCCACATGTAAGCTGTGTGCTTCCCACACCGGAAGGAAAATATGTATGTGCGGTTGATAATGGCATTGACCAGGTGAAAATCTACAGAATCAACACCACAAGAAATCGTCTGGAACTGGTAGATGTACTCAGATGTAAAAGAGAATCCGGTCCGAGAGAGATCGTGTTCAGCAAAGATGGTAACTATGCTTATATTCTTTTTGAACTGATTAATCAGGTTGGCGTTTTCAAATATAAAGACAATGGAAAGACTCCTGAATTTGAACTGGTTCAGACCATAGAAACTTTGTCAGATGAGCTGGATCCTCTGCATGACTGTGCTGCGGCAATCACAATCTCACCGGATGGAAAGCATCTCTTTACCTCTACTGCCGGAGATAATTCTGTAGCCATGTTTACTATTAATCAGGAAGACGGAACTCTGGTGAAAGAGTTTGCTCTGCCGATCAGCGGCGAATATCCCAAAGATATTGCACTGTTCCCGGACGGTAAACATATTGCTGTTGTCAATCATGAATCTAACAGCATTACTACATTTACCATTGATTATGACAAAAAGGTACTGGTTATGAAAGGAAAACCCATGAAAGTGGAGACACCGAACTGCATCCTGATAACCGGGATAGAAGTATAAGATTATGGGAATAAAAAATCGAGCATTTTATTTCTGCAAATCAGAAACAGAATGCTCGATTTTTTCGTGAAGAATTAACGTTTATAGATCTCATGCAGATAGTCCATCCGTGCACTCATGTTCATCAGAAGTGTATCTGCCAGTACAAGGGCAGCCATGCATTCCACTACTACAACGGCGCGGGGTACGATGATGGGATCGTGTCGTCCTTTGATGGAGACGGTGATAGGTTCTCCGTTTTTATTGACGGTATGCTGCATGGCAGCTATTGATGGTGTCGGTTTAAAAGCAGTGCGGAAAATAAGTTCACTACCGTCACTGATTCCTCCGAGAATGCCCCCGGCATGATTGGTGCTTTTTGTGATACTGCCATCTGATGCCGGAATAAAGCTGTCATTGTTGGTAAGTCCGGTTGCTTTGGCAGCATCCATACCTGAACCGATCTCAAAACCTTTTACAGCTCCAAGAGAAAACATTGCTTTTGCCAGGTTGGCATCCAGTTTTTCAAATACCGGATCACCCAATCCGGCGGGAAGACCTTTTACTACACACTCTACCATTCCGCCGGAAGAATTTTTCTCTT
>JBJFCH010000104.1:0-14139 GCA_051888835.1 Oliverpabstia sp. | reverse complement strand
GAAAGGGTGCGGAAATGGCATTCCAGTGTACAGGTTCTCCGAAAGCTGCTTCTACCATCTGGCATTATGTGCGCCGTGGAGGCTCTATGTGTGAACTGGGATTCTTTGTAAATAATGGAGATACTACATACAATCCGCATCTGGATATCTGCAACAAAGAAATTAAGGTGACAGGATCCTGGACATATCAGGCAAAAGACTGGCTTCAGGCAATGGAAATGCTGAAGGAAGCGGTAAAACAGGGCTATCCGGTAGGCGAGCTTGTATCCCACAAATTCCCGTTAGATAAGATTAACGAGGCAATGGAAACGAATATCCGCATGGATGGATTTAAGATTGCGATTGTAAACGAGTAATAATATGATAGCTGAAACAAATAAGAAAGGAAGCAGGCAGTTTACTGTGCAGCTTCCTTTCTTATTAAGACTTACTACAGAATTTTGTCTGTTAATCAGATTTGTACAATTGTTTGCGGTAATTACTGGGAGTTGTACCTGTTGCTTTTTTGAACATATTTGTAAAATTATTAATATTATGAAAACCAACAGAATAAGCAATTTCTGCGACTGACATTGTTTCGCTTCCAAGTAATCGCTTTGCAGCGTTGATGCGAATTTGAATCAGATAGTCATTAGGTGCAAAGCCAGTGTATTTTTTAAATTCCCGAAACAACTTGGAACGGCTGATACCAAAATCTTTGGTTAATTGACTGATGTTAAGCGGATCAGAATAGTTTTTCTCCATATGCTGAATCAACTGGCGCATGGATAGTGTTGTGGTGGCTGTGCGTTGAGACTCTGAAACAGCAGATACCATCAGGTCAGTCAGCATGCTTACGATACAGGCAGAAATTTGCCAATCGCGATATGGCTCTGCTACACTGTAAAGTTTTAATAGTTTCTCGAAGCCTTCAGGAATGGCATTATTGATAACTTGTGAGAAAACAGGTGAGTTGTTTTCCTTATAATTTTTATATATTTCTTCAATTTCAGGACCGCATATGGCGGCAGATGCATGGTACCAGTGATCAGTGCAACACCCGAATTTATGCGGTTTTCTTCCGTCGATAAAAAAACCTTCTCCTTCACCAAAATGATACAGTTTTCCTTCATATTCCAGATAGCCATACCCACTGTATGTATAAAAGAGAAGAAAATGAGGATAGTAATTTCTCTGGCTGAAGGAAGGAGATTTATAATCATAAAGATTAAAATCGTTCAGATACGTAAGATGTTCCAGAGCATACTTTGAAATCGGAGGTATATGAAATAGTTTTATTGTTCCGTCAATGTAATAGTTTAGATTTTGCATTTGAGTTTGCATGGTAAGGATAGCTGTGCGGTATTCGCTGTGGGTTTGGAGCTGATCAAGGGCTGTGAAAGTTTTTGTGCTTCCATGCAGTATGCCATCAATTACATCTGGGGTAATAGGCACGGGCGTTTTTACTGTTTCTAATTTTATATCTGCAAACATAACATAGTAACTCCCTTCAATATTTTTATTATATTGATTTGGTAGACCAAAATCAATAATATATAATGAAGATTTCTCTTTTCCTGTCTTTCTCGTGTGTTTTTAGATACGGGAAGGTACCTTGTTTACTGGAAAGGTTGCAAGCAATCCGTGCTTCATACTGTTTTTTGCAATAAGCGGTTTGTTATTTAATCCGCAGCTTGTAGTCTCAATCTGCGGGATTGTTCCATCAGGCATGATTTCAATTTTTTCTGCACATCCTTGACGAGCACATTTTTGTTTGTTGGTTTGGCGATGATAGAAAATATACCATTGCCCATTAATTTTTATCATACCACCATGAGTATTCCCTGTGTAATTATTTGGTATCATGTTTCCATGATATCCAATATCTCCTATACTGACAAGAGTTCCACCAAATTTAAAATCACGATCAGGATATTTGCTAGTTGCATAACATAATTCATGACTCAGCCATCGGTGAGAAACCAGCATATAGATATACTCTTCTGTTGTCATCTACCAGTACCCCAGGGTCAAATAAATTGATTTCTCCTCGTTTGTAAAAAGGCTTGGGGGAGTTCAGAATGCAGATAATTTGATTCTTTGTTATTTTTTAACACAAATTTACTTTAAAAAAAATAATATATCATCCCTTTTTTTCACAGTATTGTATCTACAAATCACATCGTTTTTAGCAGAGAACATGTTGGGACGATAGTGTGAGAACTATGGATTTTTCATAATTTTCAGTAAAATGAGAGAGTGTTAAATTATACTTATTAAATTAGATTTATGAAAAATATTTAGAGAGGAGGTATTCATATGGGCAATATGGTACAACAGTTGCTTAGTGGTAAATCAGAAAACTACATTTTTCCTTTTTTCTGGCAACACGGAGAAGATGAAGCAACTTTACGAGAATATATGCGTGTGATTGATGAATCAAATTGCCATGCGGTGTGCTTAGAAAGCCGTCCACATCCTGATTTTTGCGGAGAACAATGGTGGAGAGATATGGACATCATTCTGGATGAGGCAGAAAAGCGCGGGATGAAAGTGTGGATTTTGGATGATAGCCATTTTCCGACAGGTTTTGCGAACGGGGAGGTTGAGAAAGCTCCGATTGAATTACGGAGACAGAGTGTTTATACCCATGTATTTTCTCATGTAAAAGGACAGAAAAAATTCTCATGCAATGTTCGTAAGGTGATGAAAAAACTGCCTACTACAAAAATGGGAAGTTTATGGAATTTCCTTGTCAAGAACGGGGAAATTAAATTTGATGATGACCAGGTTATTTCCGTTAGCGCCTTGATTGCTGGTG
Organism: Oliverpabstia sp.; assembly: GCA_051888835.1. Taxonomy (GTDB): domain Bacteria; phylum Bacillota; class Clostridia; order Lachnospirales; family Lachnospiraceae; genus Oliverpabstia. Next base: position 11,339 of record JBJFCH010000104.1, on the reverse strand, counting down.
AGAAGGTTCCTATGATGTTGGATTACACCATTTCTGGCAATCGCCTTTCAGCACATGTGCCGAAAAATGCTACAAAAGTCTATGTAACTTTCCTGACCAGAAATTGCGGTATCCATAGAAGCTATATTAATATGCTGGACAAGGAGTCCTGCCAGATTCAGATAAAGGCAGTTTACGAACCTCATTACTCACACTATAAAGACAAATTTGGAACAGTTATTGCAGGCTTTTTCTCAGATGAGCCAGAAATTGGAAACGGGGTATATTTCACTGATCAGGTGAAAATCGGTAATGATTTTGATATGCCGTGGAGCCGTGAACTGGATAAAGCACTTGCTTCATTATGGGGTGCAGAATATAAAGAGATGCTGCCTCTTTTATGGGACAATGGTAACGATGCGGCTTGGAGCGCAAAACTTCGTATGGAATATATGGAGGTTGTAACAAATCTGGTAGAGCAGGATTTTTCACGTCTTCTGGGAGACTGGTGTGCGGAGCATGGCGTGGAATATATAGGTCATCTTATTGAGGACAATAATCAGCATGCACGTCTTGGTGCAAGTCTTGGACACTATTTCCGCGGACTTGGTGGTCAGCATATGGCAGGAATAGATGACATTGGCGGTCAGGTGCTTCCTCAGCAGGAAGATGCTCCTGCTGAAGGTATTTTTGCTGTGATTGGAGAGAGGGACGGTGAATTTGCTCATTATATGCTTGGGAAACTTGGGGCATCTGCGGCAGCTATTGATCCTCGGAAGCAGGGACGGTGCATGTGCGAAATATTCGGAAATTATGGATGGAGCGAAGGACCGCGTCTTGAAAAGTATTTGGTTGATCACTTTATGGTGCAAGGTGTCAATCGATTTGTCCCTCATGCATTCAATCCAAAAGCGTATCCAGATAAGGATTGTCCTCCCCATTTTTATGCACATGGCAACAACCCCCAATACCGTGCTTTTGGTTATGTAATGGCTTACACGAACAGGATCTGTAATCTATTATCTGGCGGTAAACCTATTCTGGATACAGCGGTGTTGTATCATGCCGAAGCAGAGTGGATGGGTGACTGTATGTGGGATCAAAAAGTATCTCGTAAGCTGATGGAATCGCAGATAGAATTCCATATTCTGCCCATTGATGTTTTTACCAGAAAAACACAGTATGAAACAATTATTTCTGAAAAAGGTCTGATCGTTAATGGAAATTGTTATCATTCATTACTGATTCCTTATGCGAAATATATATCTGCTGATCTGGCCGAAGCAATTGTTACGCTTCGTGAGAGTGGATGCAAAGTACTTTTTGTGGATGCGTTCCCGGATAAGATTGTAGATACAAGAGCTATTCTGAGGGAAAAGGATTCTCAGGATATGATTACAGAAGTTGAAGAAAGTAGTCTGTGGAACAATGTTACATCCTGTCCTGTGATTCCGCTTTCTGAAATAGCATCTGTAGTATCAAGAGAGATTATTCTTACACCTGCCTCGTGGCGGATGCGGGCATTTCATTATCTTGGAGATGAAGAAGTTTTTTACTTTGTAAATGAAGATGACAATAATTATGTTGGAGTTGCTGAACTTCCTTATTTCGAAAATGGTTATTTTTATGATGCCTGGGAGAATGTTGTTTCTCCAGCAGAGCTCATCAGAGATAAAAGCGGTAAAGTCTATGTCCCTCTTTTTCTGAAACCAGGTGAAAGTTGTATTCTTGTAATAGGCACATGTGGAATGGAGAAACCCCATTTTACCCTGAATGAAAAGCTGCTTGATTCTGGTAAAGAGTTAGCTTTTCAAGGAAAATGGATACAAAGTCAGTGCCGTTCCATTGATTATCCGAATTTTACAAAGGAAAAGTATATTGATGCATTTTATGATGTTGGAAAAGAAGATAAAAAGTTCTCGGGCTATATCCGTTATAAAAATAATCTGATTGTTTCAAAGGAAGAAATGGAAAGAGGAGCGCATTATATTCTAGCTATTACTGATGCAGGAGAGGATGTTGAAGTGTTTGTTAATGGAACTACTCTTGGCATACAAGTACTTCCGCCATTTCTCTTTGACATTACAGAACAGATCAAAGCTGACAATAATGAGATTTGTATTGAAGTAGCGACAACACTGGAACGAGAGCGTGGGGTTAATAAGAAAAAATGGCAACCTATCGGAATCACAGGTAAAGTAAAGCTTTTCAAACTGTATTATAAGTTAAAATGGGGGTAGAAAACATGAGCAAACAAAAAACATTATCTGAACGTGAATATAGAAAGATATTTTGGGCATGGCCGTCCAGGACAATTTCCTATTGTATTGGGGCTGCCTTATTAGGTATGGTTACCTATTTTGCAACAGATTTTATGGGGCTTTCTCCGGCAACAGTAGGTATTATTTTCATGGTATCTAAGATTTTTGACGGCTTTACTGATTTAGTGGCAGGCTGGTTGATTGATCGTACACATACAAAAATAGGAAAAGGTCGTCCATATGAGTTGGCTTTGATTGGTTATTGGGCTTCTATGGTACTTATTTACTGTGCTCCGGAGATGGGGATTACGGCTTCTTGTGTGTACCTTTTTGTCATGTATACTTTGGCAAATTCAATTTTTCTTACATTGCTTACAACTTGTGAAGCTGTTTATTTGAGAAACGCACTGGAAGATCAGGAGAAAAATGTTTCGATCTATGCGTTTAGCGGGTTTATTTCTCTGATTTTTACAATGGTTGCGGCTATGATTCTGCCAAGGATGGTTGACACAATGGGGACAACGAGGCAGGGATGGACAAAGATAGCGCTGATTCTTGCGATTCCTTTCACCATAGTGGGGCTAATAAGATTTTTTGTTGTAAAGGAACGTGCAGATGCGATTGGTTCTGCACAATCGAAAATAAGTCTCAAAGAGATGATATCTGCGCTTGGAAAGAACAAATACATATTAATTTTATCCATAATTATTCTGATATCTAATATTGGTACAAATCTTGTGAATACTGTTACGACTTATTTCTATCAGTATATAATTGGGAATCTTTCACTTTCTTCGGTCATGTCATTAGCTATGCTTGCTATTGTAATTGTTATTATGATTACTCCTGCGCTTAGCAAGAAGTTTGGATTTATGAAAATTATGAGAATTACTACGTTGATTGGGGCAGTAGGGTATGCAATGCGCCTGTTTGACATTGATAATCTTGTACTGCTATTTATTTCTACAGTTCTTTCGATGATGGGATTTTATACTTTCTTTTCATTTACAGGGACTTTTATTATTGATTGTATGGATTACGGAGAATGGAAAACTGGTGTCAGAGTAGAAGGAGCGGTCACGGCTGTTCAGTCTGTTGCATCAAAAATTGGCACTGCCCTTGGTCTTGGCCTTGTTGGTTTGCTAATGGAAGTGTCTGGCTACAATGGGACATTGGCAGTACAGACAAATTCTGCAAACAATATGATTATTGCACTGTTTTCTTTTGTACCTGCGATTTTCTGCGTAGTTCAATATATTCTTCTGAAAGTTTATGATTTAGATAAAATGCTTCCGCAAATTCGGAAGGAGCTTGCTGAGAGGAGGAATGGTAGTGAAAGTTGGTTTTAATAGTGGATGGAGCTTTTGGGCAGAAGAAAGTAACTTGAAAAAGCAAGTGACGCTTCCACATGATGCAATGCTGACAGCAAAGCGGAGCAAAGATGCACCGGGAGGTAGTGGAATTGGCTTTTTCGAGGGTGGCTCATATGTTTATGAAAAATATTTTGACGTAACTGAAGAGATGCTTTGCCGACATCTTACTTTGGAATTTGAAGGAGTTTATAAAAACGCTGAGATCTTTTTGAATGACCAGAAAATCGGAGAGGCTTTTTATGGGTATACACCTTTTTTTGTAGAGTTGGATGGAAAAGTGCAATTAGGTCAAAACCTGATTACCGTTAAGGCTGAAAACAAACTTCAGCCGGAAAGCAGATGGTATTCCGGTGCTGGAATTTATCGTCCGGTATGGATGCACACGAAACCATTGGAACATATTGCTATAGAGGGAATACAGGTAAAGACACTTTCGATTGCACCTGTGGAGCTGGAAATTTCAATAGCGCATACAGTAGAAATTAAGCGCGTGGAACTCACGATTCCCGGTACAGATTGTGGTGTGAAAGTACTCATTCCAAATGTTGAAACAGCACTCGCGTGGGAATGGGATAAACGATATATTCTCAGTAAAATGCGGATTTCTGTTGATAATGTGGAACTGTGGGATGAGGAACATCCCCGCCTTTATGAACTGTCTGTCAAAGCATTCTCAGGAAAGGATTGTGTTGATAGTACTATAGAAACATTCGGAATCAGAAAGATTGAGTGGAATGCAAATGGTCTTTTTGTAAATGGCCGGGAGACGTTGCTGCGTGGTGGATGCCTGCATCACGATAACGGTATACTTGGAGCCTGTGCGTATGAGGAAAGTGAAGATCGCCGGGTCAAGTTACTTAAAGAAAACGGTTTTAATGCTATTCGCAGTGCACATAATCCATGTTCAAAAGCACTTTTAAGAGCGTGTGACAAATATGGCGTATATCTCATGGACGAGCTTTGGGATATGTGGTATGTCTGCAAGAATAAACATGATTATGCAAATGAATTCTTCAGGCATTATAAAGATGATATAAAAGCAATGATTCGGCGTGATTTTAATCATCCATCTGTTATTATGTACTCTATCGGAAATGAGGTCAGTGAACCTGCTCATGAAAGAGGTGTCCAGCTTGCCAGAGAAATGACGGAGATGGTTCATTCTATGGATTCATCGCGTCCGGTTACCGGAGGTTTCAATCTTATGATTATTACAATGGGAGCCAGAGGAAAAAGCGTTTTCGATGGTGAGAATACTGAGAAGGAAAAAGAAGGAACTTCAGAGGAAAAAACTGGAACTGGCGGGATAAACAGTACGGTATTTAATATGATTACATCTATGGTGGGCGGAATCATGAATAATGTAGCAAATGGAAAGAAAGCGGATATGATTACATCGCCTGTGTTGGATACTGTTGATATTGCTGGTTATAATTATGCATCGGGACGTTACCCAAAAGAGGGAAGGCTACATCCAAGCAGAATTGTTGTAGGCTCCGAAACATTCCCGTTTGAAATCGCCAAGAATTGGGAGATGGTGAAAAAATATCCCTATTTGATAGGAGATTTTATGTGGACAGCCTGGGATTATATTGGAGAGGCTGGCGTTGGGGCATGGAACTACGAAAGTGATGGTGGTGGATTTAACAAAAAATATCCGTGGCTTTTAGCTGACTCAGGGGCATTTGATCTTCTTGGAAATCCGACAGGGGAGGCCTTTCTGGCAAAAGCAGTTTGGGGTTATGCAAAAAAGCCTCTTATTGCTGTGCGCCCACTGAATCACAAAGGGAAAAAATTGCACAAAGCAATGTGGCGTGGTACGAATGCAATTCCTGGTTGGTCATACCAGGGATGTGAAGGAGTGCGCGGAATAGTGGAGGTTTATACAGATGCTCCATTAGTCGAACTGTTTCTTAATGGAAAGTCGATGGGGAAAAAGAAAACCAAACGCTGCCAGGCTCTATTTTCTGTTCGTTATATTCCTGGGGCGTTGAAGGTGGTTACATATGATGATAATGGAAAAAAACTTGCCGATTCGGAAACAGAATCGGCATCAGGAAGAGTGAGGATTGACCTTGCACCGGAAAAGTGGCAGGCGGTAAAGGGGAGTCTTGTCTATATTCCTGTGAGACTTGCGGGAGAAAATGGTGTGATTGAACGAAATGCAGAAGATTGTGTTACACTTTCTGTGACTAATGGAGAAATTATAGGTTTTGGCAGTGCACGTCCTCGTACAGAGGAATCCTACTTGTCGTTTACTGCAACAACATATTACGGAGAAGCACTGGCTGTTATAAGAGTGAATCAGCCTGGTGAAACAGTTGTTTGTGCGAATTCTGTAAAGTATGGAAGTACAGAGGTGTCAATTAGAGTTACTGAGGAGATGTAGGCATGGGAGAAAAATGGATTTATGGACATGCTGTTGCACAGTATGAAGGAGTTGGCGCTATGGCACCGAATGTATCTGGAAAAACTGCCAAGACGTTATTTCGTTCAGAAGCAGACGGAACAGCAATTCGATTTGTTTTTGAAGAGAGATATTCAAAGAGTCCGATCATTTATGATAGTATTACTGTCTTGATTAACGGTCATTTTTTTACTTTGACCCAAAATGGGAAAAAAAAGATTAGCATTGAGCCTGGCCAAAAGACTACACTTGATCCAATAGAAATTTCCATAAAGCGTGGAACAGAAATCGAATTAAGAACCTATACATGCTCGCCCAAAACATCTGTATCTGCAAGTCCATTAAAAGCTATGTATTCATTGCCTGGAGATTATACCTGTAATGAATTTCAAGAAGCGTCTATTAAAAAAGAAAAAGAACGTGAAATCGCGAATTTTTGTGGATACAGAGGTATGGAAGTCAGAGTTTCCGATGATGATACACAAATTATCATTGCGGCATTGGGGGATTCAATTACAGCTGGAGGTCAGTGGGTAGAACCGGTCCGTACTTTTCTTAAGGAAAAAGAAAGTCGTTATATGCTCATGAATATGGGAATAAACGGTAACAGACTCTTACGTGATACGAACACATTATTGCTTGGAAAGAAGCAGATCTATGGCGAAAGTGGAATACACAGGATGCATAGAGATATAGAACTAATTGGAGCAAATGTTGTAGTTCTGGCTTTAGGGATTAACGATATTGGGGAGCCAAGCAAGTTGCCCCTTATTCTGCCGCCAATGAAGGAACTTCCCACATTACAACAACTTACACAAGGACTAAATGAAGTGGTGGATATCTGTCACCATAACAGAATGAAAGTGATCGGCTGTACCATAACACCTTTTGGAGGATTTAAAACGGCTACATTACAACGTGAAAAAATACGTTGTGGAGTTAATGGCTGGATACGCAATAGTGGTGTATACGATAGTGTGGCAGATTATGAGGCTGCATTGGTAGATATAGAATATCTGAAAAAGAATCCTGATTTGCCCATGCGAATGAGACCAGAGTTTGATTCAGGTGATCATCTTCATCCGAATATTGCAGGTGGTAAAGCAATGGCAGAACGGTTAATTCAAGTGTTGGAGATATTTTAGCAATAGGAGGAGTATTCATGTTTGGAAAGAAAAAGAAAAATCCGGCGGTAAGTTTTACTGAAGAACAAAAGCAGCAAGCAATATATGATATATTCAAGAGAGAAAATAAGTATGAGCTGATTGAAGATTATGTGCTTCAGGATGGCAGTAAGCATCCATTTGCTCTGATCTGTCCTGGCGGCGGATATAGTTCCGTTTGCAGTTTTACCGAGGGAATACCGTATGCGGAAGAATTGAATAAAAATGGTTTTTCAGCATTTATTCTGTACTATCATGTGAAGAAAGAAGGGCGGTATCCTGTCCCACAGCAAGATGTAGCAATAGCATTGCAGTATATTTTTTCTAAAGCAGATGATTGGAACCTGGATAAAGATAATTATTCGCTTTGGGGATCATCAGCAGGTGGCCATCTTGTGGCAAGCTTCTGTACGGAAGCAACAGGATATAAATGTTATGGTATTCCAAAGCCTGCGGCTCTCATTCTTTGCTATCCGGTCGTCACTATGGGAAAACTTACGCATAAGGGAAGTAGAAAAAACCTGCTTGGGAAAAATGCAGATGATCAGATTGTTAAATTATTAAGCGTAGAGAAACAAATTACAGGATGTTTTCCGCCGACCTTTTTATGGTGCGGTGACATGGATCGTACTGTAGATCCTGAAAATAGCAAAAGTCTGGCAGAGGCTCTTGAAAAAGCACAGATACCTTGTGAGTTTCACATTTATCAGGGGGTTAATCATGGGGCAAGCCTTGCAAAAGGTACATCTGCTGAAGGCTGGTTTAATTTAGCTATTAAGTTTTGGGAAAAATATATGTGAAAAATCAAACTGAAACACGAAAGAGGGCGGTGATGGTATGAAAAAACAGAAGAAACCAAAAGCGGGGCAGACTATGAAGCCCCGAATAGTTATATTGCCAGGGTTGGCATTAGTTATTGCTGCTTCTGCATATTTTTTTAGCGACATGCCATTATGGGCAGATATTTTATTAGGATTGTTTAATGCTGCACTTGTATATTATTTTTTTGTAATATTAAAGATTCATCGTGCTATTTCAGACAAATATATACCAGTGCGTAACGAGGAACGACTTGCACATTCTGATGCTGCTCAATATGCTAAAGAAATTGCAGCTGAGGGAATTGTACTTTTAAAAAATGAAGAGCAGTTATTGCCGCTTTCTACTGGTATGCCGATTAACTTGATTGGTCTTCGGAATACACAAATGGTATATAATGGCGGAGGTAGTGCTTACAGTGATGATAGAAACTGTATGAGGCTTGAAACCGCATTGAAAAATGAGGGATTTTTGCTGAATCAGGATTTGCTGAACCTTAGTTATAATTATCTCAAGGATAAAACTATCAGCATTGAACCCCTTGGAAAAAAACACAGTGTAAAAAATAAGGATAAACAACGTGGAGGTGCTGAATTTGTTTCAAAACCTGGTAATCCGGTTAAACAGGAATTGCCGTCCAGTATTCTTAGAGATACAACGATTTATCCTGATAAGGAAAATGTGCTGTCCCATGCAAAAGACTTCTCCAATATTGCAATGATAACTCTAAGCCGTGGTGGAGGAGAAGGCTATGATTTTGATCCGGATGATCTGCGTCTCATTGAAAGTGAACGGGAATTGTTGAATACAGTTTGCACATCTTTTGATAATGTTGTGCTTCTGCTGAATACGGCTAATGTTATGGAAATGGGGTGGCTGAAAGAGTATCCGTCTATTAAGGCTGTTTTGTGGATTGGATATCCTGGAACGAGTGGAAATGCGGCTCTTGCAGAAATTCTGTGCGGAAAAGTTAATCCTAGCGGACGACTTCCGGATACTTGGCCAGTCAGCAATTTGTCTGCTCCGGCAACAAATAATTTTGCCATGCTGGATAAAAACGGAAGATTTGAAAAAAACAGTTTTCATTATACAAATGCTCCTGCAAAAAAGGGCTATTTTATTACCTACAGTGAAGGAATATATGTAGGGTATCGTTATTATGAAACTCGCGCAGCAGTTGATTCGTCATTTTGTTATTCTGATGAGGTTGTGTGGCCATTTGGGTATGGACTGAGTTATTCTGGTTTTGCACAGGAAATTAATCGAATAGAGGAGCATACGCAGAGAAAGGAATTGCTGCTTACCGCTATCGTTACAAATAAAGGGAAATATCCAGGCAAGGAAACCGTTCAAGTTTATGTGACAGCACCTTATACTGGAAGGATTGAAAAAAGTGCAGTCAAACTTGTTGCATTTGCAAAAACAGAATTGCTTAGAGAAGAGCAATCTTCAACATTAACGCTGTCCATCCCTTTACAAGAATTAGCTTCTTTTGATATGAGCATGGGCAAATGGGTTCTGGAAAAGGGAAATTATATATTTTCACTTCGAAAAGACTCACATACTGTATTGGATACGGTGGAATGGAGAATATCAGAGGAAATATCTTTTGAGGAAACAAAATCTTTGTTTTCTGATGTTGCAACAGAAGCACTTACAAGAGAGTTTGATATGCAACATCGTGCATTTGCCGGACCGCGTCCGGAAGATTTTGAAGCTGACAAGAAAATATTATCCGCATTAAAATTTACACTTCCGAAAGATAGAGATGTCGGTTATACAATAAAAGATTATCCGCCTATGGGAAGACCGGCAAATCTGAAATTACGGGATATGAGGAATCTGCCAAAGCATGATAAAAAATGGAATACCTTTGTACAGCAACTTACTTTGAATGAGTTGTGCAATTTATGTGGCAATGGTGCTTGGCAGATTACGTCTCTTCCAAGAGTAGGTGTTCCACGTACAATTATACCCGATGGATCTACTTGCGTATCATCTACTGTTTTTTCTGCCATTATTATGGGAAAGGGGAAATCAGGGATTACATGGCCTGCACCTCAAATACTGGCTGCGACCTTTAATCCTCAAATGGCAGTGCTGGAAGGTGAGGGAGTAGGACGTGAGGCGAGTGCGATGGGATATTCCGGTTGGTATGCTCCTTCAATGAATTGCCATAGAACGGCATTTAACAGTCGCAATTTTGAATATTACAGTGAGGATGGATTTCTTGCTGGTAAAATGGCAGCAAGCGTTATTAAAAATGTACAAAAACATAAAGTCATTGTCTTTATTAAACATTTTGCGTTGAATGAAAAAGAAACTAATGCAAGAAATCAGTTGTTTACATGGGCTGATGAACAGACTATGCGTGAAATATATTTGAAGCCATTTGAACTTGCTGTCAAAGAAGGCAAGGCTCTTGGGGTAATGAGTTGTTTCAACTATATCGGTCTTACCTGGGCTGGCGGCAATAAGGCATTATTAACAGAACTGCTCAGAGAAGAGTGGGGATTTGATGGAATTGTAGTTACGGATGCCTGCCTGTACCCACATATGGATGTGGCGCAAATGCTTTATGCCGGAGGTAATCTTTCACTTGATACGTTGGGCGGTTTTGTAGGCGGTAATGGAAAAAGAAGGACATTGCTTGCAGAAGCACAGTCACCGGAGAGAAAAGTTCTGATGGCAAAGTGGCTGCAAAGAGCAGCAATAGATATATTATATACTGTGGCAAAAACTTTACCGGAGGAATAATAGGGATAAAAAAAGTCCAATGAAATAAAACTCCATTGATTTTTGCTAAAAGAGGTCATAACAGTCAGAAGGTGTCGGTATGGAGCGATATCGTTATGATGCACATTATCTTTGAGGCATGTCTTGCGCGTAAAGAAACATGTGGTGCAGCAATCCGCGCTGATTATCCAGAACGTGACGATAAGAATTGGCTCAAATGGGTCATCGTGGAAAAAGGAGCTGACGGAAATCCGGAAGCACATTATGAAAGAATTCCATTATAAATATCATGTGCCTTAATGATAAGCATAAGAATCACCAGTGTCAAAAACTGGTGATTTTTATATATGGTCTTTAGCCTATTGAAGGCATTGGGGTACACTAGGTGATTATACATCCGATTCCGATGGGGATATCATGTTGTTGGTGGATTTAACACAGGAAGAAATGGATGCTTATTCTGATGCATTATTTATCACAGAGACGGCCCCCCTCCTTTCTGCGAGTTTGCAGGGATACCGAAAACATTCAACTCCAGTAGAGGAGACGACTAAAACAGCTTCAAATCATTGAAAATCAATGGTTTGGGGCTTTATTATTT
>JBJFCH010000103.1:0-14299 GCA_051888835.1 Oliverpabstia sp. | reverse complement strand
ACAGTCTTGCCCTGAGCATCTGCCAGTTTCTTGATATCTTCCTCTTCTGTAGGAACAAACTCATGCAGAGGCGGATCCAGGAAACGAATTGTTACAGGATTTCCTTCCAGAGCTTCGTACAGTTTTTCGAAATCGCTCTGCTGTTCCGGAAGAATCTTCTCCAGTGCAGCTTCTCTTTCTTCTACAGTCTCAGAACAGATCATCTCACGGAATGCATCAATTCTATTGCCTTCAAAGAACATATGCTCTGTACGGCAAAGACCAATACCTTCTGCACCCAGCTCACGAGCTTTCTTAGCGTCTGAAGGAGTATCTGCATTTGTACGAACTTTCATTGTTCTGTATTTGTCTGCCCATGACATAATTCTTCCGAATTCACCTGCGATTGTTGCGTCAACAGTCGGAATCAAACCATCATAGATATTACCTGTGGAACCATCCAGAGAAATGAAATCTCCTTCATGATATTCTTTTCCAGCCAGTGTAAATTTCTTGTTAGCTTCGTCCATAGCAATCTCGCCGCATCCTGATACACAGCAGGTACCCATACCACGAGCAACAACTGCTGCGTGAGAGGTCATACCACCACGAACTGTCAGAATACCCTGAGCGCTCTTCATACCTTCGATATCTTCCGGAGAGGTCTCAAGACGAACCAGAACAACTTTTTCTCCTCTTGCAGCCCATGCTTTTGCATCTTCTGCAGAGAATACGATCTTACCACATGCAGCTCCCGGTGAAGCTCCCAGAGCTTTTGCAATCGGAACAGCAGCTTTCAATGCTGCAGCGTTGAACTGTGGATGCAGCAGAGTATCCAGGTTACGAGGATCAATCATGGAAACTGCTTTCTCTTCAGAAATCATTCCTTCATCAACCAGATCGCAAGCGATCTTCAGAGCAGCCTGAGCTGTTCTCTTACCATTACGTGTCTGCAGCATATACAGATGTTTGTCTTCAATAGTAAACTCCATATCCTGCATATCTCTGTAGTGATCTTCCAGTGTCTGGCAGATACCTACAAACTGATAATAAACTTCAGGCATAACTTCTTTCAGCTGATCAATCTTCTGAGGTGTACGAACACCGGCAACAACGTCCTCGCCCTGAGCGTTCATCAGGAACTCACCCATCAGATGTTTCTCACCTGTAGCAGGATCACGTGTAAATGCAACACCGGTACCGGAGGTTTCACCCATGTTACCAAATGCCATCATCTGAACGTTAACTGCGGTACCCCAGGAATACGGGATATCATTATCACGACGATATACATTTGCACGCGGGTTGTCCCAGGAACGGAATACAGCTTTGATAGCTCCCATCAACTGCTCCTTCGGATCTGTCGGGAAATCAACGCCGATTTTAGCTTTGTACTCAGCTTTAAACTGGTTAGCCAGTTCTTTCAGGTCATCAGCAGTCAGTTCAACGTCCTGTGTAACACCTTTAGCAGCTTTCATCTGATCAATCAGTTCTTCGAAGTATTTTTTACCTACTTCCATAACTACGTCGGAGTACATCTGGATAAATCTTCTGTAGCAATCCCATGCCCAACGTGGGTTTCCGGATTTTGCAGCCAGTACTTCAACAACTTCTTCATTCAGACCAAGGTTCAGGATAGTATCCATCATACCCGGCATAGATGCTCTTGCACCGGAACGAACGGAAACCAGAAGCGGATTCTCTTTGTCACCGAATTTTTTACCGGTAACAACTTCCATCTTTTCGATCGCTTCCATGATCTGTTCCATGATTTCGTCATTGATCTGTCTTCCATCCTCATAGTACTGTGTACAAGCTTCCGTTGTGATTGTGAAACCCTGCGGTACAGGAAGACCCAGATTTGTCATCTCAGCAAGGTTGGCACCTTTACCGCCCAGAAGATTACGCATTCCGGCATTACCTTCTGTAAACATGTAAACCCATTTTGCCATTGTTTTACTTCCTCCTAAAAAGTATATTATTCAAAATATTGATCATCACAGGAAAAAAGACAACCAATATTCCACTCGTGCCAGGGGCACTCGTATATCATAATTGTAATAAAATTCACAGTCATAGTCAAGTATAATCCCCGAAAATTTACCTGATTTACCGAAAACTGTATATTATCCGGCAATACATTCTAACATTTCTCTGCAATATCAAATACTGTATTTGCGCTGTATCTGATAAAACTCAATATCATTCGGCTGTAAAAACAACTATCTGTTGACAAAAGGACAGCCGGCTTCATCTTCAGCCGGCTGTCCTTTTATCTCACTATATTTGTCACTTTTACAGCGATTTTTATCACTTATCTGCGATTATTTGTTGTCCAGATTCAATACCAGATGTCTTGGAAGACCATTTACCATGATCGGCTGGTAATCTCCCTGAATCAATGGTTTTACATAATCAACAAAATCTTTTGTCACATAGTTTCCTTCTTCATTCATCCACTCTCTCGGAACCAGCTTCTCTTCGTTTGCAATCCGATGTACATCGTAGATTCCTGCAGATGACATATACGGATCATCAGACTCACGGTCAATAACAACCATGTTTCCATTGTATCCTTCATCAGCAGCTTTAACGGCAGCACCACCTACCATAAATGCTTCATCAATATCCACACGGGAAGCCATATGAGAAGCACTTCTCTGCAATGTAGAGAACTCTACACTTCTTGTCTTACATCCAATCTCTGCTCCCAGGAAAGCTGCCAGATATGCTGCTGTTCCCTGAAGCTGTTTGTGTCCGAATGCATCCACATAATCAGCACCGCCGGACAGTTCACATACATAACGTCCGTCAGCCAGTTTAATTCCTTCGGAAACGGCAACAACGATTGAATTTTTCACTTTCAGCAGTTCTTTTATTTTTGCCAGGAAAGCATCAATATCAAAAGGAATCTCCGGAAGATAAATCAGATCCGGTCCTTCACACTCCTCTGTCTTAGCCAGAGCAGTTGCACCAGTCAGCCATCCTGCATTTCTTCCCATAACTTCTACTACAGTGATCATGTCTTTTTTGTAGGTCAGACCCAGAGCATCACGGATGATCTCTTTTGTGGAAGCTGCAATATACTTCGCTGCACTTCCGAAACCAGGTGTATGGTCTGTCAGTGCCAGGTCATTATCAATTGTTTTCGGAACACCCAGGAATTTCTGTTTGTGTCCTTTTACGATTGCATAATCAGACAATTTCTTGATTGTATCCATAGAATCGTTTCCCCCGATATAGATAAAGGAATCGATCTCCAGCTTATCAAGAATATCAAAGATTTTATCATAAATTTCCATATTCTCATGGATCTCCGGCAGTTTAAAACGGCAGGAACCCAGAAATGCGGATGGTGTTCTCTTCAGAAGCTCAATATCCAGATCGGAATGAATCTGGGTGGACATATCCACATAGCGCTCATCTAAAAGTCCCTGAATACCATTAAGCATGCCATATACTTTATCGAATCCACGCTCAATTGCATTTTTATACACGCCAGCCAGACTTGAATTGATTACAGATGTGGGTCCGCCTGACTGTCCTACAATAATATTTCTCATTTTTGCCATAATTTTTTCTCCTCCTTGATAATATAATTCCGTCATACATTTTCAAGCTAATCGCCATTATAACAACTTTCCTATATTTTTGCAATATTTTTTTGTATTTTATGACCATGATTTGTCTGAATTTTTTATTTTTTTCTATTTTCTCGTACAATTCATTCGTATTTTCACTTTTTCTTTTTGTCATTTTTATTGACGTTTTTTGCAAAACAGAGTATGCTTTTTGTAACAGACACAAAGTATTTCAGACGATAATACCAATATATGGATTATTGCCACAAAATTAAGCGAGGTTACCACATGAAAGAAACTATTTATACAATTCCCCTTAACGATGCTTTTAAAGCTGATGACGAATGTCCATTCTGTTATCTGGAACGGGAAGCGGAACAACACGCTCTTGAGTTTATCCTTGGAAGCGGCGCTTCTTATATGGAAGATGATATCCGGATGGAAACCGACAAAATCGGTTTTTGCCGACACCATTATAAAATGATGTATGACTATGGAAACAGATTGGGAAGCGGTTTAATTCTCAGCACTCATATGAAAAAGCTGAATCAGGAAATGACAGAACAGATGAAGGCTTTCACCAGCGGCAAATCTACTTTTATGGGACGGATGAAAAAAACAGAGCTCAATCCGGATGCCCCTGAAACTTCTATCGGTCAATGGATCAGTCAGAAAGAACATAGCTGCTATGTATGCGACCATTTTCATTCAAACTATGAACGTTATCTGGATACTTTCTTTTATATGTATAAAAACAGTCCGGAATTTGTAGAGCTTTTTAAAAACAGTAAGGGCTTTTGCCTTCCCCACTTTAAAGATCTTGTAGAAGTTGGTGAAAAAAAGCTGAACGATAAGCAGAAAGCAGAATTTTTCCCTGTCCTTTTCGAACTCATGGAAAAAAATATGAAGCGGGTAGAGGAAGAAGTAACCTGGTTCTGTGATAAACAGGATTATATGAATCGTGACAAAGACTGGGGCAATTCCCGGGACAGCGTACAACGGGCTATGCAGAAACTGGGCGGAGGATACCCGGCAGATCCCGTGTTCAAAATTGATTACTGATTGTTCTTTTTGTATCGTGAGGTATTGATAGAACAAAGACAATGATCCGTTTCAGAAACAGGTCGCTCCCCTTCATCTAACTGCTAACTTCGACTAAGACGCTCCGGAAAGCCGTCGCGCCTAAGTCTCCATAAGCAGTGGATATTCAGGCTCGCTTGTTCCAATGTTTCTGAAACGGATCATTGTCTTTGTTCAAATCTATCGCTCACGATACAAAACGATGCCGGAAGACATATAGGCTGCAGGATATAATATTATCTGCCTCACAACTTTTTATGTCATATACGAATTAAAATGTAAGCTTCTTAAAATGCAAGTTTCTCAGCCAGATATGCCTCCAGCTCTTCGATTTTAATTCTTTCCTGTTTCATTGTATCTCGGTCACGTACGGTTACTGCACCATCGTTTTCGGAATCGAAATCATAGGTTACACAGTATGGAGTTCCGATCTCATCCTGACGACGATATCTCTTACCGATATTGCCTCTGTCATCGAATTCGCAGTTCCAGTTTTTGGACAACATCGCAAATACTTTCTCAGCACCTTCGTTCAATTTCTTTGACAATGGCAGCACACCTACTTTTACCGGTGCCAGAGCCGGATGGAAATGCAGAACGGTACGTACATCATTTCTCTCTGCATCCAGAACTTCTTCATCGTAAGCACTGCACAGGAAAGCAAGTACCATACGGTCAGCTCCCAGTGATGGCTCAATAACATATGGGATATATTTTTCTTTTGTCTCATCGTCAAAGTATGTCAGATCCTGGCCGGATACATTCTGATGCTGTGTCAGGTCGTAATCGGTACGGTCTGCAATTCCCCAAAGCTCACCCCATCCAAACGGGAACAGGAATTCCACGTCTGTAGTAGCTTTGCTGTAGAAAGAAAGTTCCTCTTTCTCATGATCACGATAACGTACTTCCTCATCTTTCAGTCCCAGTTCATGCAGCCAATTCAGGCAGAACTGTTTCCAGTATGCGAACCATTCCAGATCTGTATCAGGTTTGCAGAAGAACTCCAGCTCCATCTGCTCAAATTCTCTGGTACGGAATGTGAAGTTACCCGGTGTGATCTCATTACGGAAAGATTTACCAATCTGTCCGATACCAAAAGGCAATTTCTTTCTGGACGTTCTCTGGACATTTTTAAAGTTAACAAAAATACCCTGAGCAGTCTCAGGTCTCAGATATACTGTATTTTTAGCATCCTCAGTAACTCCCTGGAAGGTCTTGAACATCAGGTTAAACTGACGGATATCTGTAAAATTATGCTTACCGCAGGTAGGACATGGAATCTGATGCTCTTCAATAAAATCTTTCATCTTTTCCTGGCTCCATGCATCAACACTCTCTTCCAGAACGATTCCTTTTTCCGCACAGAAGTCTTCGATCACCTTGTCCGCACGAAAACGCTCATGACATTCTTTACAGTCCATCAGGGGATCGGAAAAACTTCCCAGATGACCGGAAGCTACCCATGTCTGCGGATTCATCAGAATTGCACAGTCAACCCCCACATTGTATGGATTTTCCTGAATAAATTTTTTCCACCATGCTTTTTTTACATTGTTTTTCAGTTCTACACCAAGATTACCGTAATCCCATGTATTAGCCAGGCCGCCGTAAATTTCGGATCCCGGATATACAAAACCTCTGGATTTTGCCAACGCGATAATCTTTTCCATTGTTTTTTCCATAATTGATCTCCTTTATTCTAAAAGTATTGATACCTCATTTGGCACTGTATATCACATAGCCAAAAGCCTCTGTGGTCACCTGTGTATCTTCATATATAACATCAAGATCCTGCTCCAGTTTTGCCTGTTTGTTATTCAGGATCTTCATATTATTACTTACATACAAAATCTTTCCCGGAACCTGAACATTAAGCGGCTCCCTGATGATGATCACCTGCTGATCTGTACAGCTGTCAGGAACTGTTCCGGAAGCAATCTCATTTCCCTCAACATCCTGAAATGTCCCGGCAAATGTATAACCTTCTTCTTTTGCCTGCCCTACGGTACCCGCAAAAAAATCCACCTGATTGAATTCTCTGTAAACATCATCCGATACGTACTGAAGCAAGGCAGTTGCCACTCCTTCTTTCACTTGAATCTTCATGATTTTCACAGCTTCTTTGCCAATCTCTTCGTTATAGGTATCCGCAAGTTCTTTTATACTTGCCTCCAGTTCTTCTGCATCATAATTTTCTGATAAAAATTTCTCGATCAGCGCCTCTGTCACAACCCCTTCCTTATTTACTGTCACAGTGGATTCTTTTGCTCCATCAATCCCACCGCATCCTGTTAAACAAAAAAGAATCGCCAGAAGCATGGCTGCACTGCGTCTTTTCATAAGCACTCCTTCACATTATACATTCTGAATACAGGTTTTTCAACCCTATTATTTTTCACTTTTAACTGCTCATGATTTCCAGAATCTCCAGACTTTTAAACTTACGATCCGTATTCCGATCCATGTATTGATCCATCCATACTGCCGTCTCTTTCTCTGCCTCAGGCGTCAATGCAAATGTATACAATTTTTCCATCGGTGACGCAATAATAAACTGAAACGCATAAAGAGCCGTTGGAGATATTGTTCTTGCATCTTTTACTGTTTTTGCACAATTTACACAAATGCATCCACTATACCGCTGTGATGTGTGTGTTAGACTTTCATGATTTCCACAGATCGCGCATTCAAACAGATTGGGGTATTCTCCGTTGATCACCATAGCTTTCAATTGAAAGATCGTGCGGATCAGCCGGTCAGATATCCTGTCATTCAGCAGCGCCTTCATTGTTATGTACAGAAGATTCAGCATATCCGTCTCCCGATTTCCTTCTCTTCCATAATAATCAGCGATTTCCAGAAAATAAAACCCATAATAGACTCCCGGCTGTCTGGAAGCCAGTTCCGTAAAATACTCTTTAATATTTGCCTGTCCCAGTGTATAGGCTGTTCGTCCCTCATATACCTGAAAACTTCCAAAGACAAAGGGATTGGCTATAGCCAGAAACGGACTGTTGCTTTTTCTCGCGCCTCTGGCAAACACCGTAATTTTCCCTCTTTCTCTGGTAAGAAGTACCATACGCTTGTCATAATCTCCCACCGGTGCTGTATTCAGCACCATTCCGGTGACTGTAATGGGTTCACTCATATATTATATCTCTTTCTTATCGTATCCGAAGTTTTTCATGAGAGTATCACTGTCTCTCCAGTCTTTTCTCACTTTTACCCAGATTTTCAGATTTACCTTTTCTTCCAGCATTTTTTCAATTTCAAATCGGGCATTACTTCCGATTTTTTTAAGCATGCTTCCCTGTTTTCCGATTATGATTCCTTTGTGAGAATCCTTTTCGCAGATAATCGTTGCCTCAATATCAACAATATTCTGTCCTTTTCTTTCTCTCATTTTCTCGATGGTCACAGCAATTCCGTGAGGAATTTCCTCATCCAGTGCATGCAGTGCTTTTTCCCGTATCACTTCTGCAACGATCTGACGCTGCGGTTGATCCGTCACGGTATCTTCATCATAAAACATAGGACCATACGTCATATATTTAAACAGTGACCGGATGATATCATCTGTATTCTGTCCCCGCAAAGCAGAAGCCGGTATAATTTCCGCAAAATCATATAACTTGCGGTATGTGTCAATCACCTGCAGTACTTCTTCTTTTTTAATGGTATCGACCTTATTGATGACGAGGATTACAGGAATATTTATTTTTTCCAACTGTTCGGCTATATGCTTTTCCCCTGCGCCAATAAAGGTGGTAGGTTCTACCAGCCACAAAACGACATCTACATCCCGCAGCGTCTGTTCTGCCACATTGACCATATACTCTCCCAGTTTATTTTTCGCTTTGTGAATTCCCGGTGTATCCAGAAATACGATCTGCCCGTCCTCACAGGTGTATACCGTCTGGATTCTGTTTCGGGTCGTCTGGGGCTTTTTGGAAGTAATCGCAATTTTTTGTCCGATCAAATGATTCATCAATGTAGATTTTCCCACATTCGGTCGTCCGATGATTGCCACAAAACCCGATTTAAAATTATCTTTCATCTGCTTTTCTCCCTATCCTTTGCATTTTCTATAACCTTTTGGCCGATTTAATGCACCAACGGTTCTACGTGCTTCAAAATATTCTTATTTTTGTCAATTGCAGATTCACTTCCCACCACACAAATATTTTCCTGATCCAGAATAGCCTGGATCAAATCTGCCAGTGCCCGAATATCTTCCGGCTGTGCATTCAGAATTTCGTCTCTTTCTTTTTGAAGATCTTCCCGGGTAAGACCCGCAAACCATGCATTCAGTGCAAGGGATCCCTGTGCGGAAGGATTCATAGGTACATCCAGCTCGCTGATGGTACCAATAATATACTTTGTCATCCCTCTTTCATCTGCTTCAAAGTTCCGCAGATACTCCGGTGTCCCCCGAAATACCTCCAGCGTGTTTTTCAGATGTGGGTCCCGGTAAGACACAAGGAAACTATCCCCTGTTCTTCGGAAATTACTCATACATCCGTAGGCACCGCCCTTTACACGAAGATTCATCCAGAGATAATCATAGCTTAAGATTACTTTCAGTATTCTCAAAGCTCCGGTATATGCATAGCCGGCTTTTTTGAAATTACCGCTTTCTGCAACATACTGAACCTGACCTGCAGTATAGAAACCTTCATTTTTCTGTCCAAAATCATATCGGATCGAACCTGTTCTTACCGGATCACTATACAGGAGCGGTAAAAGTCGGGCGATCTGTGCTTCCAGTCCCTGATAACCATCCTGATCCACAGTCACACTCACAAACAGATTTTCCTTCCGGAAGATCATATGCATCAATTCTTTGAGATTCTTTTTCAGAACTTCTTTCTTTTCTTCGAAATTCTGCTCCAGTTCCTCCAACAGACGGAAATAAGTAATTCCGCTGATTCTGTCCTGAAAAGCAGAAGCCGGAGAATAATAAGAAGTCGCACGCATCACTGCGGTAGAATGCCCGGCTTCTCCCAGGGAAGATTCCAGCCTTGCTTTCTGATGTGCAAGAATCTCATACAATCTCTTATCGTCGTCAAAATTGGAAGTAAACAGGATCTCCCGGATCATATCAAACACGAAATCCTCTTTCGGTGTAAGATACTTGGCCCTCACGCCAAACATTCTCCTACAGTCCTCATTGTTCTCTTTATGATTAAACACTTGCAGACCGCAGTTGATTCCGCCGCTTTCAACATTGATTTCATGAAACAGTTCTCCATACGTATAATGAGCTGTATCCACATAGCCGAGTACTGCTTTTAAAATTCCCATATAGGAGATCAGTTCATCCGGAACTTTACTTGTATCAAATAATAATGTCAGATAACTGATCCCATTGGTATCCACATCATGCTGCAATACCGTTGTCCCATTAACTTCGTGAGGTGTATTATGAATTTCTACAGTCTCTTTTTTAATATCTGTACGTTTCAGCATGGGGATTCTGGCTTTTGCCTCATCAGAATCCTCACTTTCCTGAAACTCCTTCAGGGCCTTTGTCTTTTTAACCATTTCCTCCAGCTGTTGATTTGTCAAAGTCTTTTTAAATGCAGCAAGCTTTTCTTCCAGTTCCTTTTCTTCTTTGGAAGCCAAACCCTTTTTCGGAATGCTGATCACCACTGCTGTATGTGGATTGTTCAGCAGATATTTCTGAATCAATTCTTCAAAATACCCCTGTCCTGCTTTTTCCTTCAATGACTCAAATACCCCCAGACGCTCCAGATGAATGAATGGTTTCTCATCATCATAGAGCCAGCTGTCAAAAACATCTATTCCATACATGAGTCCTTTCGGGAATGAAGAATAATCCGCCTCTCTGAATCTGAATTCCAGATAATTGATTCCGGCTGCGACCGCTTTCGGATCTATTCCGTCCCGGACAATCTTTTCCAATGTTTCTTTTATGATCCGAAGAAACTCTTCTTTCTCTTCCTTTTCTGCATTCTTAGCGATAACAGAGAAAAACGGCTGATAAATTCCATCACTGTAGCCTCCGTCCACGTCTTTTCCGATTCCCGCATCAAGCAGAGCCTGACGAAGCGGAGCACCCGGTGCAGACAGAAGGACATAATCCAGCACTTCAAAGGCTGTACACAACTCTACATCCAGACCACTACCGGTTACCATACTGCAGGACAAATACGTAGCCTCATCCTCTGAACCATTTTCAGAAACCGGATATTCAATCACATGTTCCACCGGTCTGACAAAAGGCTTCTGCAGCGGTATCTCCGATTCCACGGAAATCCTGTCGAACTTACTCAGATATTCTCTGTCCATCCATTCCAGTTTCTCAGCCATATCCATATTTCCGTATAAATAGATGTAACTGTTGGATGGATGATAATATCTGCTGTGAAATGCCAGAAAATTCTCATATGTCAGATCCGGTATTTTTTTCGGATCCCCGCCGGACTCCACTCCATACGGAGTATCCGGAAACAACACATTGAAAATCTCACGATCCAGTATCTCTTCCGGGGAAGAAAATGCACCTTTCATTTCATTATATACAACGCCATTGTATTTGAGAGGGTCGTCCACAGATTCCAGCTGATAACACCATCCCTCCTGGCGGAAAATTTCTTCTTTTTCATATATATTCGGATAAAATACAGCATCCAGATATACATGCATCAAATTCTGAAAATCCTGATCATTACAGCTTGCGACCGGATACATCGTTTTATCCGGATAGGTCATGGCATTCAAAAATGTATTCAAAGAACCTTTTACCAATTCCACAAACGGATCCTTCAGCGGAAATTGCCGGGAACCGCACAGAACACTATGCTCCAGAATATGAGCCACTCCGGTACTGTCTGAAGGAGGCGTCCGGAATGCGATATTAAACACTTTATTCTCATCCTCATTTTTCAAAAGCATCACCCTGGCACCAGTTTTTTTATGTCTTAGTAAAAATCCTTCTGCATGAATGTCTTCAATCTGCTGACGCTGCAACAGTTCATAAGCTTTACAATCTGTTATTTTCAAGAAATGACCTCCGTTTCTTTTTATCTAATATGCAGAGCGGGTACTGCCTGTATCCCGCTCTTTTTTATATGAGAATTTCGAAAGTGCAAAGCACGGAGAAATTCGTAGTTTCTTCTCATTTATCGAGTAACTCATTTATAATATTTTAATAATGTCTCTATCTGTTCCTTTTTCAGAATCAGGTTGATTCCCTCCGGATTCAGCACATATCCCTGTACATCTTTGATCATATGCGCCGGCAGCTGTTCAAATGCAATCTGAATGAGACGATGCTTCTGTTCTTTATTTTTATAATGTTTCATCAGTTCACCCGTATCTGAGAAAATCGGCTGGAAGCGTTCTCCCTGCTTATTCTGCACGTAGAGAAGACGAATATTTTCCTGCCCTTTCTCATTTTTCTGAACATCTACAGGCATCAGATATTTGGATTTTACCAGATTCACAGACATTTCTTCCTCCAGTTCTTTCAGTGCTTCCTTATCCGGCTGTACCCCTGGCTTACGAAGTTCCTGCAGGAAATAAATAGAAGAAAGCATCAGCTGCGGATTCAGAATCGGTCTCTGCTTTTCCGGCAGTTTTTCATAATCCGGTATTCTTACCACCTTTGTCAGTTCCAAATGATGGCGTATCTCTCCATCCTGAAATACAATTTCATTGATTCCCATAGCAAACAGGTTCATGTAAAACATCGGTGCTTCTGTTTTTTTCACTTTCACCCCTATCAAAGGCATCTTCTTTTCTGTATAGCTTTTCGCAAATTCCTGAACTTTATCCTGATCCGTGAAAATCCATACCTGATCATTAAATGTTTCTTCATCGCAGGTAGCAAACGGCATCCTTGTCACTGCGGAATATACTACGTACATTTCTTCCAAATTCTGAAGTTTTCTTATCACAAATACCTGATCTACTGTCATTCTTCCCTACTAATCCTTTCTATCTTTTATTGTACCGAAACAGCCGTGATCCATTCCTGCAGTTTACGGACAAAATATTTTCTTATTTTCACTAGAATTTCAGTATATCACAAAAAACTCTCTCAGGAAAGTCCTGAGAGAGTTTAAGCTGCATATATTTTGATGAGTTTCCCGACAAATAGGATGAGGCTACAAATTTCTCCGTGCTTCACACTCCCGAAATTTACTCATCATATCTTGGAATAGCCATAGCCGTTTACAATCGCATCGATTTTCTTTCGAGCTCTGCAGTGTGGGCATTCGCGTGTCGTATAACTACGATAATTCGGAACCTGCCGTGATGTAAATATTGCATTTACCGGTACTCCATTGATTTTAGAAACCGCACTGAAAATCGCACAGGCACCCTGCAGTTTACCTTCATAATAATTGACACAGTCAAAACATGCCTGCAGTGAACCACCTGTTGTAGCTGACGCGGTCAGAATCAGAATATTTTTATTCTTGATCATAGGAACCATGTTTTCCTGGAACATCAGCTGACCATTAATATTTACTTCCGGAGACACTACATAAACTGTCTCATGAGCATTCATAGACATAATCCCTGCATTCATCAGTTCTTCTGCAAGATAAGCGCCAATCACTTCCGTTCCGTCCATGCAGATAATAGTATCCACAATAGTACTCAGTTCATAATGACTTGCGAGAACCTGCGCCACAGCAGAAGCTTCCGATGCTCTGGTTCGAAGAGTTGCCATGTCAAAATAATGAGTGATGTGAGAGTGTGGTGTGGCGAAATGTCCCTCATACACTTTCAATGCAATTTTTCTATTCGCTTCCGAAAAAATCTTATGCATCCTGCTCTCCATAAATCTACCTCCTTACATCTTATTTTACAGCCGTTCAACGCTCTTCGACTGTTTATATTTGATAGATTTATTATAACACTGCGATTCTTCGGAATAAAGTACTTTTTTCTGAATATTTCAAATTTATCTATACTATTTCTTTTTTATTCTCTGCAAAACAATCTCCCTCGCCTTTATTACCGAATCTTTATCCATTGCTTCCACTCCCTGAAGCGGATAGGGAATCCCCAGAGTCTCATATTTTTTTACTCCCATGGTATGATACGGAAGTATTTCAAGACCAGCCAGATTGCGATACACTGCCAGCAGATCTCCCAGTTTTTCCAGATGTTCCTTTCTGTCTGTCAGTCCGGGTACAATCACATGGCGCACGATCATGGGAATCCCGGCTTGTTCCAAAGCACAGGCAAATTCCAATATCGGCTCTTGTTTCTGTCCTGTCAGTTTCATATGCCCCTGTGGATCACTGTGTTTAAAATCCAGAAGAACCAGATTCAGACTGGAAAATAATTTTTCAAATTCCTCCTGTCTGCTTTTTCGATATACAATTCCCGAGGTATCAAGACAAGTATGGATTTCTCTTTTCCTTGCTTCTGAAAACAGTTCTGTCAGAAACTTTAGCTGGAGCAATGGTTCTCCTCCGGTGGCTGTAATTCCTCCATTACGGTAAAAAACTTTATTTTTCTCATATTGTTCCAGAATCTCTTCCACACTCATCTGCGTCCCTGTATCTATTTCCCACGTATCCGGGTTGTGACAATATTGGCACCGCATGGGGCATCCCTGAAAAAACACTACAAGACGTATCCCGGGACCATCAACAGTCCCAAAGCTTTCCAGTGAA
>JBJFCH010000102.1:9363-14608 GCA_051888835.1 Oliverpabstia sp. | reverse complement strand
AGTTGTAATAAAATTACAGTGAAAAACGGACAGGCATATGCGACAATCGTATTTAGCAGCAGTTCTTATGCGTATGTAAAAGCAAACGGAAGAACTTACTATGGAACCGTAAGCGGTGGCAGTACCAGTTTTACGATTCCGGTGGCTTTGAATAAAAACAATAAAATTCTGGGTATGACCACAAAGATGACCGCAGCTCATGAAATTGAATATAATATTTATATTTATCTTGCTGCGGCTGCAAAAGTAGATGGAACAGGAAACGGAACGAATTCTGACGTTGTAATTGGTGCAGGGCAGAGCAATAATGATAAACTGGATGAAGAAGCCCCGCAGATTATCGGTTTGACTTATGAATCCGAAACAAAACTGGAGTATGCACAATATTTCAAGATTTATAATTATCAGGATGGAATTACACTTATTGAAATCGATATGACAAGTGATACAGCCCGTGATCCGGACAAATCCGAAGCTGACGATAAAAATGACGTTGAGGATGAGGAAAAAACTGAGAATACGGAAGAGGCGGATAATAGTGTAGAAACAGAAGAGGACACTACAGAATTGACAGAAACAGACGAAGAAAAAGTGGCTCAACTGTATATGGGCAACGTTGTTAAATATCTGATTGTTCCGGAGGGAACAGAGATTCCGGTAGGTCTGGAAAAAGAAGTTATTATTGTTGATCTCCCAGTGGATAAAACATATGTAGCTTCTGAAGAAGCGCTGGATACTATGGATGAACTGGAACTTCTGGATACGATCCGTGCTCTTGGTTTTGAAAAAGACGATTGCTCCAATGAAGAAGTAAGCAAAGCCATGGAAGACGGAGATATCTCGTTTGCAGGAACTTTCGATGAGATTGATTATAAAGCACTTTTACGGGCACAGTGTAATTTGTCTATTTTGCCGTCCGAACTTCTGCCGCATGAGGAAGAAGACACAGAAGAGCAGGAATTGACGGAAAAAGAAGATGCGGAAGAAATCACAGAAGATACAGAAGAGCAGGAGTTGTCGGTGGAAGAACAGACAGATCGACTGCAGGAAATTGCAGAACATCATGCTATGCTGTGGATTCCTATGTTGGTGGATCGTTCATCTGATGAGGAAACTGAATTGGGACAGTATGAGTGGATCAAGCTTTATGGAGCAATCTTTCAGTGTGAGGATGAGACAATGAAATTGTTCGAGCAGGCGGTAGCTGCCTTTGAAGAAGGGGATAACTGATGAAAAAAAAGATGAACAAAGGAATTTGTCTGTTGCTTGCTGCGACTATGCTGACAGTCGGGATCGCAGGATGCGGATCCGGGGCTTCTGATATGGAAGATGACAAAAATCTGATATCAGAGGATACTGATGTTGCAGATGATGCCCAGGAAAGTACAGAGGAAACATCACAGGATACAGATAAAGAGGAAGATACGGAGCCACAGAGCTCCGTATCGGATGCTCCGGACATTGAAGGGTTGACTTTTGAATCGGAGATGCCTCTTACTTACGCAGGATGTTTCCATGTTTATTATTATCATGATGGATACAAATTTTTGGATGTGCCGGAGAGCGGAAGCTATCTGATCGTACCGGAGGGAAAAGAGGCTCCGGAAGGGCTGGATGAAAATGTGAAAATATTACAGCAGCCATTGGAGAATATTTATCTTGCCGCAACTTCGGCAATGGCGTTATTTGATGCGATTGACGGGCTTGGAAGTATTCGATTTTCGGGAACACAGGCAAATGGCTGGTATATTGATAATGCTGTGAAAGCGATGGAAAATGGAGATATTATTTATGCCGGAAAATATAGTGAGCCGGATTATGAGCTTCTGGTCGATGAAGGATGTGATCTGGCTATTGAATCTACGATGATTCTTCATACACCGAAAGTACAGGAAATGATTGAGATGCTGGATATTCCGGTTTTTATGGATCGTTCCAGTTATGAAACACATCCGCTTGGCAGAACAGAGTGGATCAAAGCTTATGGCGCAATGTTAAATAAAGAGGCGGAAGCAGAGACGTTCTTTGAGGATCAGGCACAGATTATTGAGGAATTGAAAGATTTTGAAAATACAGGTAAGACGGTGGCAATTTTCTATATGAATACCAATGGTGTTGCGGTAGTGCGAAAACCATCAGATTATATGGCGAAAATGGTCGAGATTGCCGGTGCAAAATATGCATTTTCTGATGTGATAGATGATTCTACAGGCACAACCATGGATATGACGATGGAAGAGTTTTATAGTGCTGCGGTAGATGCGGATTACCTGATTTACAATGCCAGCATCGACAGCAGTGTTACCAACATGGATGCTTTATTGGCAAAGAGTGATCTGTTTGCCGATTTTAAAGCAATCAAAGATGGGAATGTATGGACCACGGGGAAATCGCTCTATCAGGCTACTGATATTGTCGGACAATTAATTCGCGATGTCAATTTGATGATTACCGATGGCGATGAATCGGAAATGACATTTTTGACCCGGTTACAATGAGCGTCAGGATACAGTGACATCACAGCGGAGACATGATTTGGATGAATCAAAGAGGATGAGTATATGCAAAGAAAACAGAAGAATGTAACTGATGTTTCAGACTTTCACAGAGAAAACTTCATACGGCGTTCCCGGTATATCCTGGTTTTTACGATTTTGATTGTGGCTTTTCTGGTGGTAACTGTGTTGAATATCAATACGGGAAATGTAAAAATCTCTGTGCCGGATATTTTGAAAATCATATTTACCGGGCAGGGAGATACGAATTCCTATAATATTATATGGAAAATTCGGCTTCCAAGGATTCTTATGGCAGCGATACTGGGCGGAGGACTTTCTCTGTCCGGTTTCCTTCTGCAGACTTTTTTTGAAAATCCCATTGCCGGTCCTTTTATCCTGGGTATTTCCTCCGGTGCAAAAATGATGGTAGCTTTGACCATGATTTATTTTCTGGAACGTTTTCAGGCGGTATCTTCCTATACACTGATTATTGCTGCTTTCATCGGATCACTGCTTTCCATTGGATTTATTTTGATTTTTTCCAGAAGAATTAATCATATGGCAACACTGCTGGTGGCAGGTATCATGATTGGCTATATTTGTTCCGCAATCACCGACTTTATAGTAACTTTTGCAGAGGATTCCGATATTGTCAATCTGCACGGATGGTCTCAGGGAAGCTTTTCCGGTATGAGTTGGAGCAATGTGTATGTGGCGGCTATTGTAATTGGGATTACGGTATGTTTGACTTTTTTGCTCTCAAAACCAATCGGTGCCTATCAATTGGGGGAATCTTATGCTCAGAGTATGGGAGTCAATGTGAAGGCATTTCGTGTGGCACTCATCCTTCTGTCCAGTGTACTCTCCGCATGTGTGACAGCATTTGCCGGTCCTATTTCTTTCGTGGGAATCGCTGTACCCTTTCTTGTCAAACATGCTTTGAATACTTCCCGACCGTTGGTGGTTATTCCGGGAACTTTCCTTGGTGGTGCCGTTTTTTGTATGATCTGTGATCTGATCGCACGTATGGCTTTTGCACCGTTGGAGCTGAATATCAGCACGGTTACTTCCATATTTGGTGCACCGATTGTTATTTTTATGATGCTGACAAGAAAGAGAGGCAGATAAATCATGGCGGATTATTATTTGGATTTAAAAGATTTGTCTGTTGGATATAATGGAAAAGCCTTGATTCACGATATTAACATCGGAATCAATAAAGGCGAAATTGTAACGCTGATCGGACCCAACGGAGCCGGTAAATCTACGATTCTGAAAAGTATTACCAGGCAGCTGGCTCTTGTTGGTGGTTATGTGTATTTTGATAGCAGCAGTATCCACAACATGTCTTATAAGAAGCTCTCTACCCGTATGGCAGTTGTTTTGACACAGCGTATGCAGCCGGAATTAATGACTTGCCATGATGTGGTGGCTACAGGACGATATCCTTATACCGGTCGGTTGGGTATTCTATCCAGAGATGATGAAGATAAAGTGGAAGCGGCTATGGCAGCTGTTCATGCCAGTGAACTGGGAGGACGGGATTTCAATGCCATCAGTGACGGACAGCGGCAAAGAGTATTGCTGGCCCGTGCCATCTGCCAGGAGCCGGATATCATCATTCTCGATGAACCTACTTCTTTTCTGGATGTAAGGCATAAGCTGGAATTGTTATCCATTCTGCGAAGTATGGCGAAGGAAAAAAATATCACGGTTGTTATGTCCCTCCATGAGATTGATTTGGCACAGAAAATATCGGACAAAATCATATGTGTCAAGGGAGATACAATTTCTCACTACGGAAAACCGGAAGAGATATTTGAAGAAGATATTATCCGTGACCTGTATGATATTGATAATGGCTTTTTTGATCCGTGTTTTGGAAGTATTGAGCTGCCAAGACCGGAGGGGAAGCCGAAAGTCTTTGTTTTGTCTTCCTGTGGTACAGGAATTCCGATCTACAGACAGTTGCAGAAAGAGAATATACCATTTGCTGCCGGAATTCTCTATACGAATGATATCGATTATCAGCTGGCACGTTTGCTGGCGTCCGAAGTGATTACCGAAGAACCGTTTATGCCGATTTCAGATCATGCCCTACAACGTGCTCTTGATGTCATGGGACGATGTGAGCGGGTGATCAATGCCGGTGTAACATTTGGTGAATATAATAATAAGATGAAAAAATTGATAGAAGCTGCCGGAATATGAAACGGCAGCTCTGTTTATTTTATCGGAAAGTTCTTTCTTAATACATTCTTGAGGCAGATAACCTTGTTGCCTGTCTGTAAATCTGATAGAATCTAATGTAAAGGTGTGATAATTAGGAAATGGAGGCTGACCGATATGAGAATGTATGATTTGATAATGAAAAAGAGAAATGGAGGTACTCTGACAGACGAAGAAATCCATTATCTGATTCAGGAGTATGTAAATGGGCAGATACCGGACTATCAGATGTCTGCTTTTTTGATGGCAGTGTATTTCCGGGGAATGACGGAGAAAGAGACGGCAGCCATGACTTTGGAAGTGGCACATTCAGGAGAAATGGTGGACTTGTCCGCAATCGATGGTATTAAAGTAGATAAACATTCAACAGGCGGTGTGGGAGATAAGACAACCCTGATTGTAGGTCCGATCGTGGCAGCCTGTGGCGTAAAAGTGGCAAAAATGTCCGGAAGAGGTCTCGGGCATACCGGTGGAACTGTGGATAAGCTGGAATCTATACCGGGATTTAAAACGACACT
>JBJFCH010000102.1:0-9263 GCA_051888835.1 Oliverpabstia sp. | reverse complement strand
TGACTGCAATGGTAGAGGCACAGGGTGGTGACAGTAAAGTAATTCTGGATACGGAATGTTTTGAAAAGGCACCCTATGCATATGAGATAAAGGCGGAAAAAGCAGGATATATAACTCATATGGATACGGAAAGTTGTGGAATTGCTTCTTCGATGCTGGGTGCGGGAAGAGAGACGAAGGACAGTACGATCGACTATTCAGCAGGAATTATTTTGAAGAAAAAAGTCGGAGACTATGTGGAAAAAGGTCGGGGTCTGGCAGTGATGTACGCATCGGATGAAAAACTCTTTCCGGCGGCCGAGAAGCGGTATAAAGAAGCGGTGACTATACAGGAAGAAAAACCGGAGAAACAACCGCTGATTTATGCACGGGTAACAAAAACCGGAGTGGAGTATTTGGGATAAGTCGATGACGGCACAGTGCATGATGGAAATTTGAGATAGATGAACAGATTAGAAAGGCAGGCAAAGGTATGAATCAGATATATGAGAAATTAGTAAAATGCACGGAATCCGTGAAAAATAGAATAGATTTCCAGCCGGAGATTGCTCTGATACTGGGTTCTGGACTTGGAGATTACGCAAAGGAAATGGATGTGAAAGCAAGCATCAGTTATTCGGAGATTGAAGGCTTTCCGGTGTCCACTGTCCCGGGACATCAGGGGCGTTTTCTCTTTGGATATGTGAAGGAGGTGCCTGTGGTTGCCATGCAGGGAAGAGTGCATTACTATGAGGGATATCCCATCTCGGATGTGGTTCTTCCTGTACGGCTTATGGGACTTTTGGGAGCGAAAACTGTGATCCTTACCAATGCTGCCGGAGGTGTGAATTTTAATTTTCAGCCGGGAGATCTGATGATGATCACAGATCATATTACAACGGCGATTCCCAGTCCGCTGATCGGGGCCAATCTTGATGAACTTGGACCAAGATTTCCCGATATGAGTGAAGTCTATAATAAAGAGCTGCGGGAGATCATTCGTCGGGCTGCAAGAAACACGGGTATCTCTCTGCAGCAGGGTGTCTATGTACAATTGACGGGACCGGCTTATGAGACTCCCGCAGAGATACGGATGTGCAGAACCTGGGGTGCGGATGCTGTGGGTATGAGTACTGCCTGTGAGGCGATGGCAGCAAGACATATGGGGCTGAAAGTATGCGGTATTTCCTGCATTACAAATCTGGCTTCCGGAATGTCCAATAAACCGTTGGATCATAAAGAAGTGCAGGAGACAGCGGACAAAGTGGCAGAAGAATTTAAGAGGCTGGTTACTGAGACGATTCGCCTGATTGGGCAATCAGACATCAACTTTTGATAGAGGCGGAAATAATGACAGACAAAACAAATTTTGAATTATATAAAAAAATGAATGAGCAAACTCTGCTTGAAATGGCATATCAGGCAAGAAAATATGCCTATACGCCGTATTCTCATTTTCAGGTGGGAGCCGCATTGCTTACAAAGTCCGGAAAAGTGTACACCGGATGTAATATTGAAAATGCATCTTTCGGCGCTACAAACTGTGCAGAGCGGACGGCATTTTTCAAAGCTGTTTCTGAAGGAGAGAAAAGTTTTTCCATGATTGCAGTCGTGGGTGGAAAAGAGGGGGAGCCAAACAGCGGGCTGAGTGGTCAGCCCTGTCCTCCTTGTGGTATCTGCCGTCAGGTGATGATGGAATTTTGTAACCCTCAAGAGTTTCGGCTCCTTTTGGAAGATGGAAAGGGTGGCTGGAAAGCGTATACTCTGAACGAAATCCTTCCTCTCGGTTTTGGTCCGGATCATCTGGAGGAATCATAGAGAGGCATACTTGAAAGTGAAAGAAAAGGTGAATGGAATGAATATAAACAGGGAAAAAGAGCAGAAAGTAACCATGGATTTTGTTCCCAGGATTGATCTTCACTGCCATCTGGATGGTTCCCTCAGTCAGGGGTGTATCGAAGAGCTTTTGGGAAGAGCGGTAAGCAGGGAAGAACTGCAGGTGGAACCGGATTGTCGGGATCTCGCCCAATATTTGGAAAAATTTGACCTGCCGCTTTTGTGTCTTCAGAATCCTGCAGGACTGAAACGGGCAGGTTTTGATTTTATGAAAAATGCGGCAGAAGACAGAATGAGGTATGTGGAAGTGCGGTTTGCCCCGCTTCTTTCAAGAAATGAAAGCATGGGGACCGCAAAAGTGATTGAGAGTGTTCTGGAAGGAATGGAGCAGGGAAAAAAGTCATTTGGAGTAGAATATGGAGTGATCGTCTGTGCTATGCGTCACCACAGTACGGAAGAAAATCTGGAAATGATAAAAACAGCGAGAGAATTTCTCGGAAATGGCGTGTGCGCCGCAGACCTGGCGGGAAATGAAGCTGCATTTCCCATGAGTCAGTTTTGTGATCTGTTTCGAGAAGTGAAGAAAATGGGCATGCCATTTACGATTCATGCGGGAGAATGCGGAAGTGTGCAGAATATTCTGGATGCAGTTGAATGTGGAGCAAGAAGAATCGGACATGGAATCGCTATGAAGGGACATGAGGATGCAATGAAAAAATGTCGGGAGCATCATATCGGAATAGAAATGTGTCCGATCAGCAATCTACAGACCAAGGCTGTAAAAAGCATGGCAGAATATCCTATGAGAGAATTTCTTGATGCAGGACTTTGCGTGACCATCAATACGGATAATCGGACAGTCAGTGGTACATCGCTTGATAAAGAAATTTCTTTTGTAAAAGAAAATTATGGAATTACCGATGAAGAGATAGCATTAATGATGCGAAATGCTGTGGATGTGGCATTTGCATCTGATGAAGTGAAGGAAAGAATTTTATGTTAACAAGAGAAATTTCATTTTTTGATATTTCCCAGATTTGTGATTCCGGACAGTGCTTCCGGATGCAGGAAATCAGAGAGCACGTATTTCAGATCATTGCCCGTGATCGGTATCTTGAGATAGAACAGCAGGGACAAATATGTACCTTTTCCTGTTCGGAAAGGGAGCTGCAGGAGTTCTGGGAAGAATACTTTGACCAGGGAACGGATTATGGGACATACATTGCGAGTATCAATCCAAGAGATCATTATTTGACACGCGCAGCACAGATGGGATCCGGGATTCGGATCTTAAAGCAGGATCTGTGGGAAATGATTGTCTCATTTTTAATTTCCCAGCAGAATAATATCGTCCGGATCCGTCGGTGCATAAACAATATCTGCGAACAGTACGGAGAGGAAAAACGGACACCGGACGGGCGGGTATATTATGCATTTCCCCAGCCGGAGGCATTGGCAGGCCTAGAGGAAGATGCGCTGAAAGCGTGTAATCTGGGGTATCGCAGCAAGTATGTGGTTCGGACAGCCAGAAGTGTGGTATCAGGTGAGGTGAATCTGGAACAGATTCAGAAGATGACCTATAAAAACGCAAAACAGGAACTGTTGAAATTATATGGAGTGGGAGAAAAAGTAGCAGATTGTATCTGCCTGTTTGCTCTTCACAAGCTGGAAGCATTTCCTGTAGATACCCATATCCGTCAGGCACTTGACAAACATTATCGGCGGGGATTTCCCATGCGCAGATATAAAGGATATCAGGGCGTGCTGCAGCAATACATTTTTTATTATGAACTGAAAGGCGATCAGAAGGAGACCATGACATGAGCAAAAGAATGAAAATAGCGGTATTGTCAGATACGCACGGACTTCTCAGGGAACAGGTAAGGGAAATGATCGGCGAGTGTGATGCCATCATTCATGCCGGAGATATCAATTCACAGAAAATACTGGATGAGATTGCCGGAGCAGGACGGGAGAAAGTTCCGTTTTATGTGGTCAGAGGAAATAATGATAAAGACTGGGCAAAAGAAATTCCGGAAACTTTACAGTTTGAATTACAGCATGTGAAATTTTTTCTCGTACATAATAAGAAGGATGTACCGGAGAACTTAAGTGATATTCAGATTATCATATACGGACACTCTCACAAATACAGTGAAGAAGAAAAAGAAGGAAGATTGTGGCTGAATCCCGGAAGTTGTGGGAAACGCCGATTTCATCAGCCGATTACTATGGCAATACTGACACTGGAAGATGAAAAATGGGAAGTGGAGCGAATCGATATCCTTCATGAGCAACAGGAAGGAAAAGAAGTACCCCCGACTAAAATCACCCAAAGAGATCTGGCAGCTGTTATCCAAAAAATCCTTACCGGTATGGAGAAAGGGCAGACCGTGGAACAAATGGCGAAGAAACTGGGAGTTGATTCTGAATTTGTTGAAGAAATCTGTAGGATTCGAGTTACACATCCGGGAGTTACCGTAGATGGGATTATGAACAAGATCGAAGTAAATGCAGTGGTAGGTGCTTCCAAAGATTTGAATTAGAGAGAAAACTCTATTTTGTTATCAAAAATTTTCCTTATACAGAAAAACTATGTCCTGAGACCCTCGTTTTTAGAAAATCAAGGGTCTCAGGATATAGTTTTTCTATATAGATAATTTTGTTGCTATGAAGCCTGGAAGGGAGAGTAGCAACAATTGATTCTCTGGAAGAACACAAATCCGGTAATGGGTAAGTATAATATTCTGCTGCTTTTCAAATAATATTTCCATAGGGAATGTTTTGGTTTCAATTTATCTGATTTCATAACTTGCCTTGTGGACAGAATTTCATTATTGATTATTGTCACTCAGATGTGGGGTTATTACCTCTGGATTTGAGTGATTTTTGCTTTTGATTAATACTTTTCGATATTATTTAGTATTATACATGATTTCTAAAAGTATGAGAGTGGCGTGTTTTTCATTGCTTGTAAAAGTATTTACGAAAAAATGAGATATTATGCAAGAAAAATACCAGGTGTGAAGATGGTATGATGGTGCCTGGTAGGAAAGGAGTACTATTTGACAGCAATCTATGGATATATCCGTGTCAGCAGTCATGATCAGAACGAAGACAGACAGATGATTGCATTGCGGGAATTGGAAATACCGGAAAAAAACATTTTTATGGATAAACAGTCCGGAAAAAATTTTAACCGTCCACAGTATAAAAAGATGGTGCGCAAGATGAAAAAAGATGATTTGCTCTATGTTAAGAGCATTGACCGTCTGGGGCGCAATTATGAAGAAATTCTGGAACAATGGCGGATTCTGACAAAAGAGAAAGGGATTGATATCATGGTACTGGATATGCCGCTTTTGGATACCCGCCGGGGAAAAGATCTGATGGGAACATTTCTCAGTGATATTGTTTTACAGGTACTTTCTTTTGTGGCAGAAAATGAACGAAGCAATATCCGGCAGCGTCAGGCAGAAGGGATTGCAGCTGCGAAAGCACGCGGAATCAAATTTGGAAGACCGGCAATTAAAACCCCTGATAATTTTGGACAGATGATAAAAAAATGGGAGAAAAAAGAAATCACAACACAGGAGGTGATGGAAGCATGTGGAATGAGCGAAGCCACTTTTTATCGCAGACTTCAGGAATACAGGTTGGCACAAAGAAATGAAAAACAAAAAAGAAAGCTCTCATAAAGTACACTTTTTGAGAACTATTATTCTTACATATTATAAGTGAATTTTTAATACAAATCAAGGGGGGAATTGAAATTTTTATGAATGACTGTAGTAATACTAAAGTAATTATACTGATTTTCTATTTAAAGCAGAGATGTTATATCAAAAAGTGTACTATTTGATGGGCCTACTTTCAATTGTGCTGAAAGTGGTTTCTTTGACAACAGTTTGCATCTGCAAATTCCAATGATGGCACGTTTTTCGCTTTGAAAGGGGGGGATATGTGTTGAAATTAAAATGGGAATCACCAGAGATGTCCGTTATTCCAATTGATTTAAATGGACTTGGTGATGTAAATCAGTTATCAAATGCTGAATTGAAAATGAAATTGGAGCAGGCAGGATATAAGTTTCAAAAGACGTATCAGGCTTCTGAAAATTATATTCACCGGAAAATAGCGGATTCGGACGTTTTGATATCTGTAGGTTCCAACATCGCAAATTTTAATGGGTATATCGAAATCAATGAGAGCGCTGCGGATTTGTGGGCAAAGCTGCAGCAACCAAGCAAACTTGGGGAGTTGGAACAGGTACTTGAAGAAAAATATGGAATCAATCATGAAATGGCTGTGCAGGATGTTCTGGATTTCATTCAGCTGCTAAAGGAGCATGATATGGTGGTGATGCAGTAAATGGAAAATCAAAATACTATGCGGATCTTAACTGAAATGCCGAAAAGAATTCCGAAAAACGGAACATTCGAATTAACGGTTCGCTGTAATCTTCACTGCAAGATGTGTTTGTTCCGCCACGATGACAAGGAAAATCCAGAATTGATGGCGAAGGAACTGACGGCAGAGCAGTGGATCGATATGGCAAGACAGGCGGCGGAAGCAGGAACCATGAGTCTGCTGATAACCGGTGGTGAGCCGATGTTACGTCCGGATTTCTGTGAGATATGGGAAGGAATCTATAAGCAGGGGTTTGTTATGGAACTGTATACGAATGCAACATTGGTATCAGAACAAGTAATAGAAACACTGCGAAAATTCCCTCCGCATATCATCGGTGTAACAATTTATGGTGCTTCTCCTGAAACTTATAGACGAGTCTGTGGAAATTTGCAAGGATTTTCTAAAATGCTTCATGGTGTACATTTATTGCAGACTTTGCCATCCGAATTGGAGTTTCGGACTACCTTAATTCAGGATAATTTTGATGATGCTTTCGCTATTGACGATTTGGTTAAGCGGGAATTTGGTGTGAAATACAGTGTTAAGCAGGCATGTCCGATTAACAAGTCTGTGCGTGGTGCATGCGCAGATGTAGAGTCATGTAGAATTTTGCCAGAATTAGATATGAAAATGAAAACGCAACGATTAATTGATCAAATTCATCAGATTTATGGAGAAAAATTTGATTTGAATAATTTAACAATTACTCGAAAAAAAAGTAACACTATTTCTGGAATTGAGAAAAAAGAACTTTCTTTTTTTGGGTGTCAGGCAGGAATGTCGCAATATACGATTACTTATGATGGAAAATTGCTTGCTTGTCAAATGATAGATGCTTTTTCTACAGATGCCTTTCGAGATGGTATCCAGTCTGCCTGGGAGCACTTTCCTTATAAGGTTCGCATTCCATGCACAGATGTAAAATGCAGCTATTGTAAATTTACAGACACTTGTCAATCTTGTTATGGATCACGCTATGCCGAAACAGGAGATTTTAATGGATGTTCTGACTATATCTATCGGATGGCCATGATAAGAAAACAATACGAATCATTTTTAGGAGGAATAAATAATGAAAAATGTTTTTTATGAAAAACCATGTATGAATTTTGTAGATTTATGCAATGAGCAGATGGTAGCTGATACTTCGGGAAACTGTATGCCTCAATCATCACAAGGAATAAATTATGATTTTTATTATGATATCGCTGGTGATGGTTGGTATCATATTCATGTAAAGTCAAAAGATTGTAGCGGTAATAATTTTGATTTGCATTATATAGATAATGAAGCAATACCAGGTGAAGCTACCGATGAAGCAAAAAGTAAGGCAGAAGATGCAATTCGCACCGCATTATCAGGAGGTGGGAAACAGCAGTTTTCAGGTGCTCTTCCTGCACCTGATCCTAGTTGGAGTTGATCAGAATATATGTTTTACGATTTGTTACTACCGACCGTCTGTTTGAAATTTCAAAATATACAAAAACGTTACCTTTTGAGTAATTGGAAATGGAAATTGGATCCTTGGATACGATACACACATTTTGGGGTTCCTGAAGATTCAGTTGTATGGATTTTTCAGTCAGAAACATCCAGCATTCCAGTAGAAATAAATGGAATGGATTTGATTCAAAAAGAAAAATCTGGTTTTTTCGAACGACGTGTTTCAGTACTATCTGATGGTGGTACTCTGTGGGATTTTGTTCGTGTAGCAGAAAATAGAATTTATTTACGTTTTTATGTCAACCCTGAATGGAATATCATTACTCTTCTGATTGATAAAACTGCTACCCAGGGTCAGGTTGCCTTCGAGTACCTCGCCCAGATTATGCCGGGGGTTTGTTTAAAACATAATCTGCTTACTTTTCATTCAGCACTGGTTGAGTATAAAGACCAGGCTTTTGCCATCTGTGCCCCTTCCGGTACAGGTAAGACTACACATGCCCGTTTGTGGAGAGATTACAAAAATGCTCTGATTTTAAATGGGGATCGTGCCGTTATGGGCAAAGAGGGAGAGCAGTGGATTGCTTACGGAATCCCATGGTCTGGCACCAGCGGAGAACAGATTAACCGTCATGCACCTTTAAAAGCATTGGTTATTCTGGAACGCTCTGAGGATAATTCGGTGGGAAAACTGGAAGGATTCCGGGCATTTACCGGGATTCTTCCTCACCTGATCTATCCTGCATGGGATAAAATGATGTCGGAAACTGCAATTGACAAATTAAATGAATTGTTATGTGATATTCCGGTGTATCGTCTTTTCTGCCGTCCGGATACAGAAGCGGTAGACGTATTATATCGGGCATTATATGAGGGATAAGTATATTTATGCAGACAGAAAAGAAACTGGTTTCTTCAGATATTCTGTTTACAGCTATTTCCGAGCAGCTTGCCCAGAACCGGCAGGCTGCTTTTACTGTAACCGGCATGAGTATGTGGCCTCTTCTTTGTCACGGAAGAGATCAGGTGATTGTAGAAAAAACTGACAAGAAAAATGTAAAAATCGGAGATATTATTTTATATCGTGTTTCGGAAGAGCGGTATATTTTGCACCGCATCACCTGCTTGAAAAAGGACTATTTTCAGACAACTGGTGATGGAAATTTATTTCGAGATCCTCCCATGCGATACGACAGTATTGTTGCCAAAGTATGTAAGGTGATCCGTAAGGGGAAGACAATTGACTGCAGTCAATTAAAATGGAGTATTTTGTTCCGCATTTGGATGCTGCTTTTTCCGGTTCGTAAATGGATATTCCGTATCTGGTTTCGCAACCGCAAATGGATTACCCAGATTGTGTTCAGACAGAAGAAAAGTGAAGATGATAATAAAAAAGAAGCATAACAGGGAAAGTGAAAGAACCTGTTATGCTTCTTTTGGTAAAATACATTGTACTGCAGAACGTTTGGGATTGTCTGGGAAGAAAAAGTGTTTGGGTTGTAATTTTGTATGAAATTCTTTATACTGGTTATAAAAAGAACAAGGCAGCGGAAGGGTCTGTCGGAGGCATTTAGGGCAAAACAGTAGGAGAT
>JBJFCH010000101.1:0-14618 GCA_051888835.1 Oliverpabstia sp. | reverse complement strand
GTATCGCCTTGCCAAGGCGAGGGTCGCGGGTTCGAATCCCGTCTCGTGCTTTTTTTATTGCCTGAAAAAGAAAACTCCGGAAACTTTTTGAACTTTAGTTTTCCGGAGTTTTCTTGTATCAAATTTTTTGAGGGGATGCACATAATGGATACTACGATTGTTCCAGACGGTAAGCTCCATCGCTGATACAATGTATGCGGGTCTGATAAAAGGCGTGCATAGCGTTATAAAGAGCCAGTGTATCTTTGGCTCCGCCCGTTTCATATGGAGAATGCATGGCCAAAAGTGGCACTCCGATATCCACAGTGGGAATAGAAACCTGTGACATGGAGAGGTTTCCGAGAGTTGAGCCACCAGTTTCATCCGAATGATTGAAAAAGTTTTGATAAGGGATGTTCCACTGATCGCAAAGAAGCTTGAAAACTCCTCCGGTCAGACCATCTGAGGTATATTTTTGATTGGATGCATATTTTATCAGTACTCCGCCATTTAAATAGGGATGATGGGTAGGATCGGATTTCCCCATATAATTCGGATGAAATGCATGACCATTGTCTGCGGACAAAAGAAAACTTCCAGCCACAGATTGAAGAAACTGCTCTCTCGAATAACCCAGAATGAGACAGATTCGTTCCAGACAATCTCTAAGGAAAGTGGAACAAGCACCCTGACGGCTTTGGCTTCCAACTTCTTCCGTATCAAAAATCACAGCGGCAGTTACTACTCCCGGATGACAGGGAAGACAAAGAGCTTTGATGCTGGAAAAAGCACACTGCAGATCATCCAGACGAGGACAGGAGATAAATTCACCTTCAACGCCCCATACACTTCCGGGCATACGGTTGTAAAGAGAAAGATCCATAGATAGAATTTGTTTCACCGGTATATGGAGTTGTTCTGCTACCATTTCTCTGACAGAAAAATCTTTCTGTCCGCTTCCCACAATTGGGAGCAGATCCGTCTGTACATGATATTTTGATCCGTCATTTGCCGCTCGATTCATATGGATTGCAAGATTAACAATCATGGCAAGATCCCGGTCAAAGTTAACCAGTCGACTTTCAATTCCACGTTCTGTGTGAAGGATAACACGTCCTCCAATTGAAAGTGGACGATCAAACCAGGGTGCAAGAAGAGCGCTTCCATATTTCTCTACGTTCAGTTTGGTGTAATGATTTTCTACCTGCATTTCCGCCTGATCCTTCAACTTAAAACACGGAGAATCACTGTGACTGGCTACAATCTGGAAAGTCACAGGATTTTGAGAAGGTTGTTTAGGCATGCGAAAAGCAAAAAGGGACGAATGATTACGTATAACAAAATATTTACCGCCCGGGGTGAGGTTCCAGGAATCCTGCTCTGACAGACAGGTAAAACCGTTGTTCAGTAAAATCCGGGAGACAGATGCAACAGCATGGTAATTGGTAGGGCTGTTGTGAATATATGAAAAAAGTTCCTGATTTATAGATTGAAAATCCATGATAAAATCCTTCTTTCTTTTGGTTTTTGGAAATTTTTGTTGACACAAAGCCTGAAAGGCTGAATAGCAACATTTATTATAACAAATATACGCGAATTTACCAAGAACGATAGACATTTTTTAATAAAATCGCTATAATAAATTCATATGCTTCGATGACAGCGGAGAAACAAGTAAATGGTGAGTACAAAGGAGGAAGACACATGAAAAAAATGTGGCAGGAATTTAAGGAATTTGCTTTTAAAGGTAATGTGGTGGACATGGCTGTCGGTGTAATTATTGGCGGTGCATTCGGAAAAATTGTAACATCGTTGGTAAGTGATATTTTGATGCCGATTTTGGGTGCACTGACAGGTGGAATCAATTTTTCTGATATGAAGCTGGTAATCGGTAATACTGTTCTGGAGAATGGAGAGCCTGCTGCTATTGCATACGGAAGTTTTATTCAGAATGTTATTGATTTCCTGATTATG
The DNA here is from genome assembly GCA_051888835.1 of Oliverpabstia sp. Lineage (GTDB taxonomy): Bacteria > Bacillota > Clostridia > Lachnospirales > Lachnospiraceae > Oliverpabstia. Next base: position 12,665 of record JBJFCH010000101.1, on the reverse strand, counting down.
GCAATGTGTATTTTCCTTATGGTAAAACTATTGAATAAAATTACCACAAGTCTGAAAAAACCGGAAGAAGAGAAAAAAGAAGAACCGAAAGGACCGACACAGGAAGAATTACTTGCTGAAATCAGAGATCTTTTAAAAGAACAAAAATAAGAGGTGACCGAGGGTAATGTTTGGACCGATATTTGATGGAATTTTTGCAGCGATTCTGATTATACTGACCATTATTTTTCTGATGGGTAAAGGAGAGAAAATTCTCCAGTTGTTTAACGGAAATCGCAAGTTGCAGAATAAAAAAAGAACGGAAGAAGAAAAAAAACAGTATAGTAGAGTGATGGGGATTTTTACTGGTATACTTGCTGTTTCTGAAATACTAGTTGCCTTATATCCTGACAATCAGATTATAATCATTCTGAGTCTGGGGATTGTGATTGCGGATCTTGTGGCAGTCGGGATTTATTCAAAAAAAATATAATTGATCGGATGGCCTGAATTTCGTGAAAACATTAAGGTAATTATTTCATGAAATTCAGGCTCTTTTTGAAGGAGTGATATTATGGGCTTTAAGAAAGAAATGAGTACAATGGTGTCTTTGACGGATGGTCTGAAATTGGATATACTTACCTTGATCCCGGAGGGAGAGATCAAAGGTATTTTTCAAATACATCATGGAATGTCTGAATATAAGGAAAGATATCTTCCATTTATGGAGTATTTGGCGGAAACGGGTTATGCTACTGTCATACATGACTGCAGAGGTCATGGAAAAAGTATCCGCAGTCAGGGAGATCTGGGATATATGTATGGCGGAGGTGCAAAAGCGCTGGTGGAAGATGCGCACCAAATTACAATAGAACTGAAAGAAAAATGGCCGAATATGCCGTTGATTCTGTTCGGGCATAGTATGGGATCTTTAGTTGTACGTGATTATACCAGAAAATATGATAGGGATATCGATATGTTAATTGTTTGTGGCTCTCCAAGTAAAAACAATTTTCTGGCAATGGGGAAAATGATTGCCTCTCTACAGAGCAAACTGTTTGGAAAGCATCACGTCAGTAAGCTTCTGGAAGCAGCTTCTTTTGGCGCTTTCGCAGGAAAATTTCCGGGAGAAAAAAGTCATTTTTGCTGGTGTTGTTCTGTACCGGAGGAAGTTCAAAAATATGAAAATTCACCGCTTTGCGGATTTACTTTTACCGTTGATGGATATGATGCATTATTTCAGCTGATGGAGGAAACCTATAATACAGAAGGATGGAAAGTGGAAAATCCGAATATGCCTGTACTTTTTGTTGGAGGAGCAGAAGATCCCTGTATCGGAGGGCCTGGGAAATATGCGCAGGCTGTACAGCTGATGAGGAAAGTAGGATACAAGAATACAAAGGGAAAACTGTATCCCGGTATGCGTCATGAAATCCTCAATGAAAAAAATAAAAAACAGGTATTTCATGATATCGTCAAATATACGGAGAAGCAGCTAAAAATCCTGTAGATCGGCATTTTACAATCTGATTTTACATGGATTTAACATAATCTCGCCTGAAGATTTTACATAGATTTAATATAATAAATCAAATCAAAAAGTTGATTTGATTGCGACAGAATAATTTGATAACTTTGTAAAACTTTAGGGAGGAAATTATGGATTTTTTCAGTGTATTGACGATGATTGGCGGTCTGGCATTATTTTTGTATGGAATGAATGTAATGGGTGACGGACTGGCAAAGGTGTCTGGCGGTAAATTGGAAAGAATTTTGGAGAATCTTACATCAAATCCGCTGAAAGCGGTTCTTCTGGGAGCCGGTGTAACGGCAGTGATCCAATCGTCATCTGCTACGACAGTAATGGTTGTAGGTTTTGTTAATTCGGGAATTATGAAATTATCTCAGGCGGTTGGCATCATTATGGGTGCCAATATCGGTACGACCATAACATCCTGGATTCTTAGTCTCTCCGGTATTGAGGGAGATAATTTCTTGATTAGATTATGTAAACCGAGTTCTTTTTCTCCGATTTTGGCAGCAATAGGTATCATCATGCTTCTTTTCGTGAAAAATGAAAAGAAAAAAGATATCGGATCAATTCTGGTAGGTTTTGCAGTCCTGATGTTCGGTATGGAGACCATGAGCGGCGCGGTGAAACCCTTAGCTGATGTTCCTGAGTTTACAGGAATTCTTACAGCATTTTCCAATCCGCTGCTTGGATTGATTGCCGGTGCGATATTGACAGCGGTAATTCAGAGTTCATCTGCTTCGGTCGGTATTTTGCAGGCTCTTTGTGTAACTGGTGCAGTCAGTTACGGGACTGCGATTCCGATTATTATGGGTCAGAATATCGGTACTTGTGTGACAGCTCTGCTTTCTTCCATTGGTGCAAGTAAAAATGCGAAGAGGGCAGCTATGGTACATCTATATTTTAATATTATTGGTACAGCTATTTTTATGATTTTGTTCTATACGGTAAATTCTTTTGTACATTTTGGGTTTATGACAGATGCGGCAAATGGTGCAGGTATTGCGATTGTTCACAGTGCGTTTAATATTTTTGCAACACTTGTACTTCTCCCGTTTTCGAAAGGGCTGGAGAAACTGGCATGTCTTACTATACGTGATGGAAAACCAGGGGAAGAAGAAACTGCGCAGGAGCAATTTCAGCTTTTGGATGCCCGTTTTCTGGACAAACCTGCTTTTGCCATGGAACAGAGCGTACGTGTGGCAGTACAGATGGCAGAGGAATCAAAGAAAACCTTATTTACTGCTATGGAGCTGCTTACAGATTATTCTGATGAAAAAGCAAAACTTGTCAGCGAACTTGAAAGTGTTGTGGATCGATATGAGGATGAGCTGGGAAGTTATCTGGTAAAGCTTGCCAGAAAAAATCTGAACAGTCACGACAGCCATACATTATCTATAGTACTTCATTGTATCGGGGACTTCGAAAGAATTTCGGACCATGCGATCAATATTATGGAAGCGGCTGTGGAGATGCATGAGAAAAACCTTACATTTTCCAAGAAAGCGGAAGGAGAGCTGGAGGTGTTCTGCCGGGCTGTAAAAGATATTGTAACAGAGTCATATGATGTGTTCTGTAGTCAGAATCTTCAGAAAGCTCAGCTGATTGAACCTTTGGAGGATGTAATTGATGAATTGAATCAGGAATTGAAAAAGCGTCATATCCGCCGTTTGAGAAATGGAAAATGTACAATCGAGCTGGGATTTATTCTTTCAGATATTACCACAAGTCTGGAACGTGTGGCAGATCACTGTTCCAATATTGCTGTGTGTGTAACCCAGGTACGTGAAGATACCTATGATACACACAGTTATCTGGATAGTGTGAAAAATGAAGACAGCGGAATGTACCGCGGAATGGTATTGCAGGCACAGGAAAAATATATGCTGCCATAATAAAAAGAGGTGACAACTTATGATTTACTGCGTGGAAGATGAAAAAAATATTCGTGAATTGTTGGTATATACATTACGATCCACAGGATTTCAGGCAAAAGGTCTGGAAAACGGTGAAGAGCTTTTCCGGGAACTGGGTGAAGAACTTCCAGAACTGATTTTACTGGATATCATGATGCCGGGAGAAGATGGGTATACGATTCTTGAAAAACTGAAACGAATGCCGGAAGTAAAAGATATCCCTGTAATCATGGTTACAGCTAAAGGTGCAGAGTTTGATAAAGTACGCGGATTGGATCTGGGAGCTGATGATTATATCACAAAACCTTTCGGAATGATGGAATTTGTTTCCAGAATAAAGGCGGTTCTGCGCAGAGGAGGTCCAAAGCCTCAGGAGGAATTAGTTCATGGACCAATACAGATCAGCATCGGGAGACATGAAGTTCTGGAAAATGGAAGAAAAGTAGAGCTGACTTTAAAGGAATTTGAATTATTAAGATATTTAATGGAAAATAAAGGGCTTGTACTGAGCAGAGATCAATTATTAACCAGAATTTGGGGATATGATTTTGATGGAGAAACAAGAACCGTAGATGTTCATGTAAGGACATTGCGTCAAAAGTTGGGAATTTCCGGATCTTATATTGAGACAGTCAGAGGAGTTGGATATCGAATGGGTGATGGTCAATGAAACAAAAAATACTAAATCAGGTGGGCGTTTTGCTGATCAGTTCCATATTGATCACGTTTCTTGTAGTTAGTCTTTCCATGTATGACAAGTTTGGCGTCTATATGAAAGAAAGTGTACGGGAGGAAGCAGAATACATAAGTCTTGCCATTGAGGAAACGGATGGAGTGTATCTGAATTCTGATTTGAGTAAAATGTCTTCAGCCAGCAGGATTACATTGCTGGATCAGGATGGAACCGTATTATATGATTCTTTGGAAACGGCTGAGAAAATGGAAAATCACAGTGATCGTCCGGAATTTCAGGAGGCATTGGAAAAAGGCTGTGGAGAAACAGTACGTTATTCCGATACACTGTCGAAACAGACATTTTACTATGCACTTCGACTGCGTGATGGCAAAGTGCTCAGAATGGCCAGAACTACAGATACTGTACTGGCATTTCTGAATTCCAGTATCACACTTATGGGGCTGCTTGTATTTGCAATTATTATTGCTGCTTTTTTTATCGTGCAGAGACAGACGAATAAATTGATAGAGCCAATCAATAAACTGGATCTGGAGCATCCGCTGCGGCATGTAGAGTATGAAGAGCTCCGTCCGCTGCTTTTACGGGTACATGATCAGAATAAACAGATTGCCCGTCAGGTACAGGAATTGACAGAACGACATGAAGAATATCTGGCAATCACAGAAAATATGAAGGACGGGCTGGTGGTGGCAAGCCAGACAGAGGTTTTGTCAATCAATAAAGCAGCACAGGAATTATTCCAGGTGAGAGCAGATGAGTGTATTCATAAGCCGATCAGTCGTGTGAGCAGGAACAAAGAATTCAGAAATGCACTGGATCATGCGCTTGCAGGTGAATATAATGAAGCTGTTCTTCAAATTCATTCGAGAAGCTATCAGCTTTTGGCTAATCCGGTACATGTATCGGGAAAACCTTATGGTGTGGTGATTCTCATATGGGATATTACAGAACAGAAGCAGGCTGAACAGATACGAAGAGAATTTTCAGCTAATGTGTCTCATGAACTTAAGACTCCGTTGATGTCTATTTCCGGATATGCAGAACTGATTGAAAACGGAATGGTCCGGACGGAAGATATAACTGAATTTGCGGGTAGAATTCATCAGGAAGCGAATCGGCTGACAGCATTGGTGCAGGATATTATTCAATTGTCGAAGCTGGAGGAGGGAGATGGTGAATTCCCGAGAGAGGAAGTTGATATTTATAATCTCACACAGGATATTATTAAAAATCTGGATCATGCAGCTGAAATAAAAAATGTTGCAGTTTCTCTGACCGGAGAACACGTTGAAATATTAGGTGTACGTCATATTTTATTTGAAATGTTGTTCAATTTGATGGATAATGGTATTAAATATAACGTGGAAAATGGTTGGATGCAAGTGAGAATCTGGGAGACTCAGGAAAAGATATACTGGCAGGTGAAAGACAGCGGAATTGGAATCGCGCGGGAGGACCAGGAGCGAATCTATGAAAGATTTTACAGGGTAGATAAAAGTCATTCCAGACAGACGGGAGGAACCGGTCTGGGACTGTCCATTGTGAAGCACGGTGCTCTGCTTCATCATGCCAATATCAGAACAGAAAGCCAGCCTGGAAAAGGAACCACGATTACATTGGAATTTCCCAGGGAAAGGGCGGAGATATGTTCGGAAAACGAAAAAAAATAGTGGAAACTTTTGACAGAGCGGAGAAACGTCCGGTAATCCGATGCAGTATCTGTACCGGTGAGCAGGTGGCAGGGTTTCAGAATTTAAAAACCGGCAAGTTTGAAGAAGTGACGGTACTGAGGAGTACAGAAGACCGGCAGGAATTTTTGGAAAAGTACGGAATACGGGACGACGAAATTGAAAAAATCTGGTGATGAAAGATAAATGGGGGAGCGATGAATGGCTCTCCCATTTACATGTATCAACGAAATTATATTAGATGTGCAGTTTTCGTATCAGTACCGGAATCGGAGGATGGTTGGGCCTGTTATAGTAACAGGAGAGAATAACCAGATATTTCTTTGGGTCCAGGGTTTTCAGATAGGTAAGCAGAGCGTCCCGTTCTTCAAAACCGCTGTCACCGCCGCTGTAGATACAAAGGCTCATGAGACCATCTTTTTTCAAAAGCTCCAGTCCCTGCTGTATTGCGGGAATACTGGTTTCACTTCTGGTTGCCAGTTTATGATCACCAGAAGGTAAATATCCAAAATTAAATACAATGCAGGAAATGGTGCCTGGAAGCGCATAGTCTTTCATATGGCTGTGGCTGTCCAAAATAAGAGAAACATTGTCTGGTGCCTGATGATTATATAGCATTTCTCTGGTAGCATCCAGAGCAGCCTGCTGAATATCGAAAGCAAATATATGTCCCTGAGAACCGGCTAGTTGACTAAGAAGAAGTGTATCGTGCCCATTGCCGGCGGTGGCATCAATGCAGAGATCGCCGGGTTTGACCTGTAAATTGATAAAATGATGGCACCATTCTGTGATTTGATAAGTTTGCATAACTATCTCCTGTCTTGCTATATTGATAATTTTACAATAATGAGACTACGAATTTCTCCGTCATAGGCATGCAAGCATGCCACGACGGACCTTTTGAACCTTGTCTCATTATATTATAATAATATGAAAGAAAATTGTAAACAAATGGAAGGTAAAATGGAAGATAAAATCGGAAAGGGAGACTTGCAGTTTTTTATAAAACCGAGTATCATTACAGTAATAATACAGGAGTAGATAGAAATAACAGGTGATAGATATGGTAGAAAAGAAAAGACAACAACGATCATCAGATAAAATCGGAGGAGTAAAGCAACGCAGGAAAAAAATGAGTTTTAGAAAAAAAGTAGTAGCTTTTCAGATTGGTGCGATTACTCTGGCAATTTTCTTGCTGCTGATGGTAGGAGCGATAATCCTTACAAAGGTGTTTGTAGGTGAAGCAAATAATTCTCAGACAGTGAGCTCTGATGTGGCAGATGATCAGGTTGGAGCAAATGATAATAGTGCAGATATGATGAATATGGATACCGGGGCAACAGACTCGGAGGAGGTTTCCCGGGATATAACCGGAGATGGACAGGCTTCGACTGAAGGAGATGAGGAAGCGGATCAGGAAGCACAGAGTGTTCAGCCGGTAGAGGAAGTAAAGATAACAGTCAGTATGGTAGGAGACTGTACGATAGGGACAGATGAGCAGTTTGATAAAAGCAGTAATTTTGATGCTTTTTACATTGTAAAAAAAGATCCGGGATATTTCTTTCAGGGCGTGAGAGATGTATTCGCGGCAGATGATCTGACTGTAATTAATATGGAAGGAACATTAACAGAGTCTGATACGCGGCAGGATAAAACCTATGCATTTAAAGGGGATCCGAAGTATACGGAGATTCTTACCTCGGGCAATGTGGATGCAGCGAATCTGGCAAACAACCACAGCAAAGATTATGGCGAGCAGAGTTATACGGATACGATACAATATCTGGAAAGTGCAGGTATTGCTACTTTTGGGTATGACAGGACGTCGGTGTTGGATATCAAAGGAATTAAAGTTGGTCTGGTGGGAATCTATGTGCTTGTTGATGGAATGGAACGACAGCAGCAGTTGATTGATAATATCCAAAGTGTGAAAAATCAAGGAGCCCAGGTGGTAATCGTAAGTTTTCACTGGGGAACTGAAAAGGCAACTTATCCGGATGATATACAAAAAACTCTTGCGCATATTGCCGTGGATAACGGAGCTGATCTTGTGGTGGGACATCATCCGCATGTGTTGCAGGGAATTGAAGAGTATAATGGGAAAAATATAGTATACAGTCTTGGAAATTTCTGTTTTGGAGGCAACAGAAATCCCTTGGATAAAGATACTATGATTTTTCAGCAGACATTTACTTTCGCAAATGGAGAACTGGTACAGGATAATGTTAAGAATATTATACCGTGTTCCCTTTCGTCTGTGAAAGAGTATAATGATTATCAGCCTACAATATTGGAAGGCAGTGAAAGTGAAAGGGTATTGCAGAAGATACAGGAATTAAGTTCCGGACTTTCTGGCAATTGACAGGGAAAGATATGAGCAAAGCAGAATTTTTGCATGCGCTTCAAGGACGTCTGGCAGAGATACTTCCCAGAGAAAAAGTTGAAGAACATGTTCGATATTATGAATCTTATATAATAGAAGAAACTCGTCAGGGAAAGACTGAGGAGGAAGTACTGGAAGAACTGGGGGATCCTCTGCTGATTGCAAAAACGATTATGGATACCAGTGAGGAAGATTCTCAGCAACAGGTATTTTACGAAGAAACAGCCGGAGATACAGGCAATGAAGAACGATGGGAGGATCGTGATCCTCGGATTCGGCATTATGAACTTCAAACAAAAGGGGGATGTCTCCTTGCAGCGATTATTATAGTGGTAGTCATTGCTCTGATTCTTTGGTTGGTGGGGTCTGTAATTTCCTTTTTACTTCCGGTATTGATTCCGCTGGTGATTATATTGTTAGTGGTTGCTTATTTTAAACAAAGATAAGTTCAAAAAAAGAAATCCCGGTAGGGGAGCTACCGGGATTTCGAGGGGAGTATAAATAATTAATAAGGGGTTATTAATTGTAAAAAAAATTTTTGAAGGGTAAATTCTTTTTACATTGAAGATTATAATACAAAATGGTAAAAATTGCAACAAAGAAATGAATAAACTCATATTATTTTGGCATACTAATGCTGTAACCGAACCGGTGAAGGCCGGAAGGAACTAAATTTTGGGATAACAGGAGGAATAATCATGTCCAAAAACTACAGCAATGCCAATAATGCAACCAACGCAAATAATGCTAACAATGCATACAGTGAGAGCAACAGATCTTCCAACAGCACAAATGAAAGAAATTACAGTGGTTCGAACAGGGAATCTAATAAAAATACTTCAAAAAACAAATCTTCTAACAATTACTCCGGAAAAAACAGTGACGCTTCTGACGATTACAGCAGCAGATACTAAAAAGTAAAGAGGAAAGCGGATGCCGATATGGCATCCGTTTTTATATGACAAGAAAACTATAAGGCTTTCCTATCACAAGGATTCTGCATAGGATAATAAAAAAGGAGTTTACTATGGAACAGCTTCGTTTGATTTCCGTCAGAGAATTGGATGATTATGTAAGCAGATATCCTGATGTTTATCTGATAGATGTTAGATCGGAAAATGAATATCGTTTTTCTCATATCCGGCATGCGATAAATATTCCATATGAGGAGGGAATCATATGGAAGTTTCCAAGAGAAAAAGAACTGGTTGTTTATTGCGAAAGAGGTTCTACAAGTATGATCGCCGCCCGGGAAATGAAAAGGGCAGGCTATCGTGTGGTGTCTGTGTCCGGAGGAATCTCGGAATACAGAGGAAGAAATCTTGTTTTTTCCCAATAATCATAGTAGAATGAGTATAATTCCACAAAATAAATTACGGGCGGTAAAGCCGCCCGTTATGAAGATAAAAAGACAAAAAGGAGAAAAAATATGAAATATATGATTGCATCGGATATCCATGGCTCGGCGTATTACTGTGAGAAGATGGTGGATGCGATGAAAAAAGAACAGGCAGACCGACTGATTCTTCTGGGTGATTTGCTTTATCATGGACCCAGAAACGATCTTCCCCGGGATTATGCACCCAAAAAAGTGATCGTTATGCTAAATAATCTGAAAAACTGTATTTACAGTGTGAGAGGAAACTGTGATACGGAGGTGGATCAGATGGTGCTGGATTTTCCGGTATTGGCAGATTATGGATTTTTTGAGATTGGGGGAAAATGCATCTATTGCAGTCATGGACATGTTTACAATGAAAATCACCTTCCTCCACTGAAACAGGGTGATATTTTTATGCATGGGCATACACACGTACTTCAGATAAAGGAAGTAAACGGTATCACAATCCTGAATCCAGGTTCCGTATCAATACCCAAAGAGGGTAACCCTCCAACTTATGCGGTGCTGGAAGAAGGTGTATTTACTATAAAAACATTTGAAAAAGAAATCATAAAGGAATATCACATATGAAACAATGGGAATTGATAGCGCCCTGCCATTTTGGACTGGAGGCAGTTTTAAAAAGAGAAATCATGGATCTTGGATATGAGATCAGCCAGGTGGAAGATGGGAAAGTTACATTTTATGGGGATGAGCAGGCAGTAGCCTATGCCAATATGTTTCTTAGGACAGCAGAAAGGATTCTGTTGAAGATAGGACAGTTTACGGCTTGTACATATGATGAATTATTTGAAAATACAAAAGCTCTCCCTTGGGAAGAATATATTCCGGTAAATGGAAAGTTTTGGGTTACAAAAGCCTCATCTATTAAAAGCAAATTATTCAGCCCTTCGGACATTCAGTCAATCATGAAAAAAGCCATGGTGGAACGGATGAAACGGAAATATAAGAGGGAATGGTTTGAGGAAGACGGGGCCAGTTATCCCGTGAGAGTATCCCTGATGAAAGATGTGGTAACAGTGGCAATCGATACAACTGGTGTTTCTCTTCACAAAAGGGGATACAGAAAACTACAGTCCAAAGCGCCTATTTCGGAGACACTGGCGGCAGCACTTATTATGCTCACACCGTGGAAAAAAGACAGAATACTGGTAGATCCTTTTTGCGGGAGTGGTACTTTCTTAATAGAGGCGGCAATGATAGCTTCTAATATTGCACCTGGAATAAACCGTTCTTTTCTGGCGGAAGACTGGAAAGAACTGATACCGAGAAAGCACTGGTATGATGCGCTGGAGGAAGCGCAGGATCTTGTGGATACGAATCTGAGCATGGATCTTCAGGGATTCGATATTGACGGAGAAGTGGTGAAAAATGCCAGGGAAAATGCCGCGGCTGCAGGAGTAGATCATCTGATTCATTTTCAGCAGAGGGAAGTGGCTAAGCTGAGACATCCAAAAAAATATGGTTTTATTATCACAAATCCTCCTTATGGGGAGAGGTTGGAGGACAAGAAGATGCTGCCGGATCTTTACAGACAAATTGGGCAGGTGTATCAGGGATTGGATTCCTGGTCTATGTTTTTGATTACCAGTTATGAAGATGCAGAACGATATATCGGGCGTAAAGCAGATAAAAATCGAAAAATTTATAATGGAATGATCAGAACCTATTATTATCAATATTTAGGGCCGAAACCTCCGAAGAGGTGATGAAAAAGGCAAACGGCGGAAAAGTTAAAGTAAATATTTATGCAGCAGAATAAAAAACCAGGGAGATTTTGGAATATGAAGAAAATAATATTTGCAACGGGAAATGCGGGTAAGATGAAAGAAATCAGAGATATTCTGGGTGACTTACCGGTTCACGTACTGTCCATGAAAGAAGCAGGAATTCAGGCGGATATCGTAGAAGATGGGAAGACATTTGCGGAGAATGCTGTGATCAAAGCGCGTGCTATCATGGAACTGACTGGAGAAGTTGTTCTGGCAGATGATTCCGGGCTTGAAATCGACTATCTGAATAAGGAACCGGGAATTTATTCAGCACGATATATGGGCGAGGATACTTCTTACAGAATAAAAAATGCGAATCTGATCCAGAGACTGGAGGGAGTGCCGGACGAGGAAAGAACAGCCAGGTTTGTATGCGCAATTGCAGCAGCTTTTCCTGATGGTACTGTAAAAATAACAGAAGGGACGATCGAGGGAAGAATCGGATATGAAGAAAAAGGAGAAAATGGATTTGGCTATGATCCTATTTTTTACGTTCCGGAATTTGGATGTACGACGGCAGAATTGTCAGAGGAGCAGAAAAATAAAATCAGTCATCGGGGAAAAGCTCTGACTGAGATGAAAGAAGTTTTGAAAGATAAATTAGAAATGGGGAGCAGATAATATATGAAGATATTGGTGGTAAGTGATACTCACGGATATATTGATAATTTGGAAAGAGTACTTGCCAGGGAAAAAAATATTGAAATGATGATACACTGTGGTGATGTGGAGGGGGATGAAAGATATATCCGTGAAAAAACAGGGTATTACCCATGTTGTATTGTGAAAGGAAATAATGACTATTTCTCTGATCTGCCGAAAGAAGTGGTCTTTGATATTTACAAATATAAGATTATGGTTACACATGGTCATACTTATGGAGTTTCCATGAGTACCGTTGGTCTGAGGGAAGAGGCGCGAAAGCGCGGAGTCCAGATTGTTATATTCGGTCACACGCATCGTCCTTTTTTTGAGGAGAAAAATGGAATTACGTTGCTGAATCCGGGAAGTCTTACGTATCCGAGACAATCCGGAAGGGCACCGGGGTATTTAGTGCTTCAGATCAATGAGGATGGGAACATAAAGTATGAGCAAAAATTTTTATCTTAAAGAATAGTTTCCAGAAGCGTATCAGGATGTTTGACGAAAAAAATAAAAAAAATAAAAAAAAGTGTTGACTTTTGATTTGTGCTATAATATAATATGTCTTGCGTTGAGCGAGAAAAGCTCAAAGCGAGAAAGTCCGGGGTGTGGCTCAGCTTGGCTAGAGCGCCTGGTTTGGGACCAGGAGGTCGCA
>JBJFCH010000100.1:0-14635 GCA_051888835.1 Oliverpabstia sp. | reverse complement strand
GATGATCTGGGACGGGTCGTGATTCCGAAGGAAATCCGCCGGACACTTCGAATCCGGGAAGGAGAGCCGATGGAGATTTTTACGGGACGGGAAGGAGAAATCGTCCTGAAAAAATACTCTCCCATAGAGGAATTGGGAAACTTGTCCAGGGAATACACTCAGGCCATGGCACAGGCTTTGGGATATCTGATCTGTATCTCGGATCATGACCAGATCGTGGCGGCGGGAGGGCCCAGGCAGCAGGAGTATCTGGGAAAACCAATCAGTAAGGAACTGGAGGAGGCGATTCGCAACAGGGAAGTGATTACCACCGATGGAAAAGATCGATATCGCATCCCTGTGGTAGAAGAAGAGAAGGAACAGACAGGTGCCGAAATCATTCAACCGATTATTTCAGCGGGAGATGCGATCGGTGCCGTGATCATTTTGAATAAAAAAGATTCCAGTCCACTTACGGAAACAGAAAAAAAACTTGCTCAGATAGCAGCAGGATTTCTCGGACGGCAGATGGAAAGCTGAGAAAAGTGCGGGAGTTTTATTGCTCATGGTACTCTTCCAGAGTAAGTCCTGTAAGAGTCAGATACAAAGCAAGAGATTTCGTCACATACCGAATATGCCATGGTTCCCAGGCGTATCCTGTGATCATTTCCTTGCCTTTAGGATAGCGCAAAACAAATCCAAACAAAGGGGCATTGGCAGAGAGCCATTGTCCTTCTTTTGTTTCAGAAAAATAATCTTCCAGCTGCAGATCGACAGAGGGACAGGAAACATCAAGAGCCAGCCCGGTCTGATGTTCACTGGCACCGGGAGGAGCAATATATAAGTTAACATAAGATGAATCACCTGTTTTCATTCGTTCTTCATAGAGTTCCTTTTGACGTTCATATGACCGATAGCCGGAAATACCGTACAGAAAAATCCCCTGCTCTCTGGCAGCGGAGAATAATTTGCCGGCAGCCCGGGCAGCAGGAAGAGCCAGCAGCCGTTTGGGATCCTTTGAGGGGGCATCAAATAAAATCGGTGCTTCTGTAAGACAAGAGGGAATATAGGTAGAGTTCAGTTTGTGCTCCCGGTTTACCAGAATCGTACAGTCCATCTGCATAATCCTCCTTACACACGTTGATTTCACTTAACTTTAGAGTATGTATCGATGAGCAAAAAAAGACCCGAAAATTTTACTGCAGCTAAGAATGTGGAGTAAAATTTTCGGGTAATGAATTATTTTAATTGAAGAGCTTTCATGCTCATCTCTTCCAGTAGTTCAGATTTAACTTTATAGAGCTTGTCTGAAAGGTCTACATAAACATGATGCGGGTTGATGAGACGACGGGTTTCCGGCCATAGAGTTTCCTGTTCTTTTTTGCAGATTTCCTGCATTTCCATGACGGTCGGAGAAGTATAGACACAAAGCCCTTTCTGGAAAATAGGAACAAGAAGCTCCCGGAGAGTATAAGAGCCACCTTTGATCTTGGTCTTTTTCCAGGTTTCGATAGGATCAAAGATAATCATATCTTCGGACTCATCGAACACTTCATCTGCGAGACAGATCAAATCTGCACGAATCTTTCCGGTTTGTTTGTCATAGATCCGGTAGACTGTTTTATTGCCCGGGTTCGTGATTTTCTCGGTGTTTTCAGACAACTTAATCTTTGGTACAAAATCGTCATCTCCCTTGTCTTTAATCGCAGCAAGCTTATATACACCGCCAAAGGCAGGACAATCTTTGGAAGTAATAAGATTGGTTCCCACGCCCCAGGAATTGATTTTTGCACCCTGTACTTTCAAACTGTCAATCAGATATTCATCAAGATCACTGGAAGCGGAAATAATCGCATCGCCAAAGCCGGCGGCATCCAGCATTTTGTAAGCTTCTTTTGAAAGATATGCCAGATCTCCGCTGTCGATACGGATACCATAATTTTTAAAGTCCGGTTTCTTTGCTTTCATCTCCTGGAAAACACGAATCGCATTGGGAACACCGGAATCCAGTACATCATAGGTATCTACCAGCAGAATACAGGCATTCGGATACATCTCTGCATAGGTTTTGAAAGCGGTATATTCGTCCGGGAAACTCATGATCCAACTATGTGCATGGGTTCCTTTGACCGGAACATTGAACATTTTTCCGGTAAGGACGTTGGAAGTTCCAACACATCCGGCGATGACAGCGGCACGAGCACCGTAGATACCGGCATCCGGTCCCTGGGCACGGCGAAGTCCGAATTCCATGATTCCGTCACCTCTTGCAGCGAAAACAACTCTTGCAGCCTTGGTTGCGATCAGGCTCTGATGATTGATGATGTTCAAGATAGCAGTTTCCACAAGCTGAGCCTCCATCACAGGAGCTACAACCTTCAGGAGAGGTTCCCGGGGAAATACAACGGTACCTTCCGGAATCGCATAAATATCACCTGTAAAATGAAAACCTCTCAGGTATTCCAGAAAATCCTCATCAAATATATTCAGGCTTCTGAGATAATCCACATCATCAGGTGAAAAATGCAGATCACGGATATATTCGATGATCTGTTCCAGACCGGCACAAACTGCGAATCCGCCGTCACAGGGATTCTGCCTGTAAAAGGCATCAAATACAACAATCTGGTCTGTGGGGTTTTTAAAATATCCCTGCATCATCGTCAGTTCATATAAATCAGTCAATAAAGTTAAATCTAACGCTCTCATGCTTACGCCTCCGTATTTCAATATGGGTTCATTATAGCATTTCATAAAAATAATGTAAATGGATTCGGGAGATTTCAAATATCTCTTGACGTAACGGGGAAAAGTGCTTAGGATGGAAATAATTATGAAAGGAAATGAAAAGAGGGATTCAGATGACTGATTTTTTAGTTTGTAAGTTCGTGAAGAATTATGAACAGACAGAGGATGTACAGGTTCGTACTTCTTATGGAGTTCTCAGCAGTATCGTAGGAATTTTCTGTAACGTTCTTCTGTTTGCGGCAAAGTTTTTAATAGGAGCACTGATGCATAGTATATCTGTCATGGCAGATGGATTCAATAATCTGTCGGATGCGGCATCTTCCATTATCAGCTTCATAGGAGTGAAGATGGCAGAAAAACCGGCGGATGAGGAGCATCCGTTTGGTCATGGCCGTATCGAATACATAGCTGCCCTGGTAGTGGCATTTCTGGTTATAGAAGTAGGACTTTCCTTTTTGAAATCCAGTATCGGGAAATTGAAAAATCCGGAAGAGATTACATTTGAACTGGTTCCTTTTTTGATTCTGGTTCTGTCGATCGGTGTGAAACTGTGGCTTGCATATTTTAACAGAAAACTGGGAAAGAAAATTGATTCCAAGGTGATGCTGGCAACAGCAGCTGATTCCATGGGCGATGTGATCACTACCAGTGCCACGATTCTTTCTATATTAGTATGTACATTTACCGGATTAAATATTGATGCGATTGCCGGTCTGGTGGTATCCTTAATCGTTATGTGGGCCGGCGTGGGAATTGCAAAAGACACGTTGGAACCATTGATCGGGCAGGCGGCAGATCCGGAACTGGCGGCAAAGATAAAGCAGGAAGTGGAAAGCTATGAAGGAATTGCCGGGACACATGATCTGATCGTGCATAATTATGGACCGAATCGCAGTATGGCATCTATCCATGCCGAAGTACCCAGAGATGTAGATATTGAAGCTTCTCACGAAATTATTGACCGGATCGAGCGGGAAGTGTCGAAAAAACTGGGAATTTTTCTGGTAATCCATATGGATCCGGTAGAAGTACGGGATGAGCGTGTGCTGGCAGTGAAAGAAACGCTTGAGAAAGTTGTTAAAGATCTGGATCCGGAAACAACGTTCCATGATTTTCGGATGGTATGGGGAGAAAAACGTATCAATCTGATTTTTGATGTGTTGGTACCATTTTCTTATGACAAGGAAAAACAGAAAAATCTGGAAAAACAGATTGCCCGCCGTATGAGTGAGGTTGATTCCCGTTATCAGTGCGTGATCACAGTTGAAAAAAGTTTTGTGGCATAGTGCAAAAAAAGAAAATTTGAAAAAATTGAAAAAATTTAAAAAAAGTACTTGCATTTTTAGTAATGATACTATATAATACATTTTGTCGCTGAGGTACGAAACACTGCAACGACAAAATGTTAATGGGCTATCGCCAAATGGTAAGGCAACGGACTCTGACTCCGTCATTTCAAGGTTCGAATCCTTGTAGCCCAGTTTAAAGCCTTGGATAAACATCCGGGGCTTTTTTTGATAGTATGAGACAAAGAACAAGAGGAGTTAAGATGTATACATTTGACAGCCGCGTGCGTTACAGCGAAATCGGCGAAGACAAAAAATTAACATTGAACAGTCTTTTGAATTATTTTCAGGATTGTACCACCTTTCATTCAGAGTCTGTAGGAAGAGGGATGGAAGTACTGGAAAAAGCAGGATATGCCTGGGTTCTGGCTTCCTGGCAGGTCTGTGTGAACAGGTATCCAAAGATGGGAGAGAATATTCGTGTGTGTACCTGGCCGTATGGGTTCCGGGGTTTTTGTGGGGAGAGAAATTTTCAGCTTCTTACCGATCAGGGAGAAGTGTTGGCTTATGCAAATTCTGTTTGGACATTTTTAAATGTAAAAACAGGGATGCCTGCAAAGATCCTTCCGGAAGAAGGGGCAGCTTATGAATCAGAAAAAAAACTGGATATGGAATATGCTCCGCGAAAAATCCCAGTACCCCAAACTACAGTTACAATGGAAAGTTTTACGGTAAAGCAGCATCATCTGGATACGAATCATCATGTAAATAATGCTCAATATGTTCGTATGGCGCAGGATTATATTCCCGGAGATTATGAGATCCACCAGATGCGGGCAGAGTATAAAAAGCAGGCACTGCTGGATGATGTAATCGTTCCGAAAGCAGCGAAAACAGATGAAATCTATACGGTATCACTATGTGATTCCGAAGGGAAAACCTACGCAGTGGTTGAATTCAGGTAGTGACAGGATGAAGATGTCAAAAGAAAACGGACGGAAATTCAGGAGGAAAGTAAATGATTGAATTGGGAAAGAGACAAGTATTAAAAGTCGTGAAAAAAGTGGATTTTGGTGTGTATCTGGGAGAAGAAATGACAGCCGGAGAGCATGAAAGAGTATTACTTCCGGGCAGACAGGTTCCCGAGGGAACAGAACCGGGAGACACACTGGAAGTCTTTATTTACAGAGATTCGTCAGACCGGCTGATCGCTACTACAAGGGTACCGGCCATACAGCTCCATGAGACCGCACTTTTGACTGTTGCGGATGTAGGGAAAATCGGTGCTTTCCTTGATTGGGGACTTGAAAAAGATCTTCTTCTTCCGTTTAAAGAGCAGACAGCTCATGTAAAGAAAGGTCAGGAAGTTCTGGCAGCACTGTATATTGATAAAAGCTCCAGACTTTGCGCTACAATGAAAGTATATCCTTATCTGCAGCAAAATTCCCCTTATATCGTTGGCGATGAAGTCAAGGGAAGGGTATATGAACGGAGTGATAATTTTGGCGTGTTTGTGGCAGTGGATGACAAGTATTCCGGACTGATTCCCAAGAAAGAAGCTCAGGGAGTTTATCAGCCGGGAGAGATCATCAGCTGTCGGGTTACCAGCGTCAGGGAAGATGGAAAGTTAAATCTTTCTCCTAGAAAAAAAGCTTACCAGCAGATGGAGGAAGATGCCGCACTGGTGCTGAAGGTACTCGATGAATTTGCCGGGGTTTTGCCTTTCGATGACAGGGTGTCTCCTGAAATCATAAAACGGGAGTTTGGATTAAGTAAGGCTGCTTTTAAGCGTGCAGTAGGTCACCTGATGAAAGAGAAGAAAATAGAAATCCGTGAAAAACGAATCTTTCGTCTGTAATGACTATGGGAACAGGAACAGAATCTCTTGATTTTTCGCAGTAATATTGATATACTAGGGTTGATATTTTTTGTGGCTTTGGAAGGCTGCAGTTGGCGTGAGTAAATAAAGGAGGATTTTCGTTGGACTCGATAGACTATTATAACCGGTATGCGGTGCCTTATTATGAAGAAACAGTTGATGTCAGTATGGAAGAGGTTATGAAACCGTTTGTAGAGCTTCTTCCGGAGAATGCTGAGGTGCTGGATTTGGGCTGCGGTTCCGGAAGAGATACCATTGCGCTGGGAGAAAAAGGATTTTATGTAACCCCTATGGATGGTTCTGAGGAGATGTGCAAGCTTGCTGAAGTGAATACGGATGAAGAAGTACTTCAGATGACATTTGAGGAGATGGATTTTGATGATGTCTTTGATGGTATTTGGGCATGTGCTTCTCTGGTTCATCTGACAGAAGATGAGATGGAAGAAATACTCGGGAAACTGGTACAGGCACTGAAAATGGATGGTATTCTCTATTTTTCGGTACATAAGGGAGACAGGGACGGAATATATAATGGCCGCTACTTCCGGGATTATACGAGAAAAGAACTGTATGGATTAATGGAGAAGTTTTCAGAGCTGGAATTGATAGATATCTGGACTACGCAGGATGTACGGCCGGGCAAGACAGACAAGATGTGGCTGAATGTCCTGGCAAGAAAAGTAGAAAGATGATGAGGCTGCCGCAATGCGGCAGCCTTTTGAAATTATAATCATGAAAATTGGCAGAGAGGAAGTGAAAAGATGAATTTTACACATTTACACGTGCATACAGAATATAGTCTTCTGGACGGATCCAATAAAATAAAAGAATATGTTTCCCGGGTCAAAGAACTGGGAATGAACAGTGCGGCGATCACAGATCACGGTGTGATGTTCGGATGCATTGATTTTTACAAAGCGGCCAGGGAGGCAGGAATTAATCCAATCATGGGATGTGAAGTATATGTGGCTCCCGGTTCCCGTTTTGATAAAGAACAGCAGCATGGGGATGACAGATATCATCATCTGGTGCTTCTTGCGGAAAATAATCAGGGTTACAGCAATCTGATGAAAATCGTTTCTGCCGGATTTGTGGAGGGTTACTATTATAAGCCTCGTGTGGATATGGAAGTGTTAGAGAAGTATCATGAAGGTATCATTGCTCTCAGCGCCTGTCTTGCAGGGGAGGTGGCTCGTAATCTTGCAAGAGGCTTTTATGAAGAAGGGAAAAAGGCTGCTCTTCGGTATGAAAGTATATTTGGTAAAGGTAATTTTTTCCTGGAGCTTCAGGATCACGGGATTCCGGAACAGCAAATGGTCAATCAACAGCTGATGCGGATGAGCAGAGAAACCGGAATTGAACTGGTGTGCACCAATGATGTACATTACACATATGCGGAGGATGCCACATCTCATGATATTCTTCTTTGTATTCAGACACAGAAAAAGGTACAGGATGAAGATCGTATGCGATATGAAGGCGGTCAGTATTATGTGAAATCGCCCCAGGAGATGCTGAAGTTATTTCCCTATATACCGGAAGCTCTGGAAAATACACAGAAAATCGCAGATCGCTGTCATGTGGACATAGAATTCGGAGTAACAAAACTTCCGAGATATGACGTACCGGAAGGTTACACTTCGTGGGAGTATCTGAATAAGCTTTGCTATGAAGGGCTGGAGAAGAAGTATCATCCGGTGACAGAAGAATTAAGAGAGCGGCTGAAATATGAGCTGAATACCATTCAGACCATGGGATATGTGGATTATTTCCTGATTGTTTGGGATTTTATCAAGTACGCCCGGGATCATGATATTATGGTTGGTCCGGGTCGTGGATCGGCAGCAGGAAGTCTGGTTTCCTATACGCTTGACATCACACAGTTGGATCCTATTCGATATCAGCTCCTGTTTGAGCGTTTCCTGAATCCGGAGAGAGTATCCATGCCGGATATAGATGTGGACTTCTGTTTTGAACGGCGGCAGGAAGTGATCGATTATGTGGTAAGAAAATATGGAAAAGATCGGGTGGTACAGATTGTAACCTTTGGTACGTTGGCAGCCCGGGGTGTGATCCGTGATGTGGGCCGGGTGCTGGATATGCCGTATGCCCAGGTAGATACCATCGCCAAGATGATTCCCAATGAACTGAATATAACCATTGATAAAGCCCTTAACATGAATCCGGAACTGAAAAAACAGTATGAGGAAGATCCACAGATTAAGTATCTGATCGATATGTCAAGAAGACTGGAAGGACTGCCCCGCCATACCTCCATGCATGCGGCAGGGGTGGTTATCAGTCAAAAATCCGTAGATGAATATGTGCCTCTTTCCCGGGCGTCTGATGGATCGATCACTACCCAGTTTACGATGACGACACTGGAAGAGCTGGGGCTTTTAAAGATGGATTTTCTGGGGCTTCGAACTCTTACCGTGATACAGAACGCGGTGAAATTGGCACAAAAAAGCACCGGAAAAGAGCTGGATATGGAGAAGATCGATTATAATGATCCTGCGGTTCTTGCTATGATAGGAGGCGGAAAATGCGAGGGTGTGTTCCAGCTGGAAAGTACAGGAATGAAAAATTTCATGAAGGAGCTGAAACCTCAGAGCCTTGAGGATATCATCGCCGGAATTTCTCTTTATCGTCCCGGTCCCATGGATTTTATCCCTCAGTATATAAAAGGGAAAAATCATCCGGATCAGATCACCTATGACTGCCCGCAGCTGGAACCGATTCTGGAACCTACTTACGGCTGTATTGTATATCAGGAGCAGGTAATGCAGATCGTTCGTGAGCTTGCAGGTTATACATTGGGACGAAGCGATCTCGTGCGACGCGCCATGGCGAAAAAGAAAGCGGCAGTTATGGCAAAGGAGCGCCAGAATTTTGTGTATGGCAATCCGGAAGAAGGAGTTCCCGGCTGCATTGCCAATGGAATTGATGAAAAAGTGGCAAATAAAATATATGATGACATGACAGATTTTGCAAAATATGCATTCAATAAGTCTCATGCAGCGGCTTATGCAGTGGTTTCTTATCAGACCGCATGGCTTAAATATTATTATCCTGTGGAATTTATGGCGGCGCTTATGACGTCCTGTATAGAAAATCCTTCCAAGGTGTCAGAATATATACTGAACTGTCGGCAGATGGGTATCAGGATACTGCCTCCGGATATTAACCGAAGCGTGGGAAACTTTTCTGTAGAACCGGAAGGAATCCGCTATGGCCTGTCTGCAGTGAAAGGAATCGGAAAGCCTGTGATGGATGCGATCGTGGAAGAAAGAAATCGGGGAGGTGAATTTATCTCTCTGAAGGATTTCTGCCAGAGGCTGAGCGGAAAAGAAGTGAACAAACGAACCATAGAGAATTTTATCAAAGCCGGAGCTTTTGATGGTCTGGGTGGTACAAGAAAGCAGTTCATGATGATTTACGTGCAGATCCTGGATATGGTAAATCAGGAGAAAAAAACATCCATGACAGGGCAGATGAGTCTCTTTGACATTATGGGTGAGGAAGAAAGAAAAAGTTTTGATATCAAACTTCCGGATGTGGGAGAATATACAAAAGAAACAAAACTTGCTTTTGAAAAAGAAGTTCTGGGCGTGTATATCAGCGGTCATCCTTTGGAAGAATATGAGCAGAGCTGGAGAAAAAATATATCAGCAGTCACCGCTGATTTTTACCCGGATGAAGAAACAGGACAACCAAAGGTGCCGGATGGCTCCAAGCAGATTGTGGGAGGTATGATAACCGAAAAGACGATCAAATACACCCGTAATAACAAAGTCATGGCATTTCTCACCCTTGAAGATCTGGTGGGAACTGTGGAAATTGTTGTGTTCCCCAGAGATTATGAGAACAATGCCCATATGATGGAGGAAGACTCCAAAGTATTTATCCAGGGACGGGTGTCTGCGGAAGACGACAAGCCCAGTAAACTGATCTGTGAAAAAATATCAGCTTTTGATGATATTCCACGGGAACTCTGGATTCAGTTTTCGGGAAAAGAAGAATACGAAAAGAAAGTACACCATCTTTATCAGCTTCTCAGTCAGTCAGACGGCAGTGATCAGGTAATCGTATATCTGAGGAAAGAAAGGATGATGAAACGCCTTCCTGCAGCGCGAAATGTGCAGATTGATGACGGTCTCTTGGATATTTTGACTAAGGAATATGGTTCTGAAAACGTGAAAGTTGTGGAAAAGAGTATTGAAAAACAGAGCCGTATGCATTAAAATAAGTACAATGATTGTTTGAAAAATCATATTTTAGATAAATGAGATTAGTGGAGGTAGAGTTATGGCTAATGAAATCAAGACCATCGGTGTGTTGACAAGTGGTGGAGATGCACCTGGAATGAATGCAGCGATTCGTGCGGTTGTTCGTCGTGGATTGATTAAAGGAGTTAAGATGAAAGGTATCCTGAAGGGATATGACGGACTCCTGAATGAAGAGATCATCGACATGAGCGCGAGAGATGTGTCCGACACTATCGGACGTGGTGGTACGATTTTGTATACAGCCCGCTGTGCTGAGATGAGAACAGAAGAAGGACAGCAGCGTGCGGCAGAGATTTGCAGAAAGCACGGGATCGACGGTCTGGTTGTTATCGGAGGAGACGGCTCTTTTGCAGGTGCTCAGAAGCTGGCAAATCTGGGTATCAATACCGTAGGTGTTCCGGGAACCATCGACCTGGATATTGCCTGTACAGAGTATACCATCGGTTTCGATACTGCGGTCAATACAGCTATGGAAGCAATTGATAAGGTTCGTGATACTTCTACCTCTCATGAGCGCTGCAGTATTATTGAGGTTATGGGAAGAAATGCCGGATATATTGCATTGTGGTGTGGTATTGCCAACGGTGCCGAGGATATTCTTCTTCCGGAAAAATATGATTATGATGAACAGAAGATTATTAACAATATCATAGAGAACAGAAAACGGGGCAAAAAGCATCATATCGTTATCAATGCTGAAGGTATCGGACATTCCAGCAGTATGGCGAAACGTATTGAAGCTGCTACCGGTATTGAGACCCGTGCAACGATTCTGGGTCACATGCAGCGAGGCGGAAGCCCCACGTGTAAAGACCGTGTATATGCTTCCATTATGGGTGCTTATGCAGTGGATCTTCTGCTGGAAGGAAAGACCAAACGCGTTGTAGGATATAAGAACGGAGAATATGTGGACTTCGATATTAATGAAGCTTTGGCTATGCACAAGGATATTCCGGAGTATCAGTATGAAGTTGCAAAATCTCTGTCTGCTAACTATAAGAAGTGACATTTCGCCCGGAAAAGACATGGAATAAAAGACAGCGGTGTGCCGGATTGCACGGTGTGCCGCTGTCTTTTCGCAACCTTAGTTCAGATTATCAGGAGATATTATGATAACAAGTACAAACAATGCACAGGTGAAGCAGATTATGCAGCTTAGCCGAAAGTCCAGAGAACGCAAAAAACAGGATGTGTTTCTGGTGGAGGGCGTAAAAATGTTTCGTGAAGCTCCTCGTGAACGGCTTGTAAAAACGTATGTGTCGGAGAGCTTTATTTCGGATGAAGGACATAGGAAGCTGTTGGATGGAATAGACTATGAGGTAGTGAAAGAATCGGTATTTTCTCAGATGAGTGATACTCTTACCCCTCAGGGAATTCTGACCATTGTCAGGCAATATCACTATCGGTTGGAAGAAATGAATGGTTTGGGAGAGCCACCTTTGTATTTGCTGTTGGAAGATCTGCAGGATCCCGGCAATGTGGGGACTATTTTTCGTACAGCTGAAGGAGCCGGCGTGACAGGAATCATTATGACAAAAAACTGTGTGGATATTTACAATCCTAAAACGATCCGATCCACGATGGGTTCCATATACAGGGTTCCTTTTATCTGCACAGATTCTATAGAGGAAATATGGGAATGGTTTAAAAAAAATAAAGTGTCAACGTATGCGGCACATTTAAGAGGGGAGAAAGACTACGACCGGGAGAATTACCGGAAAGGGACAGCATTTCTCATTGGAAATGAGGGAAACGGACTTACGGAAGAGTTGTCGAAGAAGGCAGATTACTGGATCAGGATTCCGATGAAGGGTAATCTGGAATCTCTGAATGCCGGTGTGGCATCGGCCATACTGATGTATGAGGCAGCAAGGCAGCGCAGAACATCCGAAAGTATAGTATAAAAGAGAGAAAGGGGTATCAGAAATGGGAAGAAAAAAAGAAGCTCTCAGTAAGAAAGAGATTCGACGTCGGAAAAAGAAAAAGTCACTGATTATTAAAATGGTAATATTGCTTGTGCTTCTGGTAATTTTAGGGGTATGCGTGTTCTTTTTGATACGTACCATAAAGCCGGAGCAGCAGGAACAGGAACCGGTTACGAAGGAAGAAGCAACACCTTCTCTGGAACCGGAGATAGAGCTGACACCGGAAGCTACAGAAGATACATCTGTTCAGCCGGCTACAGAAGATAAAGCGGCGGTAATGGAAGAAGCTGCTTATCTTGCAGCCACATATGATTATGACGCAGCCATCGAAAAACTGAATTCTTTGGCAGGAGCTTCGGAGGATCCGGAGATTTCCACAAAAATAGCTGAATATCAGACAACCAGAGACAGCTGTGTTCCGGTCAATATGGCAGAAGTGACTCATATCTTTTATCATTCTCTTGTAGTGGACCCGGATCGTGGATTTGCCGGAGATGACAGCCTTTCTGCCGGTTTTAAACAGTGGATGACCACAGTAGACGAATTTAATAAGATCACACAGGCGATGTATGATAATGGATACGTGCTGGTACGTCTGAGAGATCTGGTAGTCCAGACAACAGATGAAAGTGGAAATGTACACTTTACAGCCAATCCTGACCTGAAACTTCCTGCGGGAAAGAAAGCCTTTGTGTTATCGTTGGATGATCTGAGTTATTATCACAGTTATGACGGACGGGGAATCGCCTCCAAAATAGTGCTGGATGAAAATGGGAAGCCAGTCTGTGAGTATGTGCAGGCGGATGGAACCACAGTCACAGGGGCCTACGATTGTGTACCACTTCTTGATCAGTTTATCGCAGAACATCCGGATGCTTCTTATAAAGGGGCGAAGGGGATGATCGCGCTTACCGGATATAACGGAATTTTGGGATATCGAACAGATATTGCATATAAAACAGGAGAAAATCTTACTTCTGATCAGCAGGCATGGTTGACTGCACATCCGGAGTTTGACTGGGATAATGAATGTGCTCAGGCAAAAACAGTGGCGGATGCTATCAAAGCAGACGGCTGGGAATTTGCCAGCCATACCTGGGGGCACATACGTATCGGAGATGCCAGCCTGGAAAGGATACAGACAGATACAGAAAAATGGAAAAGCTATGTGGCACCGCTTGTAGGGGATACCGATACAATTATATTCGCACATGGACAAGACTTGTCAGACTGGCATGATTACAGTGCGGACAATGAAAAATTCAATTATTTGAAGAGCCAGGGCTTTAATTTTTACTGCAATGTAGATTCTACGCAATATTTCCTGCAGATACGTGATAATTATGTAAGACAGGGAAGAAGAAATCTGGATGGTTACCGTTTGTGGAATGATGTTCACGGGGAGACAAACCGGACCAGTGATTTGTTTGATGCGAGCCAGATACTGGATCCGCGAAGAACGGATGTACCGGCGTTATAAGAATGACGAAAAGAAGTGTTATATCTGAAAGAAAAACAGGTATAACACTTCTTTTTTCTTCAATTTCGTAAGAAATTGTAAGAAAAATTTAAAAAAATTTCTGCCGAATTGGTATAACAAAAACAATATGTGGCTTTGCGGATACCATATGTGGGAAAGCCTGCTGTCGTCAAAGGGAAAAATATGGGGAGAAGTTTGTGTTGACAGGAAAAAGTAATTCTGCTACAATCTATCCGTAACATGATTTAATAATTATGTAACAAATCGTAAAAAGAACGAAAACATTAGGAGGTCATCATGGCAAATAGAAGTTGGAAGGCGGCAGGAATCCTGGGGAGTGTACTTGTGATGAGCGCAGGTGCAGGGACTCTGGTGTATGCAGATGGTACAACCACGGAGATTACAAATGATAATTCCACTGCTTCCGTTCTGGAAGCTGCTGATTGGGAGAATAAAGCAGCAGCAGACGTAAAAACATATGCAAATGTAAGAGTAGAAGCATCTGAGAAAGCTGACAAAGCAGGAGTGCTGCCGAAGGGAGCAGCGGCTGAGGTGATAGAGCAGCAGGGAGAATGGACAAAAGTTGAGTCCGGAGAAGTTGAAGGGTATGTAAAAACAGAGTTGCTTGCATTTGCTGATGAGGCAAAAAACCTCTATGAAGGGACATATGGAAACCAGGGCGTTGTCACAGCCAGTTCCCTGAGAATCCGGAATACTCCATCGCTGGATGGAAAGCAGATCGGATCTAAAATAAAGGGAAGTACGGTAAAGATTCTGGGCCAGGAGGGAGACTGGTATCAGATTGACAATGGAGACAATGGTCCGGCGTACATGAATGCGGAGTATATTAAAATAGAAGAAGCTACAGCCATTTCTGTGGAAGAGTATCAGGCTCAGCAGGCAGCATCTGGATCTGTAGCGGCTGGATCAGGAGAACTGGATCTGTTGGCAGCAATCATCGAGTGCGAAGCCGGCGGAGAGAGTCATACCGGTAAAGTGGCTGTGGGTGCGGTTATTATGAATCGTGTTCGGAGCGGTCAGTTTCCAAA
>JBJFCH010000099.1:8661-14691 GCA_051888835.1 Oliverpabstia sp. | reverse complement strand
ACACCGGGAAGTGCGTTTGGACCGTCGGGAGAAGGATATGTGAGAGTCGCACTTGTTCAGGATGAAGATGCGATACAGAGAGCGGTAAAAAATGTTAAAGAAAGTGGGATCATTAAGTAAACTGATATTTTACAAAAATGATACCGAAAATTGGTGATGAGGGGTGTCATAAAAGACACCCCTTAATTAGTTCTATATTGACAAATTCTGAAGCCTGTACTATACTTTGATAGACAAATACTTTGATAATCAAAATATAAACGAGGAAAATATATGACAACGAGAATTATTGGGACAGGCAGCTGTCTTCCCACAAATATTATAACCAATGATCAGTTATCCAGACAGGTAGATACCAGTGATGAGTGGATTTCTTCCAGAACGGGTATTAGAAATCGCCATGTGGCAGAAGGGGAAACCGGTGCAGGGATGGCATCGGAAGCAGCGAAACGGGCACTGGAAAATGCAGGCGTTTCAGCAGATGAGATAGAGCTGATTATCGTTGCAACCTGTACGGCTGATATGCAATTTCCGTCAACCGCGTGTATGGTACAGAAAGAAATCGGAGCCAAAGATGCGGTGGCATTTGATCTCAGTGCAGCCTGTTCAGGATTTTTATTTGCTCTGAATACGGCACATGCGTACTTTACAGCGGGAATTTATAAAAAAGCATTAATCATTGGGACGGAAGTTTTATCCAAGCTGGTAGACTGGACAGATCGTTCTACCTGTGTCCTTTTTGGAGATGGAGCAGGAGCTGCAGTGGTTGAAGCGTCCGAAACCGGACTGGAAGGGTTTGTTCAGCATGCAGACGGAGATAAGGGTGAAGTCCTTACCTGTTCGGGAACCAATCGTACAGAAGGTCCGGCTTATATTCAGATGAATGGGCAGGAAGTATTCAAATTTGCAGTAAAAAAAGTTCCGGAATGTATCCAGGAAGTGCTGGAAATGACAGGAACAGAGAAAGAAGATATTCGTTGGTATCTTCTCCATCAGGCAAACAGCAGGATCATACAGTCCGCAGCAAAGAGACTAAAAGAACCGGAAGAAAAATTTCCGATGAATATGGACCAATATGGTAATACTTCCGCAGCAAGTATACCGATTCTGCTTGATGAGTTGAATCGGAGCGGAATGCTGAAAAAAGGTGACCGCCTGATGATGTCCGGATTCGGTGCGGGACTTACATGGGGAGCAGCTCAGATCGTGTGGTAATATGTTCTCCGTATGAAATGTCCAGTCCTGGATATACTGATAGTGTTGAATTATTTGGTTTCAATAATCATCCAAGGAAAGAGAAGAGGTATCATTATGGATCAAAAAGTTCCGGAATATCGGAAAAAAGGCTATCAGGTTCAGAAAAAGGAAAGCGATGAGAAGGATTTTTATGGGATTTCTCATGAGAGAGATTTTTTCTCATGTTCAACCACAGATTGTACCGGGCTGATACCGGCAGGGATCGTATCAGATGCGGAAAGAGAATCTTATAAGGAATTGTATCCCTCTCTGACACCACCTGTGGTTTTGAGTCATGAAAATGAAAACCATGAGAAAATAAGACAGAATAATAAAGAATGAGAAGAAGAACCGATCTCTTACGGCACAAAACAGGCGATGTGTGCCGGTAAGGTATCGGTTCTTTTTATGAGGGAAATTCGATACACACTTTTATTCTAATTCCGACAACAGAGAAGGAATTAGATTTCGCGCTTTCTCAGTTTCCTCCGGAATAACAGGAACAAGAATCATTTCTTCTCTGGAACCGCCTTCAGCCAGAAGTCTTCCCATCGGATCAAAGGCACAGCTTTTACCAAGATAGGTATCAGGTGTATACTGAGAACAGCCGATTACGTACATACTGTTTTCGATAGCGCGGGCCTGCAGAAGGGTTTTCCAGTGAATGTCTTTCAGTTCACCCTTTACCCAGGCGGATGGATAGATCATGATCTGTGCCCCGTCCAGTGCCTGCTTTCGTGCTACATCAGGAAAGCGAAGATCATAACAGGTACCAAGTCCCAGTTTACCGAAGGGTGTTTCCAGGGGAGAAAAAGTGAGATCTCCCGGAATAGTATCATTGGATTCTTTCCAGTTGAAGGCATCGAAAAGATGCTGTTTGCGGTAAAAGCCCCGATGATTTCCGCTGCAATCGAGAATGATGAGTGTGTTGTAACACTTATTGGGTTTATCGTATTCATGAGGATCCGGTTTTTCATTCATTCCGAAAATGACCCATAAACCATATTCTTGTGCCAGCTGTGCCATCCGGGAGACGAAAGCCCCACTCTGTTTCTGGGCTTTTGTTACATACTGATGATCAGACGCAGTGTAAGGCATCATAAAATATTCAGGAAAAACGACCATGGAAGCGTGTGCCTGTTTGGCGGATTTCATGTATTGGGCTGCGATAAGAAGGTTTTCTTCCATGTTTTCTGATGCACCACATTGGGAAAGGGCGATGATAGTTTGCATAATTGAATCCTCCTCATGTTGACATTTTCTCCCTTGTTTCATCCATATTATAAAAGATAAATGGAAAATTGGAAAGTATTTAGAATAATTTCTAAATACTGATTGACAGAGCCTGAACGGAATGATACTATATATTTAGAATAATTTCTAAATATTAAAAGGGGTGATGACATGTCTTTTGCAGAAACTTTTAAAGCTTTGTCAGATCCGGTCCGGCGGGAAATTCTCCAGCTTTTAAAAAACGGAAAAATGTCAGCGGGTGAGATCGGCAGCCATTTTGATATGACAGGTGCTACGATTTCATATCATCTGAGTGTTCTAAAAAAGGCGGATCTGGTATGGGAGACAAAAGTTAAGAACTATGTTTTTTATGAATTAAATACAACGGTGGTGGAAGAAGTTCTGCTTTGGCTGACAGAACTTACAGGAGGAAATGAAAATGATGAAAAAAAATAAATGGATGATCATTCTTGCAAGTCTCGTGACTATTAGCCCGATGTTTGTGGGGCTGATTCTCTGGAATCGTCTTCCGGATGAGATTGCAACTCATTTTGACAGTGCCAATGCAGCGAATGGATGGAGCAGTAAGCCGGTGGCTGTATTTGGAATTCCGTTGTTTTTACTTGCCATGCATCTGTTATGTATCGGTGTGACGACGAATGATCCCAGAAGAAAAAATATCAGTGAAAAGATGTTTCAGTTTATCATATGGATCGTTCCGGCTGCATCGCTGATCTGCTGTCTGTCCTCTTACGCGATTGCCCTTGGCATAGAAGTAAATATTGGGATGATCGTAAATATTATGGTCGGAATTATGTTTCTGATTCTTGGAAACTATATGCATAAGGTAAAACAAAACTATACTGTCGGAATCAAGATTCCATGGACATTGGACAGTGAAGAAAACTGGAATCGGACGCATCGTCTTGCTTCCTGGCTGTGGATTTTGAGTGGAGTTGTTTTTCTTATCAATGGAATTTTACAGTTGGGCTGGCTGCTCGTTGCTATTCTTATGGTTTCTGTACTTGTTCCGATTGTGTATTCGTTTGTGTTGTATAAAAAGGGGATTTAGTGTAAAAAAAATAAATTTGGTATTTTGACACAGCAAAAAAAATATGTTATCATTGAGTACGTTGAAAGTAAAATAATATAATATAAAGAAGAACGAGTAGTGTTTGTCACGTAAGTCCAGTTGATGAATACTGCTCGTTTTTTTTGTGTGTGGAAAGGAAGGGAGAATATGGCAGAGCATGAAATGAAAATCAGGGTTATGAAGACCGTTTCGGAAGGTACCAAAGAAATAATTTTGGGAAGAACCCGGAAAAAAGAACTGGAGAAAGCATTTTTGGAGCATTCAGCACTGGCTTTGCTGCATGGTGATGTCTGTGATTTGATCTACGCAAGTGATCTGGCACAAAAAGCGTCCGGAGTAGAAGTTTTTGAAATTCCGGGAAGTTGTCCGCAGCATCTGACCTGCCTTGGAATACTGGGCGATGTGTCAGCGGTGGATGCCGCTGTGCAGAGAATCAAAAAAGAAATATGTAAATAAATGGAGGTAAATAAAATGAATCAGAAATCAAATTCCTTTCTGGAAACAGAACCATTGGGGAAACTGATGAAGAAATATGCAGTTCCCTGTATTATTTCCCTGTTAGTCGCAGCTTTGTACAATATTGTAGACCAGATCTTCATCGCAAATGCTACATATCTGGGATCCTACGGCAATGCAGCCAATACAGTAGTATTTCCGTTGACCGTAGTGGCACTGGCAATTGCCGTGATGATCGGTGACGGCTGCTGTGCATTCGTAAGTATCAGCCTTGGTGCCAATGAAAAAGAAAATGCACATAAAAGTATCGGAAGTGCAGTGATTTTGTGTATTGTCTGCAGCTTGATCCTGACAGCTATTTATCTGATTTTTTCTAATCAGATCCTGACACTGTTTGGAGGAAGGGTAAATGAAGAAACCTTCCATCATTCCAAAGAATATTTCTTCTATATTACATTGGGAATTCCATTTTATATGTTTGGTCAGGCTCTGAATCCGATTATTCGTTCTGATGGAAGTCCCAAATTTGCCATGATTTCCACAGTGGCAGGTGCAGTCGTTAACATTATTCTGGATCCGGTGTTCATCTTTGGATTTAAGTGGGGTATGATGGGTGCAGCTGTTGCGACAGTAGCAGGACAGGTGTTGACAGCGATCCTGGCAATCTGGTATCTCTGCCATATGAAAGCGGTAAAGATTGAAAAGAGCAGTTTCCGGTTCCACACAAGACTGATGAAGAAATATCTGCCGCTGGGTATCTGCAGTTTCCTGTCACAGATTTCTCTGGTGGCAGCTATGGCAGCCATCAACAGTATGATTCGGAAATACGGAGCGCTGGATCCGATTTTCGGACAGGAAGAATATGCACAGATTCCTATGGCAGTCGTTGGTATTGTTATGAAAGTATTCCAGATCGTCATTTCCATCGCAGTAGGTATGGCTGCCGGATGTATCCCGATCGTAGGATATAATATCGGTGCGGGAAGAAAAGACAGAGCAAGACATCTCTTTACCCGTCTGCTGATCGCTGAGGCAGCAGTAGGAGCTGTGGCATTTATCATCGTGGAATTCTTCCCGGGACAGTTGATCAAACTGTTCGGTGCGGCAAACGAAAGCGCATATTATACGGAATTTGCATTGAGATGTTTCCGCATTTATCTTTGTATGGTTATTCTGGCAACAGTCAATAAGGCAACCTTTATTTACCTGCAGTCTCTGGGAAAAGCACTTGTATCCACAATGCTTTCTATGGTGCGTGAGGTTGTTTTCGGAGTCGGATTTGCTCTGATCCTTCCGATTTTCTTTGGGTTGGACGGAGTATTGTATTCCATGCCTGTTTCGGATGTACTTACATTTGTGATTTCTGTGATCGTAATTATTTACACATACAGAACTTTAAAAGATGATAAGGTAAAGGAGGAGAGAAAATGAGTAATAGAATTATCACGATCAGCAGAGAATTTGGAAGCGGCGGAAGAACCATCGGAAAAGAAGTTGCGGCAAAACTCGGAATTCACTGTTATGATTCAGAACTGATTGAAAAAATTGCTCAGGAAAGCGGGCTGGCAAAAGAGTTTATTGCTGAGAAAGGCGAATATGCTTCTCACGGAGGCTGGCTTGCCAATGCATTTTCCTACGGAAGTTCTTATAATGGTACTTCCGTACAGGATTATCTCTGGAAAGTACAAAGAGAGATTATTCTTGAACTGGCGGAAAAAGAATCCTGTGTGATTGTGGGACGTTGTGCAGATTATATTCTCAGAGATCATGATAACTGCCTGAAAGTATTTATCCATGCAGCAGCGGACAAACGGGCAGAGCGTATCGTCAAAATTTATGGTGAGACAATGGCAGCTCCGGAAAAACGTCTGCAGGATAAAGATAAGAAGAGAAAAGCATATTATCATTTCTACACCAATATGGAATGGGGAGAGATACAGAATTATCATATTACTCTGGACAGTGGAGTACTGGGAATTGATAAGTGCGTGGATATTATTACTGATTTATAT
>JBJFCH010000099.1:0-8561 GCA_051888835.1 Oliverpabstia sp. | reverse complement strand
AAAAAGAGTATTTTACTCCTTTTCGTTGACGTTTTTTTCAAAATCCTTTATGATAGTTGTGTCATAAAGGATTGAAGGAGCGTTCCGGATGAATGTAATTAATATTGAACACATCAGTAAAATATATGGAGAAAAAACGGTTTTTGATGATGCATCTTTTGGAATCCATGCGGGTGATAAGATCGGAATCATCGGAATCAATGGCACGGGAAAAACTACTTTGCTGAAAATGGTGGCAGGGATGGAAGAGGCAGATGAGGGGCAGATCATCAGACAAAACAGTCTGAAAATCGCATATCTTCCCCAGAATCCTGTCTTTCCGCCTCATGCCACCGTTTTGTCTTATACACAGGATAGTGAAGCGGAGTGGAAGGTGCAGAGTAATCTGAATCAGCTGGGTATTACAGAATATGATACTTTGATTGAGCATCTGTCCGGCGGGCAGAGAAGGAAGGTTGCGCTGGCAAAGGTATTGGCATCTGACTTTGATGTACTTTTGCTGGATGAGCCCACCAACCATCTGGATGAACAGATGATCCTGTGGCTGGAAGGATATTTGAGAGAATTTCGGGGAACTATTTTGATGGTTACCCATGACCGCTATTTCCTTGATAAGGTTTCCAACAAAATTCTGGAGATCAGTCACGGGAAAATGTACAGCTATGAGTCAAATTATTCCGGTTTTCTGGAATTGAAAGCGGAGAGGGAAGAAATGGAGCTTGCCACAGAACGGAAGCGCCAGAGTATACTCCGAATAGAACTGGAATGGGCAAAAAGAGGATGTCGGGCAAGAACCACAAAACAGAAAGCAAGACTGGAACGACTGGAAGCTTTGAAAAATGGTTCCGCTCCGGTACAGGATCAGACAGTGGAACTGGATTCCATCGAGACAAGGATGGGAAAAAAGACGATAGAGCTGTATCATTTGAGTAAAAGCTTTGGAGAAAAGAAGATTCTTGAAGATTACAGCTATATTTTCCTGAAAAATCAGAAAGTAGGTATTGTAGGTCCTAACGGCTGCGGCAAATCTACTTTTGTGAAAATGCTGGCAGGTCTGGTGGAGCCGGATTCCGGAGTGATCGAGACGGGAGAGACAGTCAGGATCGGCTACTTTGCTCAGGAAGAACAGCATATGGACGACAGCCAGCGAGTGATTGATTATGTGAAAGAGATCGGAGAATATATCATCACAAAAGAAGGAAGAATCAGTGCCTCTCAGATGCTGGAACGGTTTTTATTTACACCGGATATGCAGTATGCGCCTATCGGAAAACTGTCCGGCGGAGAGAAACGAAGACTGTATCTTCTGGGAGTTCTCTGTCAGAACAGCAATGTACTGATTCTGGATGAAGCAGGAAATAATCTGGATATACCTACGCTTACCATACTGGAGGATTATCTGAATATGTTTTCCGGTATTGTGATCACCGTATCACATGACCGTTATTTCCTGGACAATGTGGCAGACCGGATTCTGGAATTTGACGGCAATGGTCACATTCTGCAGTATGAAGGGGGATATACCGACTATAAGGAAGCGAAAGAGAGAATATTTAGTGCAGGCTCGGAAGGAAACTTATCGCCAAAGAACGGTGAAGGAGTTAAAAAGAGTCCTGATGAGAATAAAAATACATCCAAAGACTGGAAACAGAATCGACCGACAAAGCTTAAATTCACTTTCAAAGAACAAAGAGAATATGAGACCATCGATGATGATATTGCCACTCTGGAAATGAAGATAGAAAAGCTGGACGAAGAGATCATGAAAAATGCAACAAATTCAGGTAAATTGAATGAGCTGACAAAAGAAAAGGAAGCAGCGGAATCACAGCTGGATGAAAAAATGGAGCGGTGGGTTTATCTGAATGATCTGGCAGAAAAAATAGAAGCACAGGGAGGAAAAACAGGATGAATCAAATACCGTATTCCTCTTATCAGGAGGAACTGGTCAGTCTTCGGAGATATTTTCATATCTGGCCGGAACTGAGTATGGAAGAAAAAGAGACTGCTGATTATGTTTTTCAGTATCTGAAAGGTCTGGGTCTGAGACCGGAAATGGTGGGCGAAAATGGAGTTACCGCCATGGTGTGGGCTCCGGAAGAGAAACGCTATCACTGTAAAACTGTGGCAGTGCGGGCAGAGATGGATGCGCTTCCTGTTCAGGAGCAAAATGATGTACCGTGGAAATCACAGTATGACGGGATCATGCATGCCTGTGGTCATGATGCCATACTGGCTACTGCCTTGGTGCTGGCAAAGATTTGTGTCAGATACCAGTATCTTCTTCCGGTCAATGTAAAGTTTATCTTTCAGCCGGCAGAAGAAAACGGACAGGGTACACAGATCATGCTGGATGCAGGTGTCATGGAAAATCCTCATGTGGATCAATTCTTGATGTTTCATTATGTCAATGATGCTCCCATGGGAATGGAGCTGCACAGAGGAGCATCTACTGCAGCCATTGGTTCTGTGCAGATTGAGATAAAGGGGAAAGCTGCCCACTGGAGCAGCAGTGAACGTGGGATTGACTCCATCTATGCAGCAGCAAAGATCATAGAAACCGCCCATGAGCTGAATCAGACGTATCAGTCAAAGTGGCCATTTATCGTGGGAATCGGGATGATCCAGGGCGGAAAAGCAAAAAATGTGGTAGCTGAGGATACGGTTTTGCAGGGTACACTCAGAAGCTGTGATCTGAAAGATTATCAAAATCTGAGAGAATTGTTTTTGAAAAAAATCAGTGAGATTGAGACAGAGACCAATACAGTAATTCAAGTGGAAATTGATGAAGAGCCCATACCGCCGATCATCAATGATGACAGTATGGTGGATCTGGGTCTGAAAGTCGGAGATGAAATCTGGGGAGAGGACAGCCGGCTTGTGACACAGCTGTATCTGTCAGGAGACAGTGCCGCTTATTATTTCCGATATGCAAAAGGACTGTTCCTGGTTTTTACGGCAGAGAAGAAAGGGGAGGAAAACTATCCACTGCACAGCGGAAAGTTTGATTTTCATGAAGCGGTACTCTGGCGCGCAGTGGAAACTTTGCACCAGATTCTTATACAATCAAAATAGATGTGCGATTTTATTGGTTACGGCAACAAAAGGTTTCCGTGATAATAACCATACCAGGAAAAGGCAGAAGCCTAACAGCAGGATGCTCTCCAGATTGCTCTCGACAGACGAGAGCACGGAAGAGCCATACTTCAGGCAGCTGTAGATAAATCCATGGAAAATGTAAATTGCCATAGTCCGTTCTCCCAGATAGGAGTAGGATTTCTTTTCGGTGGGAAGGACCAACATAAAAAGATAGATTAAAAGGAAAGATACGGCATAACAAAGGATCCGTATCAGGATTCCTTCCGGATTTCCAAGCTCCAAGTCATGATAGGAATAGCGTCCATAGAAAATCTGAGGGGAAAGACTATGGTGACGCTCAT
Source organism: Oliverpabstia sp. (assembly GCA_051888835.1). Lineage (GTDB taxonomy): Bacteria > Bacillota > Clostridia > Lachnospirales > Lachnospiraceae > Oliverpabstia. The sequence continues at coordinate 5,121 of JBJFCH010000099.1, read as the reverse complement.
CTGTGAATAGAAATACTGCCAGAGCACCAAGAATTGTCAGAGCCCCGATGTATCCTTTTCTGTTGCGAAAACGGGTAAGCCGTGAACTGTCAAAGTTAAGGCCGGCAAGGAAAAATGGGAAGAAAAATACAATTCTCGGAATGGATAGAAAGTTATCCAGGTTGGTAAGTCCGATCAACAGTCCGGCTGTGATCGACAGAACGAATTTCCCCGGTATTTTCTGGACAAAAGGTGCCAGAATTCTCCAGGCGAAAAGTGCCATCAGGTACCACAGGGAAAACTTGGGCCTTGCAAAATATAAACCGGTCTCCTTGTCAAGGATAAAGGTATAGAGCAGATAATATAAAATTTCATAGACAAAGTAAGGAATGATCAGTCCGCTGATCATTTTTTTAATAGAAGGAATTTTTTTCGAAAAATATCCGGAAATAAAAATAAATGCCGGCATGTGAAATGCCACGATCCCCCATTTCAATTCGTATAAAAAGGGATTTTGCTCATAGTTGGGCTCAATGAAATGTCCGATGACCACGAGGATAATCAAAAGTACTTTATAGTTGTCAAAAAGATATTCGCGCTGCTTGTCCGGCTGTGCTGTTGTTTGTTCCATGATATTACCTCAAATATTATATAATTTATAGTTAAAGTCTGAGAGATATTCTACTTATTTACTGACAGAAATACAAGAATAAAAACGGAGAAAAATTAAGGAAATCGTAAAGAAATTATTAAAATATGCATAAAAGCTGGCAGATGATATGGAAATAGATTATAATAAAGCAAATTATAGCAAAGATGGAGCGGACGTAAATGAATAATGACAAAAGAAAAAAACGGGCGCAGGCATTGATTCTTGTCGCCATCGTTCTGGTGGCATGGAATCTGATTCAGATGATCAATCCGAAAAAGGAAGTGAAGATTGCCTGTGTGGGAGATAGCCTTACCTACGGTATGGGTGTAGAAGACAGAGAAGAGAATTGTTATCCGATGGTACTTCAAAATCTGCTGGGTACGGACTATTATACAGTAGGAAATTTCGGTGTCAATGGTGCTGCTCTTCAGAAAGAAGGGGATCAGTCTTATTGGGAGGAAAAAAGATACGAACAGAGCGTTTCTTTTGAACCGGATATAGTTGTTCTTATGTTGGGAACCAATGATACAAAAGAGAGAAATTGGAAAAGCAGTGAGACGTTTCGGAAAGACTATGAGGCGTTGATTGAAGAATATGAGAAACTTGATACGAAACCAACGCTGATCTTGCTGACACCGTCGGTCTTATATCAGAGTGGTGAAATCATTGCCGATGTGAGAGCTTCTTCTGATTCCATCATCAGTGAGGAAGCACAGGTGATTCTGGAAATCGGAAATGAAAAAGAACTTTCTGTCATCAATTTATATGAATTGACCGGAAATCATCCGGAGTGGTATAACACGGATGGAGTTCATTTGAATGCGGAAGGCGCAGCTGCGATTGCGGATGAAGTAGCCTGCGAAATAAAAAATTTAGAAGAAAAAGAGGAATAAAGACGATAAACCGTTTTTTTGCTGAATTTTTTGACAAAATAGAAAAGGTTTTGTTGTATAATTATACAGAATATGTTATAATACTCGAAAATTTTACTTTAACGCTTTAGGAGGGAGAAGTGTATGGATAGTTCTATCTTTATCGGATCATGGTGGGCCCTGGTTCCGCCTGTTCTGGCAATCGTGCTGGCCTTCATCACAAAGGAAGTGTACAGCTCACTGTTGATTGGTATCATTGTCGGCGTTCTGTTTTACACAGGATTTGTTCCGTGGGATGCGTTCAACGCACTGTTCGATATCATGAAAGAAAACATGAATCTGAACATTTTGATTTTTGATATTTTGTTGGGTATGATTATCGTATTGATGCAGAAGTCCGGAGGTTCTGCAGCTTACGGAAACTGGGCAGGCAATAAAATTAAAAGTAAGAAGTCAGCACTTCTGGCAACCAGTGGACTGGGAATGCTGATTTTTGTAGATGATTACTTTAACTGTCTTACCGTTGGTTCTGTTATGCGCCCGGTTACTGACCGATATAAAGTATCACGTGCAAAGCTGGCATATATCATTGATGCAACAGCAGCACCGATCTGTATCATTGCACCGATTTCATCTTGGGCAGCAGCGGTCAATTCCTATGTGCCGGATGATGCGGGAATCACAGGTTTCCAGCTGTTCCTTCGTACGATTCCATACAATCTGTATGCGATACTGACAATTGTTATGGTAATTTATATTGTCTGTCGGGGATTTGATTTCGGTCAGATGAAAGTTCACGAGCAGAATGCAGCTAAGGGCGATCTGTTCACCAGCGGAGCAGAAGAATTTGACAATGTGGCAGAAGATAAGATTTCCACAAATGGCCGTGTATTTGATCTGGTTCTTCCAATTGCAGTATTGATCGTATCTGCAGTAGGTGCCATGATCTACACCGGTATTCTTGGCGGAGCCACCAATCTGATTGATGCATTTGCAGGATGTGATGCTGAGACCAGTTTGATTTTTGCAACATTTATCACGATTATCTTTATGATGATTCTGTATCTGCCGCGAAAAGTAGTCAGCTTTAAAGAATTCATGAACAGTCTTGTGGAAGGCTTCAAGCTGATGATCCCGGCTGTTATGGTTTTGATTCTGGCATGGACACTGAAAGGTGTGGGCGATGCTCTGTGCCTTGGTGATTTTGTAAAAGGTGTTGTAGGAAGCAACGCTTCTGCAAGTATTCTGATTCCTGTGATCATGTTTGCAGTTGGTCTGTTCCTTGGATTCTCAACCGGAACTTCATGGGGTACATTTGCAATCCTGATTCCTATCGTGATTGCTCTGTTTGGCGGTCAGAATCTGGAAATGATGATCATATCCGTATCTGCAGTTCTTGCAGGTGCAGTTTGTGGTGATCATGTATCTCCGATTTCGGATACGACGATCATGTCTTCGGCGGGTGCACAGAGTAACCATATCAATCATGTATCAACACAGATGCAGTATGCGATGGTAGTTGCAGCGGTATCCGCAGTGGGTTATGTGATCGCAGGTCTGTGTAAGAACTGGATTATCACTCTGGTACTCAGTCTGGTGATTCTGGTTGCAGTGCTGGAAGTGATCCGGTCCAGAAGTTTGAAAGAGGATGCAAAGACAGGAGCTTAAGAATGATTAAAATTGATGTTCCATACATCGATCAAAGTGAAAAATACCCTACGGGATGTGAAAGCGTGACTACGGTCATGCTTTTGCATTATCTGGGGTATGATATTTCGGTTGATGATTTTATAAAAAACTATCTGAGAATGAGAGATTTTGAGACAAGGGACGGTGTTTTATACGGACCGGATCCCTGGGAATACTTTGTGGGAAGTCCCTATGATCCGGATTCTTTTGGGTGCTATGCTCCCGTGATCTGCGAAGCCCTTGGGAAGATTGTGGGGGATACATATGAGGTCTGTGACGAAACCGGGAAAGATCTGGATGAGCTGGTGGAGACATATCTTAAGCAGGATATGCCGGTGATCCTCTGGAATTCTATCAATATGAGAGAACCAATCATAGGACCGGAATGGAAACTGCTGGACACAGGAAAGAACTTTACTTGGATTTCCAATGAGCATTGCATGCTTTTGGTGGGGGAGGATGAGGATTCTTACATATTTAATGATCCTTATGAAAACAGAGGAGTGATTGCCTGTCCGAAAGGCATTATCCGGGATCGGTATGAGGTATATCATCGACAGGCGGTCGGACTGAAAAAACAATAAAACAGAATAAATCTATAAAAGAAACAGGATATCCATGTGGCAAGTGGGTATCCTGTTTTTTTATATCACAGGAAAGTCTGCTGACTTTTCTGTGATATAAAAACCCACCGGGGGATGCACACGATGCGCAGAGAAAAACTGCAAAACCAGCTGCACATCAGTGCTCAAAGTGTGCAGGCTCCTCATGATCAATCTTTCAGAGCACGATTATATTCGCTGATGATGCGATTGAGATAGGAACGTTTTTGTACAGGACAAGTTCTCAGGAGAGAGATACCTTCTGCCAATCCCTGTTCTTCACCGTTTTCTCCAAACAACAGATAATCAGCTGTAATATTCAGCGTTTCGCTTAGTTTGGAAAGAGTAGAGACAGACATTCCTTTTAAGCCCAATTCAAGGTCATAGCAGAAGCGTGGAGTGATGTCGAGTTTTTCAGCAAGCTGTTCCCGGGTTAAGCCGAGAAGTTCCCGTTGCTTTTTCATGCGTGAGCCGATTTCCTGTGATTGCGTCATGGGCAAATCCTCCTTTTATAAGTTTGTAAAAAATAATGTAAGAATCGTATTTCAATATCATATAGTTTGACCATTCTAATAAAAATGAACTAAAAGGGGATTAAATATTGCCTTAAAGTTCAAAAAGTGATATAGTTACTAGGAAATAAGTCGAATAGTGGTCAGGAGGAAATAATGACGGGGTTAATTAATGTGCATACCCATATTTTACCAGGAGTGGATGACGGTGCCGACAATCTGGAAGAAACATTAAGAATGTTGGAGCTGGAATATCAGGACGGTGTAAGAACCATCTTTGCTACACCCCATTATCGAAAAGGCATGTTTGAATGTTCCGGAAACCAGATTACTAAGCAATATGAACTGGTAAAGAAAGAAGCATCAAAAAGATGGAAAGATTTTCAGATTATTCTCGGATGTGAATTTCATGCAAATATGGATATGGTAAATCTGCTTTATGAAAACAACCAATTTGCAATAGATAACAGTCGTTGTGTACTTACCGAGTTTTCTGAGTTATCGGAATTATCATTTATTCAGGAAAGGTGTTATACATTGCTAAGCAGTGGATATGATCCGATTATTGCTCATGCGGAGAGGTATCATGCATTGTACAACAAGTTTGACGTTATAGAGCAGCTTACAGATATGGGAGTCTACATACAGTTAAATGCCCGAAGCATTATGGGAAAAGATGGATTCGGAATGAAGCGTTTTTGTAAAAAAATGATGAAAAAGGACTTGCTGCATTTTGTAGGCGATGATGCCCATAATATGGAAGATCGAAAGCCTGCAATGGGAAAATGCGCAGAATATATAGAAAAAGTGATGGG